>JBBQPM010000225.1:0-10269 GCA_038217425.1 Gemmatales bacterium
CCCTCTCCCGGAGGGAGAGGGGAGTAAATGCTTCCTGTATTTGAAGTTACTGCAACGCACTGCAAACTTCCAGCGCTGTAGTATTAGGCGAGCGGCTCACATGGCCAGGCAACGTCATGGGGTCGACGCGCGCGGCCAGTAACGCCAGGCGAGGGCGGCGAGGATGACGCCGCCCCCCACGAAGGTCGCGGTCTCCGGCGTTTCCCCCGAGATCAGATACGTCCACAGCGGATTGAGCAGCGGTTCCAGCAACGTGATGGCCCCCGCTTCCTGGGGGCTGACGGTCCGCAGCCCGCGTGCCATCAGCCAGTACGCGGCCGACATCTGCACGACGCCGAACAGGAACAAGAGACCGAGCTGTCCGAAACTGGGAGGCGCCAGGCCGATAACCACCGGGACGAGCACGAGGGCACTGACGGCGTGGTTCCAAAACGTCAGCCAATGGCTCGGCAGCGCCCGCAGCGAGCGCAGACACAAAACGACGCACGCATAAAAGAAGCCGCTCAGAAGTCCGATGGCCATCACGGAGACGTCGCCCTCCGTCCAGCCGCTGGCGACGATGATACCGATGCCGAGCATGCCGAATGCGAGCATGATCGTATTGCGTCGATCGCTGGGTTCGCCCAGGAGCGTGATGCTGGCCAGGACCATCCACAGCGGCGCGGAGTACTGCAGCAAGATGGCGTTGGCCGCCGTCCCCAGCGCCTGGGCGGAGACGAAGGTGATATTCATGCACGCGAAGCAGGCGCCCATGAGGAGGAGCAAGCCGAAGGTGAACCGGGAGCCGAACTGCACGTCGCGTGGCCGCAGGAATAGGCCGAACATGAGCGACGCGAAGAGCGCGCGGTAGAACGCGATCTGCACGGGGAAGACGTGGCCGCTCCAGGCGAAGCCTTCGAGCGGTTGATCGAGATCGAGCGGCGTCGGCCTGGTGAGGATTTTCGTGAAGGCGCCGCTCGTGCTCCACAGCACCGCGGCGACGACAATGAGCAGTCGGCCGCGCTGGACCTCGGCAGGCGTGTAGGTTTCCTTCATGCAATGAAGATACGAGCGAAACCGACATTTCGCAATGAGAGCCCGCAGCGCAAGCAAGGTTCGAATTTGGGCCTTGCTTGCGCTGCGGGCTCCTGGGCGTTAATCAAGAACTCGCTGAGGTTGACACGGTCGAGTTCCGCAACGCGTCCTTCCGCAGAGCCCGCAGCGCAAGCAAGGTTCGAATTCGGGCCTTGCTTGCGCTGCAGGCTCTCGAGCGACTGTACACGATGAATGTCACGCGGAACAGCGTTTCGCCCGCGTTCGAACTAGAACGGAAGTCCGTACATTGACATGATCAGTTGCCCCGGGCTCTTGATCGTCACGTCAGCCTCTTGCGAACCCACCATGGAATCCTTCTTCGCTCCCTTGATGGAATACTTGCCGGCTTCTATCGAGATCCGCGCGCTGTCCACGCGTATCATGCGAATTTCGTGGTCCTGAAGTTCCTGCAGTTCCTTCTTGTCCTTGAACTGATTGAGTCGCAGGCCGCGTACGGAGGAAGCGATGACGAACGCGGCGCTAAAGTCGCACAGCGCGATCGCGTCGGAAAGGCCCGGTTCCATCTCGGCGCGCTTCCCGCGTTTGAGCACTTCCTTCAGCGTCGTGAAGTCGCTGAGTACGAGGGTGTAATTGTCGACGATGCAGATCGCTCGGCGTCGGTCGTCGTCGCCTTCGACGGTGTATACTTTTTCGAAGCTGCCAACCTTGTCCTGCTTATTCTTGTATTTGTAGTGGAGCGATTCGGGGTCGATCTTGTTGGCGTTTCGGCAATGCACGATGACGACTTCTTGAGTCTTCGCGGGGCTTTTTCCCTGAGTGCGCTCCTCTTCGGTGAGATCGCTGACCTTGGTGGAAATGCTCGTGATGCGTTCGAGGTCGGGGAGTTCGATGCCGTACCGGCTTTTGATGAGTTTTTCGATCTTGCCGTCGGAATCGGCATCGCGTGCCTTGACGAACTTGGCGAAGTCGTCGTGGGCGATCGCCTTCTTCCAGATGTCGGTGCTCATGAGGGCGCGGAAGTTGACGGACTCGATTTCCTGAGCTTTATCGGGGGCGTAGTAGAAGTCGTTGGAGACGCTGTAGCTGCCGCCGAAGGGCCAGATGCCGGCGCACCACCAGACCATGACGAGCACCAAGAACGCAGCGACGCCGCCGCCGATCGTGCCGTATTTTTTCTGTTGCGGCGTGAGGTTCTGGTACTTGTCGTAAATCGGCTGCAGTCGGCTGGGCCCCGCGGGCGCCGGCGGCGTTTCGAAGCCCTCGCTGCCCGGCGGCATGCTGGGGGCCGGCATACTGGGGGGCGGCGGCGGCGCCATCATCTGCGGCGGCGGCGGGGCCGAAACGCCCGGGGCGGCCTGCGGCTTGAACACATTCTGACACTGCGGACACTTGACCGACCGGCCTCCCTGAATGATCTCTTCCGGAATGGCCAGCCGCATGTTGCACTGCGGACAGTTGACGTTGATCGGCATAAGGGATTCCCTGTGCGAGCCTCGAGGATCGGAACGGCCCGATTGTGCCATCTTCCCTAAAGACCCGCAAGTCAAAAATCGATTGCTGGAAATCCTCCGCCGTTCCTGCTATCGTAGATTCTCGTCATACCCTTCCGCCTCAGGAGTTCCCCATGCTTCCCACGCGCTTTCTGACCGTGTTCGGGCTTCTCGTCGCCGGTTCCGCCGTCTGCGCCGACGGGCCCGAAACCGGCTTCGTTTCCAAGGTCTTCAAGGACGAGGCCGGCGAGGCCAAATACGCCCTCTTCGTGCCGCACGGCTACCAGAAAGACAAGGCCTATCCCCTCATCGTCTTCCTGCACGGCTCCGGCGAAACCGGCACGGACGGCATCAAACAAACCCTCGTGGGCCTTCCAAAACATATCAAGGCGAACGAGAAAACCTTCGAATTCCTCGTCCTCATGCCGCAGTCGCACCTGCGCAGCTGGAAGGCCGACGGCAGCGACGCCAAACGGGCGCTCGCCATGCTCGCCGAGACCGAAAAGGCCTACAAGGTCGACAATAAGAGAATCTACTTGACCGGTCTCTCGATGGGAGGTCACGGCACGTGGAGTCTGGCGGCGGCGCACCCGACGCGCTGGGCGGCGCTCGCCCCCGTGTGCGGCGGCGGCGATCCCAACGACGCCGCCAAGATCAAGGATCTCCCCATCTGGTGCTTCCATGGCGACGCCGACAAGGCGGTCAAGGTGGAGCGCTCGCGCGAAATGATCGAGGCGCTGAAACGGGTTGGCGCTTCGCCCCGCTACGACGAGTATCCCGGCGTGGGGCACAACTCCTGGGATCGGGCCTATGCGACTCCGGAACTCTACGCGTGGTTCCTCAAGCATCGGTCGAAGTAGACTCGCGTGCCGACGCAGGTTACAATGACGCACACGAATTCTCCTACGAGGGATGCATGCTCTCCATCCACGACCGCGGCACGCCGCTCTGCGAGCATCTCACCCGCCGACAATGGCTGCAGATCGGCGGTCTCGGCGCGCTTGGACTGTCGCTCGGGAATCTGACGCAGGCGCGGGCCGTGAGCCCGACGGCCGTGGGATCGTTCGGCAAAGCCAAGCGCTGCATCGTCATCTGCCTGCTCGGCGGCCCGCCGCAACACGAAACCTGGGATCCCAAACCCGACGCTCCCGAAGAAATTCGCGGTCCCTTCAGGCCGATCCAGACATCGCTCCCCGGTCTGCACGTTAGCGAACTGATGCCTCGGCTGGCGCAGCACGCCCACCGCTTCTCCGTGCTCCGCGCCGTGTCGACGCGCGACAACGCCCATTCGTCGTCGGGTTACTACATGCTGACCGGCGTGCCGCACGTGCCGATGGGCGTGGAGAACGCCCGCGTCGGAGCGCCCAACAATTGGCCCAGCTTCGCCGCCCTCGTCAGCAAGATGAAGATGAAGCCCGAGGGCATGCCGGCGTCGGTCGTCATCCCCGAACATATCTGGAACGACGGCAACCTCCCCTGGCCAGGACAGGACGCGGGCTTCCTGGGCCGAAGCGCCGATCCCTGGCTCATACCGTGTCAGCCGCACGAACCGACCTTTCGGTCGCCCGGCCTCACCATGCCGGACGACGTGCCCGCGCTGCGCTTCGACCATCGGCAAACGCTCCTGGCCCAGGTCAATCGCCATCTCGATGCGAGTGCCGCGAGCAGTCAGTTCGAGGGGAAGTATCGCCAGGCGCTGGACCTCATGTCGGCGGGGGGCATGCGCCATGCGTTCGATCTGAACCTCGAAACGCAGAGCGTCCGCGATCGGTATGGCCGATTCCGCTTCGGGCAAAGTCTGCTGCTCGCGCGCCGGCTCGTCGAGGCCGGCATGCCGCTGGTGCAAGTCAACTGGACGCGCCTGGGACCGGCCGCACAGTTTCCCAATCAGGGGACGTGGGACACGCATGCCCGCAACGCCTTCTCGCTTAAGGATCACCTGATGCCGATGATGGATCAATGCGTGAGCGCGCTCATCGACGATCTCGCCCAGCGCGGCCTCCTCGAGGACACGCTCGTCTTCTGGATGGGCGAGTTCGGACGCACGCCCCGACACAACGGCAACGCCGGCCGCGATCACTGGGGCTCGGTCTTTTCGCTCGCACTCGCCGGCGGCGGCGTCCGCGCCGGCGTCGTCCACGGCGCCTCCGACTCCATCGCCGCCTTCCCCAAGGACGGCATGGTCCGCCCCGAAGACATTCACGCCACCCTCTTTCATTTCCTGGGGATCGATCCCCATGCCGAGGTCCGCGATCCGCAGAATCGCCCGCTCAACCTCACCCGCGGCGAATTGATCCGCGCCATCGTTTAGCCGCCGCGCCCTCGCGGCGCGACGAGCCCGCGCGCGCCGCGAGGACGCGGCGGCTAAACAATTTTCGGAAAAAATGTCCGCTTTCGCGCGCGTTTGACGCTCTCAAGGGAGTCGGATGACCCACTCCCCCTGACACCCTCAAATGCTCGAAAGGCCACATACGATGAACCTGAAGAACTCCCGCAAGCCCGAACTGGAAACCCTCGAAGACCGCCTCGTCCCTGCCACGGCTCTGCTCAACTCCGCCGGACAGCTCACCGTCAATGGCACCAACGCCAGCGAAACCATTCGCGTGACCCAAAATAGCAGCTACGTCACCGTCGAGGGCGTCGGTTCCTTCCGCACGTCGGCCGTCCGCTCCATCGTCGTCGATGCCAAGGACGGCAACGACACCGTCGACATGCGAGCCGTCTCCATCGCCGCCACCATCTTCGGCGGCAACGGCAACGACATGCTCATCGGCACCCAGGGCAGCGACCTCATTCAGGGGGGTAACGGCAACGACAAAATCTTCGGCGAAGGAGGCAACGACACCATCTACGGCCAAGCGGGCAACGACCTCCTCTACGGCATGGGCGGCTACGATTACCTCATCGGCGGCGACGGCGCCGACTTCCTCGACGACGGCAATCGCTCGGCACAAGAATACTTCGACGGCGGCAACGGACTCGACTACAACGCCGACGTCGTCGCCGTCAACGGCTTCAGTCGCGACGACATCCACCAACGCGGCACCCCGACCTGCGGCTTCCTCGCCTCGCTGTCGAGCCTGACGTCCTCGGGTTACAACTTCTCGAACTGGATCAGCTACAAGGGGTGGGATTCGGCCGGCGTGCCGCAGTACCAGGTCGCCTTCATGAAGAACGGCGCCTGGACCTGGACCACCGTCAGCTTCGACGGGCAAATGAACTCCGGCGACACCGCGCCGTCGGTCGAGGGCGAATCGTGGGTCGCGATCATGAATCGCGCCTGGGTGAAGTTCTACGGCAACAACGGCCAAACCCACCCGCACGCCGCCATCTACGCCCTCTCCGGCAAGACCGCCTCGACGCAGTGGTCCGTCAGCGACGCCGACTACACGAAGATCACCAACGCGCTCAACCAGGGCAAGAGCGTCGTCGCCGCCACCAACACGAAAGCCGTCAGCTCGCTGATCGGCAACAGCCAGGGAACGCACGCGTACACGGTGGTCGCCACCACGATCTCGGGCGGCGTCAAGTGGGTTCAGGTCCGCAACCCCTGGGGCTACGACGGCGGCGCCACCACCTCCGGCAACGCCAACGACGGCTACATCTGGGTCACCATGAGCGACTTCGTCAAGTCGATGGGCTACCTCGCCATCGCGTAATGCAGCCCGCGAAAGCCCAGGGACGGCGGTCCCTGGGGATGCAACGCCCAGAGACAGCCGTCCCTGGGCGTTCTCGCTAATCCGCGAAAATCTCGTCCACCGGCATCGTCCACCCCGGCACCGCGGGCTCGGCGTTTGCGATGTCGCCGGCGCGAAACATCTGGACCGGTTGCGTGCCAACGTACATCGCGACTGTCTTCGCCAACGGATCGACGTCCCACACGACGAGCGTCCCCGCTTCGAAGTAATCGTCGCGCTTCGCCGCCATCTCGCGTTCCGCCGACCGCGTGTAGTCGTTTTCGCTGCGCACCTCGACGGCAAAGAGCGGGGGCCCTTCGAGAAAACGCATGCGATTCGCAGCAGGCGGAATTTCGTGATAGGACGCATCGGGTGAAAACGACTCGCGTTCGGAGGACAGCTCGGGGACGACATAGGCGACGTTGTCTCCCTTGGATTTGCCGCGTCCCGATTGCTTGCAATAGCTCCGCAAACTCGAGGAGATGTTCTCCGCTACTTCGCTGGGGAGGTCGCCGGTGGCCATGAGGTGCACAATCCTTCCGCCAATAAGCTCAGCTTTCCCCTCAACGCGGTACAAGTCGTCAATCGTCGCTCGAACGTGTCCGACGGCCATGGCGCTACCTCCCGAAATTCTCTGGATCGCTCCGCGATTATAATATCATATCGGCAGCATCGAAAGTCCCAGTATCCGAGGTCGCCATGGCCCGTAAAGCGAGCGAATTCGTCGAGGAAGTCGAACTCCAGGGGCACATTATCGATTCGCTCCTGTTCCCCAAAGTCCTCGACATCATCAACACCCGCGGCGGTTCCTACGTCCTCAAGGACATCCAGGTCGGCCAGCGCCAGAACGACGCCAGCTACGCTCGGCTCGAAGTCCGCGCGCCCAACGCCAAAACCCTCGACGACATCCTCGCCGAGATCCACGATCACGGCGCCATGCCGGTCGTCGCGCGCGACTGCAGCGCCGAGCCCGCCGACATCTCCGGCGCTTTTCCCGAAGCATTCTACAGTACGACAAACTACCGAACTCAGGTCCGCGTCGAAGGCCAGTGGATCGACGTCGACGATCAAGAAATGGATTGCGGCATCCTGCTCGACGCCGACGCCAGGACCGCGCGCTGCGTGCCGATGACGCGCGTCCGCCTGGGCGATCCCATCGTCGTCGGTCGGCAGGGCCTGCGCGTCTTCCCGGCCGAGAACGCCGCCCGGCAAAACCTGTTCGAGTTCATGTCAAGCGCCGTCTCCAGCGAGAAGCCCAAGGGCGTCACCGTGCGCGAGATCGCCGCCGCCATGAAACGCACCCGCAAGGCCGGCGATAAAATCCTCGCCGTCCTCGGGCCCGCCGTCGTGCACACCGGCAGTGTGGAACACATCTGCCAGCTCATCCGCATGGATTATCTCAACGTCCTCTTCGCCGGCAACGCCCTCGCCACCCACGATATCGAGCAATGCTTCTACGGCACCAGTCTCGGCGTTTCCCTCGACCGCGGCCTCCCTGCCGACGAAGGACACGAACACCATCTGCGTTCGATCAACAAGATCCGCAGACTCGGCGGCATCCAGGCGGCCGTCGATCAGAAAATCCTCACCAGCGGCATCATGTACGAATGCGTCACGCGCAACATCCCGTTCGTCCTGGCCGGCAGCATCCGCGACGACGGACCGATTCCCGAAGTCATCACCGACGTCCTCGTCGCCCAGGACGCCATGCGCGAGAAGATCAAGGGCGTCGGCTTCTGCCTGATGATGGCGACGATGCTCCACTCGATCGCGACCGGCAATATCCTCCCCGCGTGGGTCAAGGTGGCGTGCGTCGACATCAACCCCGCGACGGTAACGAAACTCGCCGACCGCGGCAGCCATCAAACCGTCGGCGTCGTCACCGATGCGGAGCCGTTCTTGCGGGCGCTCGTGAATGAATTGCAGAAGGAAAAAGATTAATCACAGAGACACAGAGTGCACAGAGAAAGCAAGAAGAGCGAGAAGGAAGAATGATGAAATCGTTCGGCAGCCGACTCTTTTTGTCCTTCTCTTCCTCTGTGCCCTCTGTGTCTCTGTGGTTAAGTTTCTGTTCGAGATAATGAGGAACACTTCATGCGTCACGCAGTCATCCTCGAAGCGGTGCGGACGCCGATCGCGCGCGCCCATGCGGACAAAGGCTACTTCCGCGACGTCCGCGCGGACGATCTCTCCGCGGATATCATGCTCGGCCTGCTCGAACGCGCAAAGTTCTCCGCGGCCGACGTCGAGGACATCCACTGGGGCTGCGTACGCCAAGAGAAAGAGCAAGGTTTCGACGTCGCGCGCATGGCGGGACTGATCGCGGGCCTACCCATCGAGACGGGGGGCGTCACCGTGCAGCGCAACTGCGGTTCGAGTTTGCAAGCGATTAACCAGTCGGCCATGAGCATCGCGGCGAACTGCGAAGAAGTTCTGATCGCTGGCGGCGTCGAGCACATGCATCATCTGCCGATGGACGACGGCTACGAACCGAGCCCGCGCTACCTCGCGCGCCATGGACGAACGTCGCTGGCGATGGGACTCACCGCGGAAAACCTGGCCTGCAAGTACGGCATCACCCGGCAGATGCAGGACGAGTTCGCGCTCCGTTCGCATCGGCTGGCGGCAGCGGCGACGGACAACGGGCTGTTCGCGGACGAGATCGTGCCGACCTGGGGCAAGGATGACGCGGGCCGAAAGATTCTGCTGACGCAGGACCAGTGCATTCGCCGAGAGACGTCGCTCGCCTCGCTCGGAGCATTGAAGCCGGCGTTTCAGCCGTCGGGCGGCACGGTGACGGCGGGGAACGCCAGTCCGCTCAACGTCGGCGCCGCCGCGCTGCTCGTAGTTGCCGAGGATCGAGCGAAATCCCTGGGCCTGAAGCCGAAGGTCAGGATCCGGGCGATGGCGGTCGCCGGCGTCGATCCCGCGGTGATGGGCATCGGTCCCGTCCCCGCGACGCACAAGGCACTCGCCCGTGCCGGCCTGACGCTCGCCGACATCGGGCTGATCGAGATCAACGAAGCCTTCGCCGCCCAGGTGCTTTCCGTGATCCAATTGCTCGGCGCCGATCTCGAGAAGGTGAACGTTCGCGGCGGCGCGCTCGCCCTGGGGCATCCGCTGGGCGCCAGCGGCGCCCGCATCGCGACCACGCTCATCCACGCGATGGCGGAGCGTCAGGTGCAGTTCGGCCTGGCGACCATGTGCATCGGCGCCGGCCAGGGCATCGCCACCATCTTCGAACTGGTTTAGTGCGGCTCACGACTTGAGACTCTGATGCACGCGCCAGGCCGCTTCCTGAAATTGCCTGGCCTCCGCGGCGGTGATCGTCTCCGCGGGAAGCTTCGGAATTTGATTCGTCAGTCCGATCGGCGAACGCCCCGTCACAGCCGCGTAGAGACTGCACGCGTAAATGTAAGAGCCCTTGGCGCCGGGGTGCGCCTTGTCCGTGTGGTACAGTGCCAGACGCGCTTCCGTCGTCGGCGTTTCGCCCCAGTAGGAAAGCCAGGCCTTGCCCGCCGCCGCGACCGGAACTTTGAGTTTTTTGCCCAGGTCGATGTGCATGTCGTGCAACTCGTGGAAGCCTTTCGGGTACTGTGAATGAATGCTGGCAGTGCAAAAGAGTACGGTCTGCGACCCATGTTTTTGAATCAACTCATGGAACAGCGAGGCGTACTTGCTGAAGCTGTCAGGCTTGACGAAGTAGATGTCCTGGAGGATTACGTAGTCCCATTTCTTCTCCAGGATCTTCGCACGCGTCGTTCCTTTGCCGTCGCCTGCGTTCCACAATCGTTCCAGACTCGCGCCGCCGACAACCATCCGGTCGGCTTTGATTGTCGGCCCCCCCGCAGGGCCTGATTCGGCAAGGGCCTCGAACATACGGGGCAGGTCGTTGTAAAAAATCTGGCTGTTGCCAATGAAGAGAACCTGAAGTTCCTTCGCCTGGGCAGGCTCCTGAGCGCCGCTGTGGACGGCGAGCAACGCAAATATAACCGAAATGCATACCTGGCTGAGGAGTCGAGTTTTCATCATTCATTCCTTCGGGAGATCAGGGCAATATCTGCACG
>JBBQPM010000226.1:0-10213 GCA_038217425.1 Gemmatales bacterium
GCCCGTCAAGCCACGAAAGGGAGGGACGGCCGAAGTCGTCTTCACAGACGCCGACGCCGGACTTTCTGATTGGGACTAAGTCGTAACAAGGTAACCGTAGGGGAACCTGCGGTTGGATCACCTCCTTTCTAAGGATGTATCCATCCTCGCACTGGCAACGGTGCTTGGACATTCATGATAACGACCTCAAATGTTGGTTGGTTCTACTTGAATTCAAAGATAAAATGCCCCGTGCGTCGCAAGACGCACGGGGTTATTTTTTTGCGCCCATTCTCCCGCTCACCATCGATTCTTCAAGGTGACGCCGACTCGCTTTTCTTCCTTATTCGCCGAATGAACGAGTTGGGCATCGTCATCGATACCCCCCCACGCTTCCGACGTGAAGGACGCTCAGGGTGCAGTCGTCCGGGAAGCCGGTCAACGACAGCCACACTTCGAGCAGAACTCGATCCCGCTTTCGCGAGTCTTCAGCGACAAGGCGCTGCACCAGGAGGCCTGGCGCCGAAAGTCGCGGCGCTGACGTCGCGGATCTGGCGGCGACATTCGATTATTAGGTTGGAACGCGGTGGATCTGCGTAAGTTTTTGTACGAGAATTGGCAGCGAAGTTTCTGACGTGGATTGCGGGCGGGAAACAGGAGCTTCCGAGCCGGAGGCGTTGGCGGAGATTTTCGCCAGCGTCTTCGGCTCGGAAAGTGGAAGCTCTAGTTGGTGGGCTGAAAATTGAGGCCCGGCTGCACGGTCGTGGGGCGGTACGGTTCCTGCGGCGCGAAGTACGTCGATGGCTGCGTCGGCGCGCCGGGGACGTGCGTCGGGGGGGGGAGCTTGAAGATCTGGGGCGCATTGGGCTGCGTCGTGGGCTGTCCTGGCTGCATGATGATCGGCGTGCTGGTGATCGGAGGCGTACCGTAGGTCGGGGGCGTACCGTAGGTCGGGGGGCCTTGCATTTCATGCGTGGGCATGCCGTGCGAAGGCATGCCCTGAGGCCCCATCGCGATCGCGCCAGGCGGCAGACCTTGATGTTGATGGTCGCTCATGCCTGAGATCATGCCGGTGGGGTGATAGGCCGGCGGTGCCCCGCCTCCGCCTTGCGGGCAATTGCAGTTGGCGCCGCCTGGCATCGCCATGCCGGGAGCCGCGCCCGGGAAGTTTGCCACGCCGGGACCGGGCGTGGAGATGTATTGGGGCTGCATCGTCGGTTGCTGCATGATGATGGGCGTGCCCGAGGAGATGGGCATGGAGGCGGCGCCGTGATCGTGGCAGCAGCCGCCTTTATTGCTGCGATTGAACAGGCCCAGACCGAGGGGGCCGTTGCTGCTGCTGCCGCCGTCGCGCGACATGCATCCGGAGGAGGAGACGAGCAGACTGCCTGCCAGGGTCAAAAAGGCCAAGCGAGTGCGAAGCATAAGCGGTTCCTTTATGAAAGCCGGTTCCTGGGAGAACCCGCCGGGCGCGGTACGTAGCAGGCGACCCTGCTGATAGGGCAATCATGCGCGACCCTCGTTTCTCGGGCAAAATATCTTGCACGAAATTGTTCACAATTTCGAATCATATCGGTCCGGTACAAAGATTGTGCGGGCCATGCGCGTTGTACCGGAGATACGCGGCGAGCTACTTGCGCCGCGGGTCGTCTGCCGCCCGCACGTACTCGATCGTCCACGGGCCGATGCCGTGATACTGCACGATCGTTTCTCCCTTCACCCAGACGAAATGCTTCATCCCCTGAGGCCAATAGCCGTACGCGCCGACGAGCATCGGTTTGGTTGCGGCGGCGTCGAAGGTTTCGCCCATGCCCAGATGAAAGGCGCCGGCCAGGACGGTGACGCGTTCGGTCTTGGGATGAAAGTGGGGCGGAATGCGGTAGCCGTCGGGCGCCTTGATGCGAAAGACGTAGGGGCCTGGTTTACTCGGATCGCCTTCCAGAATTGCGATCTTGGCGCCGGGCGGCAGCGAGGCAGGGCCCTCGCGCCAGACGATGTCCGCGCTGGAATGAAGGGTAATGCCGGACTTTTCGTGAGGGGGAGTTTCGCCGTGAACCACGGCCAGCAGAATCGCTCAGACGACGAGAGAAAGGTACGAGAGACGCATGTCGCTCACTCCTGAGAGGAAGTTGGACTGAGAGAAAAGTATTCTATGCCCTGACAACATTGAGACGTCAAATTTCCGAGCCGGAAGCGTTAGCGACGATTATTGCGAAGATCGTCGCTAACGCTTCCGGCTCGGAAAGAAATGGGAACCCGCGGATCAGCGAAAGCCCGCATCGAGCAGGCGCTGCAGGATTTGCCGGAAGCGCGGGATCGGGTCGCGGATCATTCCCCGTTTCTTGCCGAACGGGTGCGGCCAATTGACCAGGCTGAGATGATCGCCGTCCCACACCTCGAACGTTTCGCCATGCTGCGCCGAAGCGAGCGAGACGACGCCGTCATTGGGGCCTTCCGCGCCCAGCACGATCGAGTGGGGCAACAGCCATTCGGGCGTCGAGAAACCGCTGCGGAACTCTCCGCCGATCGAGAAGTAGCGAACGTTCGGATCGTTGAGCACCTCGGCATTGAACTTCTGGCAGCGCGCCACCGTCAAGTCGTGAAACGCCTCGTAGGGAATACTCAGCGAGCGAAAGACCGGCTCGGCGAACCAGGAAAACTTACTGACGCCCCAGTCGGCGAAGCTGCTCCCCCGGTGCGGCGTGCCGAGCGTCGTCAGCGACAAGACTCCGGGCGCCATCCCCAGACGCGAAATCATGTAACGTGCGTCCAGGCCTCCCATGCTGTGCGCGATGAGATGCACCGGCTCCTGCGGGGACTTCGCCAGCAGGAACGCCCGCAACTCCGCGGCCCGCTCGCTCACGCCCTTGGTCGGACTCAAAGACGGGATCAGCACCCGATTGCCCGCCCGCTCGAGCGCCTCGGCAATGGTCGGGAAGTAGCTGGCGAGGGTGAAATTGCCGGCTTGAAGCTGGCTGAAGCCCATGAGGCCATGAATGAGCACGAGGGGCGATTGCAGTTTGGGCAGGCTCATGGGAGAAGTCCCAGCGTGAAACGACCACTTGCATTTTAGGCAGCGCGGGCCGTCGGTTATTTCTTTTTCTTGGGGACCGGCGTCACGACCTGCGCCCCCGCCGACGCCGTCAGCCAAAGGTGCGGCGTGGCGGTCGCGTATTCCGCGTAGACCGCCTGGGAGACGCGCGTCAGCTTCCCCGCCACGCCGACGATGCGGATCGGCCCGCTCCATGTCGCCGACGCGGTCTTGAGCTGCACCGTCACTCCCTTCGGCGTCTTCACGACCGTCGCTTCGATATCCGCCGGCAGCCCCTCGACTTTGAGGTCGATCTCGCCGACGTGTCCATGCTGACGGTCGATCGTCACCGGAATGTCCAACGGCGTCCCGGGCGCCAGCGCGTAACGGTCGGCGGCGACCTTCAAGTCGAAGTCGGGCGTCCCGCCGGCGCGCAGCCGATACACGTGCCGCGGACTTGCCGAATCGTACAGGTCGGCAATCTCCAGCGCGTACGTTCCATCCTTGGCGATCGCCGCGACGCCGGCGGAATCCTCGTTGGGCTTCGTCGCGCGGAACACGAGTCCCTTGGGGCCCAGTTCGGGGAGACGCAGGAGGCCGTCGAGCGTCAGGCCCAGGCTCTGCGATTCAAGCTTGAACGCGATCTTCTGCGCCTTCTTGGCGTCGAAGGTGAAGTGGTGCCGTTCGCCGGGCTGGGTGAATTTACCGACGACGCTTGACGGGATCGGAATGGCGCCCTGATGACCGACGAGCACCGGCGCGGCATCGACGACGAGCGAAGCGCCGTTGGCGGAGTCGGGCGGATGAATCGTCAGCGACCTGGCGCCTTCCGGCGGCGCCACCGCGTACGCTTTCCAAGCCTCGGGGAGATTCCAGCCCACGAGCTGCACCGTGCCGGGGCCCTGCACGATACTGGGATACGCGTAGTCGATGAAGGGCCCGTTGGTTAGCGTCAGGCGGTAGACGAACTTCTCGCCGCCAGCGAACTTGACGGCCGAATCCGCGACGCTGGGAAATGCCTGGACGCGCACGAGGTAAACGCCCGACTTCGGAGCGGCGAAGGCGATGAGCGGATCGAGATCGTAGAAGTCCTGGTTCTGCTGGAGCACGAAGCCGTCTGCGGAAAGGATCTGGAGAATGCCGTCCATTGGCGAGCGCAGGGTCCGGAATGCTTCGATCGACGCGACCAGGGTATCGCCTTTTTGGAGCGTGACGGCGAAGACGTCGGCGTCGCCCGATTTGTCGAGTTTGCCGCTGACGATGACGCGCGTTCCCTCGATTTTTTGCGGCTTCTTGAAGTCGTCGTTGGGCTCCTTGTCGAGCACCTCGGGGAGCGTCGAGACGAAGAACGGCCGCGCCAGGCTGGCGCCGTCGGCATTGGTCAGGCGGATCCAGACGAGACCCGGTTCGGCGTCGTCGGCGATCGCGATCTTGAGCTGACCCGCCTTGCCGTGCGTCGCGGCGAGCCCGGGGCGGTCGATCCAGATTGCGGCACTCGCGTCGGCGCCGCCGGTCTCGACGACGACGGTCGTGCCGCGCTGGCCCCCCGGGGGGTACAGAATCGGCAGCGCCGGCGGAGCCGACCAGAGCGGAAGCGAAACCAGCATCGCGGTCAATGTAGCGGTTCCCGGCACGTTCATCGTTTCTCTCCTCGTCGTTTAGCACTCGCAGGGCGCCCCGCGAGCGCTAAGGGAAGTTTTTAAGCTCGCGGCCCGTCCTCGCCGGCGTATGCCGGCAGCAGCACCGTGAATGTCGTCCCTTTCCCCACCTGGCTCGCCGCCTGGATCGAGCCCTGCATCGCCTGCGCCAAATGCTTCACGATCGACAGCCCCAAACCCGTCCCGCCCAACTCGCGCGACCGCGCCTTGTCCACCCGATAAAATCGCTCGAAGATTCGCGCCAACTCGCTCTCCGGGATGCCGATGCCAGTGTCTTGCACCTGGATCACCACCTGCTCGCCATGCTTGCCCCAACGCACCGACACCGCGCCTCCCTCGGGCGTGTATTTCAAGGCGTTGTCGACCAGATTGTCCAGGATCTGCTGCAGCGCCTCCTCATCGGCCCACACCACCGCTTCCTGCCCGACCTCCGGCGGATGCACCGAAAGCGTCTGATTCCGCGCCTGCGCCAGCGTCCGGTGCCGATCGATGCAGTCCAGCACCAGACGTTCGACCGGCAGATCCTCGCGCGTGAAGGCTTCCGTTTCCGATTCGATGCGCGCCAGGCGGAGCAAATCGAGGATGAGCCGATGCAGTCGATCCGACTGGTCGGCGATGCGCTCGAGGAAATTTTTCCGAATCGTCGAATCCTCGAACCCGGCGTCCAGCAGCGTCTCGACGCAGGCCTTGATGATCGCGAGCGGCGTCTTGAGTTCGTGCGAAACGTTGGCGACGAACTCTTGCCGCAACCGTTCCAGCCGGCGCAGCTCGGTGTTGTCGTGCAGCACCAGCACGGCGCCCCGCTCCGCCGACCCCGGCAAACGGGCGACGTGCACGAAGTACGACCGCTGCATCGGCCCCGCCCAGTGAAGTTCCTGGCTCTGCTCGCGATTCTGCTCCAGCGCCGACTGCACCATCTCGTAGAGCCGTGGATGACGTACGATTTCCCACAGATGCCGGCCCACGCTCGCGCGCGGCGAAAACTCCAGGAGCTGACCCGCGCGGTCGTTGGCGAACAGCACCCGCTGCTGCGGATCGATCGCCACCACGCCTTCCAGCATACTCGAGAGCACCGTCCGCAGTTGCTGACGATCCTCGTCGATCTGGCTGAACTTGTCGGCGAGCCGTTGACTCATGTTATTGAACGCCTGCGACAGGGCGCCGACCTCCCCGCGGGCGTCGACGAACACGCGTTGACCGTACGCCCCGTCGGCGACTTGATTCGCCGCCGACTTCAGCGCGCGGAGCGGTTGGTACACCCTTCGCGAGAGCCACGCCGACAGCCCCAAGGCCAAAACGAGGAGGCAGGTAAAGGGGCCGATGAGGAGCCAAAAGAGATTCGAGGGCCACATGGCGGGTCGCGCCTGGTTGAAGGGGGTTCCGCGCGGCGCGAAACGGGAGACATCCCCGTTATCCATAGAGATCGTCGGGCCAAGATCAACCGCTCACGCCAGCCAGATCTCGATCAGCACGATCGCGAGCATGCCGACGCTGATGATCGCGTTCACCTGGAAAAAGGCCTGGTTGACGCGCGTGAGATCCGTCGGCGAGACCAGCCAGTGTTCGTAGGCCAGGAGCAGCGCCAATGCCGCGAGCCCGATCAGGTACAAGACGCCGAGCGGCGGATGAGCCACGCCGTACAGGGCGGCGAAACAGAGCACGGTGGCGACGTGGCTCAGCAGGGCCAACCGCAGCGCCGTGGCGACGCCGAAGCGAGCGGGGATGCTGCGGAGTTTCGCCTGGCGGTCGAACTCCGCGTCCTGGCAGGCGTAGATGATGTCGAACCCGGCGACCCAGAAGAAGACCGCCAGGCCGAGCAGCCCCGGAATCTCCAGATGTTCGAGGCCGCGAATGGCGATCCAGGCCGCGAGCGGCGCCAAGAGCAGCGAGGCGCCGAGCCAGTAGTGAGCGAGAAAGGTGAAGCGCTTCGTCCACGAATAGGCGAGCAGGAAACCGAGCACGGGGAGCGCCAGATAGCTGGGCCAGGGATTGCTCGGCTCCGCCCAGCGGAAGAGGAACGTGCACCCGACGAAGCCGACGCTGCAGACCAGCGTGAAGAGCCAAACGCCCGGGCGCGAGAGCCGGCCGGCGGGGAGATGTCGCGTCTGCGTCCGCGGATTCAGGGCGTCGACGTCCTGGTCGGCGAGGCGGTTGAACGCCATGGCCGCGCTGCGTGCGAGCACCATGCACAGGAGAATGCCGAGCAGTTCCAGCCACTGAAACTGTCCCTTGCCGTGCCACGCCAGCGCGGCGCTGAGGAGCGCGAACGGCAGCGCGAAAAGCGTGTGACTGAAGCGAATCATCTCGAGCAGGGAGCGGAGTCGTTCGAGCATGGCCGGCTACTTCTTTCCCTTGGTCAATTCCTCGTAGGCGCGAATCAACTCCGGCGGCGCCTGCAGATCGATTCGCTCCGCGGGATTCTCACTCGTGCCGACCGGGGCCACCGCTTGCACGCCCAGGTCCGGCGCTTTCAGCGCCGCTTGCCACGCCTGCTTCGCCTGCGCGAACGCCTTGGGATCGCGCTGTGCCTCCGCCCAGAACGCTTGCCATTCGGCGTCGGTCAGCTGGGCTTTCTTGACGACGTGCGCCGTCACGTACTTCTTCAAATCCTCGAGCTGCAGATTCCCGCCTTTGCGGGCCAACTCCTCGTTCGCGCGCATCGCCTCGGGCGTGGGGAGCGTCTTCTTCGGTCCCGGCTTCGACCCGGCGCTGCTCTCGCCCTGCGCTTCCTCGACCTTTTTCGCCAGATCGGGTCGGCCCATTTTCTTCAGAAAACTCTCAATCGCCTGGGCCGGCCCCGGCTCCGATTGCTGCCCCATCTCGACCAACGTCTGCATCCCCAGCGAGCCCTCCACGCCCGGCTGCTGGGCGAGCTTCATCATCTGCTCGAGTTCCTGCGGCGTCGGCTCGCGCCCCGCGTCGTTCGTGTTGTCCTTGGCCCGGCCCGTCACCTGCGAGTTCGCCCCCGACGTCTTCCCCGCGCTCGCCGGCTGGTTCGGCGCCGGCACCGACTTGGGTTCCCCCGCGGGCGTTTGGCCCGGTTCATTCTTCGCCTGCGCCTTGGGCTCCTCCTGCGATCCCTTGCCCTGAGCCGGCGACGACTCGGGCCCCGACTTGCCTGCGCCGGTCGACGCTTCCGAGCCCCCCGCGTCCTTGGGCGAAGAGCCCTTGCCTTCCTCGTTCCCCTTTGCGGAGGCGCCGGTCTGGTCGCCCCCTTCTTTCCCCTTTCCGCCGCTTCCGGATTTTTCCTTCGCCTGGCCGGGGCTCGGTTTCTCGGGTCCGCCGTCTTTGGCCGGCGCCGACTTCTTCGCTCCTCCTCCGCCCTTCGCCTGGCTTGACTCGGATCCCTTCGATTCCTTCGGTTGCGACGCACCCTTGTCACCGCCCGGCCCCGACTTGCCCGTCTCCTGCTCGTTAGTGCCCTTCGCCTGACCCTTTCGGTCCTCTTTCTGCTTCGCCTTGGCGACCTGATCGATCAACTGGTTCAGCTTCTCCCGCACCGACTTCTTCTCTTCCTTCTTGGCGATCGGCTCGCTCTCCTTCGTGATGACGATGTCGTACCCCTGACGAGCCTGGGCGTTCCAGTCTCCCTGGGCCGATTTGAACGCCAGGCGAAACTGCCCCGGTTCCTCGAGCGCAAAGTCCGCGGCCAAGGCGTGCGGATCGTCGGGGACGGCTCGCAACGACACGCGCTTGAGCGGCCCCGACGAATCGATCTCGAGCACGCCCGGCTGCACGGGCTGCTTCGCATGCACGATCAGACGGACCACGGTGCCGCGGCGCTCCTCGAGTCGAAGCGTCTGGAATTTCTCGAGATCGACGGTGAAGGGCGCCGGCCTGGGGCCGACCTTCGGTTCGTAGGCGACGTCGACCGTTTGCACGAACTGCGGGCCCCGTACGCGAATTTCGTATTCCGGCGTGACGGCGTCGGCGGCGGTCACGAAGTACGTGAGTCCCGACTGGATCTGCGTCGGCGTCAGCTTCGTCGTCCACAGTCCGCCCGCATCCTGGAACAACGGCTTGTCGAGAAAGCTCCCCTCGGCACGGTTGCGAAAACGGAGCGTCGGCGCCCCCTCCCCGGCGACGGGGACCGGACCGTCTATGGCTGCCACGACTTCGACGTCTTGCAGCCGGGGAATTTCGACGTTGCCCGGTTTCTGCAGATGAATCTGCACGCGCGACGCCAGCGCGGTCTGCCGCCAGGGGACGATGGCGCGCGACATCAGCGAGCCGAACTGGGCGCCCCGCCACACGGCCAGGGCCGCCAGGCCGACCACAAGGACGCTAAGAACCCCGCCCCAGATCCACAGGGGCCGAGGCTGATCGAGCTGTTCGAGATCGGTTTGTTTGAGCCCCGCGGCCGCCCGTTGCGTCAGCGACGCGCGAATCGCGGAGGGGAGGTGGGCGTCGTGGAGATCGATCCAGTTGACGAGCGAATTCTTGGATCCCGGCAGCGACTTCTCCAGGAGCCAGGCGACGTACAGGGGATGAATCCGATGACGCCAAACCTGCACGAGCGCGACGCCCGCCCAGCCCAGCAGACCCGCGAAGATCGCGAAGCCGAGCCAGCGACACACGGTTGTCACCGCGGGGAAGTACGCCTGCACCGCAAGGTCGCCCAGCGCGAGCGCGAGCGGCATCCCCAGCGCGATCGCCGCCAGCCGCAGCCCGGCAATCAGGCGCTCGTGCCGCGTGAGCCGAGCGCTCAGTTGTTGCAGGCGCTCTTCGACGAAGGCTTCGGTTTTTCTGGGGGTCGCGGTTTCGATGGCCATGCACGGGATCCTCGCTTGCCATTATAACCGACGCGTCACGAATCGAGCGACCATTCCGTCTCGCGCGCGTCGTCGGCCGTCAACCACCAGGCGCGCATCGTGCGATCCAGCGGCGCCAAAATGAGGTTCACGACGTCCGGGCTGTAAAGGTTCTCGCGATCGCTCTGACTCGGGATCGGCGCCGACGTCGGATGCGAATGATACACGGCGACGATGACCCAACCTTTCTCCCGGATGCGTTTCTCGGCACCGAACATGCTGCGCGCGTCACTACGATACATCCGCGGATGGGCGAGTTCGTTAACCAGCGGAAATCGCTCGAGCGCCCGCGCGACGCCGTTCTCGATCACGCCAGCGAGAAGGCCGCAACATTCGTTGGGCAACTCCGCGTCGACCTGCGTCCACATCGCATTGAGCACCGTCGGCGTCAGCAGCAGACGAGTTTCGCTCATGTGCGCGTCCGGCGCAGCCGCGTTTCCAGGGCGCGGAAGCGCGTCGAGATGTTCTCGCGCTGCACCGCGAGCGCCAGCGCCTTGCGGCTACCGACGACGACGACGAGCTTCTTGCCGCGGGTGACGCCGGTGTAGAAGAGGTTGCGCTGCAGCAGCAAGTAATGCTGCGTGTGCAGCGGAATGAGCACTGCGGGGTACTCGCTCCCCTGCGACTTGTGCACGGTGAGGGCGTAGGCGAGCGAGAGTTCGTCGAGATCCTCGTATTCGTACTCGACGAGTTTGCCTTCGAAATCGACCCAGACTTTTTGCTCTTCCTCGTCG
>JBBQPM010000227.1:0-10105 GCA_038217425.1 Gemmatales bacterium
AGCCTCCTTGCTACGGCATGTCGTGGGGCACGTTTGTAACGTGCCGAGTCTGAAACACGGCACGTTACAAACGTGCCCCACGGAAGTCGCCGCCGCTTCTGAGGAATCTTGCCAGAATTCACGATTTCGAGCAAGACCGCGCGACCCGTCTTGCTCTCGCCTGCGCCCTTTCGTTACCATGCCCCTTTGCAAGGAGGCAACGTGAACGCCCTGGCCCTGCCGCAGCCGACCGCCGTCCGCTCCACGATCTGGCCCGACCGCGCCTTGCTCGGCGTCGTCTGTTTACTCCTTTTCTTCTACGGTTTGGACCGAGGCGATCTATTTCGCACGGAGAGTCTCCGCGCACTGGTCGCCCAGGAGATGCTCGCCAGCGGCAACTGGATCGTGCCGACGCTGGGCGGGGCGCCGCTGGTCAGTAAGCCCCCGGGCATGTACGCCGCCATCGCGCTGTGCAGTTGGCCCGCGGGCGCCGTCAGCGAATGGTCGGCGCGTCTCCCGTCGGCGCTGGCGGCCACGGGATGCGTTTTCCTGTTCGCCTGGCTCTTTCGGCAAGCACTGGGCCGAGGCGCCGGGCTGCTCGCGGGGCTGGTGCTGCCGATGTCGTATCCCTGGCTCGATAAAGCCACGTCCGCCGAGATCGATCTGCTCCATCTTTTCTGGATCGTCGCCAGCCTCGTCTGCTTCTTTCGCGCGACGCAAGACCCGGGCGCGCGCGGCTGGTGGTTGACGGCGCTGCTCTGCGTGACGGCGGGGTTCCTCACCAAATGGACGGCGCCGATCTACTTCTACCTCACGGTCGTTGCATATCTCACCTGGCAACGACGTCTTGGCATGCTATTCTCCTGGCAACATCTGACCGCCGCGACCCTCGCCCTCGCGCTGGCGTCGGCCTGGATCCTGGCAGCTTCGAACCGGATCGGCTGGGACGCCTTCTGGACGACGATCGGTCAGGAATCCCTGCCGCGGTTTTCCCCCGGGCATCTCGTCGTTCCCTATCCCTGGCACGAATCGCTCTTGCATCCGTTCAAGATTCTCGCCGCCTCGCTCCCCTGGTCGGCGCTGGCCTGCTGGACGTTACGGCCCCGCTTCTACCGCGACAGCGACGAACCGACGCGATCATTACTCCTGCTGCTGCATTGTTGGGTCTGGCCCGGATTGCTCTTTTGGAGCCTGCCGAGCGAACACGCGACCCGGCACAGCTTTCCGCTTTTCCCCGGCATTCAGGGCCTGGCGGTGCTGGCACTTTGGCGTCTGCCCAACCACGTCAAATTATGGCGCGGCATCGGCATCGCGCTGGTCCTTTGGCTGACGTTGAAAATCGTGTTCGTCGAGATATTACTACCGCGCCGCACCGGCCCGCGCGACGTGCGCGGCAAAGCCGCCGCCCTGTCGGCCCTAGTCCCCGCGGGCGAAACGCTGCACTTCTGCCAGGTCAACATGAACGAGGGAATCCTGTTCTACTACGGCCGACCGCTGTTGCGACATCCCCATGTCGGCGATATCCCCGCGGGCTACGCATGGGTGACGGACGAAGCGAGGCAGCAGATCGAGGGCCGCGGCGAAACCCTTGGGACCGTGATCGATGAACTACATCGGCCGACATGGGTGCTGTATTTTCGGCACCTGCGTACAGAATGAGGACGAAATGCGGTCGGCTGAGGTAGCGATGTCGACCTATTGTTCCAGGCTGAGAGTCACTTCCAATACGCCACGGACATCGCCGACCTTCCAGTCCTTTTTGCTCGAAAGGGGATGCGTGTTGTGGTACTGCACGCACGCTTTGAGCATCACGTCTGCAGCCGCGTAGCGAAGTGAAGGCCGACCCTCGATGATCTCAAAGCGGTAGAAAGGTTTCTCCGGGTGTTGGCGCACGGCCTGCAGAGCCAGGCGATCGAAGTCGTCCTTGGGTCCGTTATCGGTTTGCCAGGGGAAGGGATAGTCGCTGAATATGCGGGTGACGTGGCCGGTTTTTTTCCGGCCGACCCGCTGGGCCAGGTCGTTCATGAAGGTGGACCAATTGGGAATGGCCGTTTCCTGGGCTTGATTCTCGGAACCCTTCTGAATGCCGTGCCTCTCCAACCGACTGACGACGTCTTTCTCATACACGTCGCGAAGCTCGCTGATGAAGAGGATGAAATTCCCCGCCTGCTTCAGGCGTTCTTGCTTGCGCTGCTCGATCAAGGATAGCCGATCTTCCTCGGCTTCACGCCATTGCGACCACACCCAGCCATAGGCGCTCGCCATCAGCAGACAGGTCAAGAAGATCACGGCAGCCTGAGCCGGATGGCGTTTCATCCACATCCAGGCACGCTCGCTGGCGGAGACCGGCCGAGCCTTGATCGGTTTCCCCTGAAGGTAGCGATCCAGGTCGTCGGCCAAATCCTGGGCGGTGAGGTAACGTTTCTCCGGAGCTTTTTGCAGGCATTTCAGGCAAATGGTTTCCAGATCGCGCGGGATTCGAGGATTGTGAAGGCGGGGCGGCTCGGGCATCTGGTCGCGGATCTTGGTCAAGGTCTCGCTAACGGTCTCGCCGTAAAGGGCCGGCTTGCCAGTCAGGAGTTGATAGAGAATCGTTCCGAGGGCGTAGATGTCGGTGGCGGGGCCGATTTTCTTGGATTGTCCCAGCGCCTGCTCGGGAGCCATGTTGGCCGGGGTGCCGAGAACTTCGCCGTCCTGGGTCTGGTTCTGCTGAGCGTTGAGGCGTTTGGCGAGGCCGAAATCGACGATCTTGGGGACGCCCGCGTCCGAGAAAAGGATGTTGGCGGGTTTGAGGTCGCGATGGATGATGCCGCGCTGATGGGCATAATGGATCGCCTGCGCCAGGGGCCGTAACATTTGGGCGGCTTCAACCGGAGCCGGGATGTCTTTTTCGAGACGTTCCTGCAGGGTTCCGCCCTCCAGCAACTCGATTGCCAGGAAAGGATTGCCGTCGCGCATGCCGACTTCGAAGACCTGGACGATATTCGGATGACGCATCTGGGCGACGGATTCGGCCTCGATCTGGAAGCGAAGCCGGCCCTCGAGATTGGAGGAGTCGCTCCCTTGCACCATCTTGAGAGCGACGAGGCGGTTGAGGCCGATTTGCCGGGCCTTGTAAACGACGCCCATGCCGCCGCGGCCCAGTACCTGAAGGATTTCGTAGTCGGTTGCGGCGGGAATCGGCACGGAGGGACTGGCGAAGGTCTGCCCGGTGTCGCGATGTAAAGTGTCGCCAGCTACCTGGGTTGGGGCGAGCGCCTTCTTCAGAGGCGAGAGCGTGGCATCCGTGCTGTGGGTCGGATCGCCATCTGCCTCCGGTGTCGCGAGTCCAGTCGGGCCATTCGGAGAGACGCGTGAAATTTCCATGCCCCAGTCTAACACAGGATTTGAATTGGAATGGGGACCGCGGAGTAGATTTTCATTCCGCCGCTCCCGCGCGTGGTCGATCGACCGTGCCGACTGCTTGCCAGCAGTTCGGGAAGGATGCGCTGCAAGGGCTCGGTAGCTGACCCAGCCAGCCGTCGGGAACCACGGCGGGCCTGATCTCGAATGGATGTTCGGCGCCGGCTCGTCGTGTGACATTGCGATGTCACGGAGACGTCAGTGAAACTCCCGATCTGACCCATCCTGTGACGAGAAAAAAGTCGGAATTCGGTTTGCCTCGAAGGAACGTTCATCAACCTTTTGAGCCATGAGGCGAATAGGGATCTCAACCGGACGACTTCGAGATCGGTACATCGGTGTAGCGACGGATGTCAGCCAGCACCTCGTCCACTGGCATCGGCAATGCCAGTTGCGTCACGTAGACGGGCGGGAAGCCTTGATCAATTGCCCGCGTGATAAGCCCCCGCCTCAGTCGCGGCCGGCGACTGAGGAGTTCATCGACGTTCTTCGGATAGATTCCGAGCAGCCATTGGCCGTTGCATCGAGCCTTTGCGAGGTGGTCGATCTCATCCCATTCGATCAGGCCACACCATATGGGCTCGATTCCCTCGCCGCTAATCGTCACGACCGGCCTGGGCGACACGAGCTGACGAAGGTTGAACAAAGCCCCGGCCGTGCCGCACAACAAGAAGAAACCGATCCCCAACCAGATGGCGGCGTGCAGACGGCCGGAAACCACTTTGCTTTCCTCGATGCGATCCCGCAGGAACAGCAGGGCGAGGATCGGCACAAGGAGCATGGCGGCGCATGTCGCCAGGAGCACGAGCGTTTTCACCCGGCTTGGGTAAATGACCAGATGAGGCGGCTTCTTACGCATACTGACTTGTCATTCCAGCCAGGATTTCCCGCCGCTGCACCGCATCTTTT
This sequence comes from Gemmatales bacterium, assembly GCA_038217425.1. Classification (GTDB taxonomy): domain Bacteria; phylum Planctomycetota; class Planctomycetia; order Gemmatales; family Gemmataceae; genus JAIEPT01. The sequence goes on from JBBQPM010000227.1 coordinate 4,291, forward strand.
TGTGAGTACAAATATCTGGGCGCACAATGCAAATCCGCAACAATATGCAGGGGTTGTCAAAGGGACGGAGTATCCATGAGCCACCTGGCAACGTTTACGCCTTGGCTTCGATCTCGGCACGCAGGCGATCTTCTTGAGCCCGTAGCTCAGGCGTGAACTCTGCGCCGAAGTCGGCGGCCTCGAAGAGCGGGCGAATGTCGATATCGCTATCCTCCATCATCGGATTGGGACAACGCTTAACCCACTCGATCGCCTCCGCCATCGACTTCACCTCCCAGAGCCAATACCCTGCGACCAGTTCCTTCGTCTCCGCGAAGGGGCCGTCGGTCACCGTGCGATTCTTGCCGGAGAAGTGTACGCGGACGGCGCTCGAACTGGGCTTCAGGCCCTCGCCGGCGAGCATGATGCCGGCCTTGACCAGGGCCTCGTTGTAGTTGCCCATTTCGGTCATGAGTTGTTGGCTCGGCATGACGCCGGCTTCGGAATCTTTGGTCGCTTTCACCATTACCATGACTTTCATCGCTTCTCTCCTTCGTGGGTTGAGTTAGTTGGACGGTAGACCGGGGATTTCCAGGACGGGGCGGACCTCGACGGTTCCTTTGCGGGCGCCGGGGATTCGGCCGGCGATCTGAATCGCTTCGTCGAGATCATTCGCCTCGATGAGGAAGAAACCGCCGAGCTGTTCGTGGGTCTCCGCGAACGGGCCGTCGGTGACGAACCGCTTGCCGTCGCGGATGCGGACGCTGGTTGCCGCGGCGACCGGCAGGAGCGGCGCAGCGCCCAGGTATTGCTTCTTGGCGTGCAGTTCGTGCGTGAGCCGGGTCGATTCCGCGAAGCAGCTTTCGCGCTCGCTGTCGGTCCAGGCGTTCTCGGGGGCGTAGATCAAAAGCATGTACTTCATAGCGTTCGTCCTTTCTGTATTCTCGTAGGGCAAGCGGCCTCGCTTGCCTTTTGGGGGGCGGGCAAGCGAGGCCGCTTGCCCTACGGAATGTTCTGCCGAATTCGAGCTTCACAGAGTAGTCGTTTGGCCACGCCACGGATCGACACGGAAGAACTTTTTTTCACGAAAGTTCGCGCAAACGCCGTTCCAGGAATCGGCGTTCGGGCTCCTGACGCGTCAGCTCCAGCGCCCGACGGTACGACGCGATCGCCTTGGATTTTTCTCCCAGTCGACGGCACAGGTCAGCGCGGGCGGCGTGGGCGAGATGAAAATCGGCGAGGTCGCCGGCGGCGAGGATGGCGTCGATGCGCTCCAGGCCGGCGCGCGGCCCGTCGCGCATGGCGAGGGCGACGGCGCGATTGAGTTCGACGATGGGCGAAGGCGCCCCGCGCGCCAGGACGTCGTACCAGGCGACGATGCCGGCCCAGTTGACTGCGTCCGCCGACGCCGCCGACCCGTGCATCGCCGCGATCGCCGCCTGGACCGCGTAAACGCCGAAGTTCGGCAGCGCCACTGCTCGGGCCACCAGCGCCGTTCCCTCGGCGATTTGCTCCCGGTTCCACAGCGAGCGGTCTTGATCTTCGAGCAGGATCAAATCGCCGGCAGGCGACATGCGTGCGGCCCGACGCGATTCCTGCAAGAGCATCAGCGCGAGCAGGCCCATGACATCGGGATCGGGGAGCAACTCCAACAGCAATCGGCCCAGCCGAATCGCTTCCTCCGATAGATCCGGCCGAGTCAGCGCATCGCCCGATGACGCGGAATAGCCTTCGTTGAACACGAGATAGATGACCGAGAGGACGGAATCGAGACGTTCGGGGAGATCGGCCAGGGAGGGAACCTGATAGGGAATGCCGGCATCGCGAATCTTCGCCTTGCCGCGGACGATGCGTTGGGCGATGGCCGAGGGCGCCGTGAGGAACGCGGCGGCGATCGCTTCGGTCGATAAACCGCAAACTTCGCGAAGGGTGAGCGCCACCTGGGCGCTGGGCGAAATCGCCGGATGGCAGCAGGTGAAGATCAGCCGCAGGCGATCGTCCTCGACGGCGTCATCGTCCTTGATGGCACTGCCGAGGTCTTCGGAACGACGGACGATGTCGGCCCGGGAGGCGTCGAACTTGGCGCGGCGGCGCCGGGCGTCGATGGATTTGAATCGGCCGGTGGAAACAAGCCAGGCGCGGGGATTCGCCGGCACGCCGACCTTCGGCCAGGATTCGACCGCGGCCGCGAAGGCGTCGTGCAGCGCCTCCTCCGCGAGGTCGAAATCGCCCACCAGCCGCACGAGACTGGCGAAGACGCGCCGCGACTCCGCACGGTAGAGGTTGGCCACGACGGCGCCGATCTCATCAGTTTCGCTCACGTTGGCCACAACCTCCCCTTATCATGCTCTGCGTTCAGTTTATGAACGAGATCGTCGCTCGCCCCTTGACCGTCGGGTTCTTCACTGTTACATTCCAGAAATCTTGACCCCGTTCGCGGAGTCCTACCCATGCTAAGTATTTTTGGGCGCGGAACGAAGTTGTGCGATGGCATCACCCGTCGCGAAGTGCTGCGCGTCGGCGGACTCGGCTTTGCCGGGCTCTCGCTCGCAGACGTGCTTCGTCTGCAGGCGGACTCGGGCGCGAATACACCCAGGCCCAAGTCGGTCATCATGATTTGGCTTCGCGGCGGCGCCTCGCACATCGATAGCTGGGACATGAAACCGAGCGCTCCCGTCGAAGTTCGCGGCGAGTTCCGGCCGACTTCGACCAACGTCCCTGGCATCCAGATTTGCGAGTACATGCCGCGACAGGCGCGGATGATGGACAAACTCGCCATCATTCGCGGCATCAAGTCCAACGACCTCGGCGACCACACGCCTCATTACATTCTCACCGGCTCGCCCGACCGCGGTAAACGCCCCGCCTTCGGCTCAATCGTCAGCCATCTGCAGCCGCGCAACGACGGCTTGCCGCGTTACGTGAGCCTCATGTACCAGAAGCCCGGGCTTTACGACAACGAAAGCCCGCTTTACGTCGGCCCCTCGCATCGTCCGTTCGCGCCGCGTGCGGAAGGTCTGAACAATCTGACGCTGGCGCAAGGCATCTCGCGCGAGCGGTTGGGCGATCGCCGAGAATTGCTCGAAGCGTTCGACGGCATGCGCCGCGCGGAAGATGCAGGCGGCATGGATGCGTTTCAGCAACGCGCGATCGACATGATCACGTCGCCGCGTGCACGGGCCGCATTCGACCTGGACCAAGAGCCGACGCGGCACCGCGACCGCTACGGCAAATACGCCGAGAACTTCTTGATGGCCCGGCGCCTGGTGGAAGCAGGGGTCTCGGTGGTGACGTTAAAGGTGGGGGACTGGGACACGCACGAGCACAATTTCCGCGACATGCGCGAACAACTCCCCACGCTGGATCAAGGGATTTATGCGTTGGTGACGGATCTCTACGACCGCGGTCTGGACAAAGACGTGGCGGTGGTGGTCTGGGGCGAGTTCGGCCGGGCGCCGCGAGTGTCGCGGATCGCCGGGCGCGATCATTGGCCGGAAGCGGGTGCGGCGGTGATCGCCGGCGGCGGCTTCCGGATGGGCCAGGTTATTGGCGAAACCGACGCCCAGGCGGGGCGTTCGCGCGGCAACCCGTACACCCCCGCCAACGTGCTGGCCTCGCTTTACCGCCACATGGGCATCGACCCCGCTCGCACGCTCCCCGACCACAACCGTCGCCCCATGCACCTGCTGGACGACCGTGAAGTCGTACGCGAACTTTAGGCAGCCATCATTCCACAAGCCGAGACCTCATGGAAAAGTGAAGGGCTCGCTTGGTAGCTCATGGTCGTGCTTGACCTGACCTTTTTTCCGGATTTTTCTTGCCAGGCCTCCTAGGTACCGTTACCATTCCATTCATCTGCGGCTCTCGCCGCGCCTATAATCTTGACGTGTCCCGATCACTCCATTTCGCATCGAGGCGCCCCAATGCGTATTCTTGCCCTCCTCTTGCTCACACTTCTCGTGTCTAACGGCCCGATTTTGGGCGAAGAGTACGTCATCAAGGCAAAGTCAGGAATCATCGCGAACTTCAAGGCCAACGGGAATTATTGGGACGGACGCGCGGGAATCGGTCATGCCCCGGATCCTCTCGTGCGGGTATGGGTTTTGGCGCTTGCCAAGGACGGGAAGAGAATGCCCGTCGACTTCGGTGAAACGAAACCGGCCCGCGATACGTATACCCCGGTCTGGGCGGGTTCAGATCTGGCGCACATCAGCCCTGGCGATATGCTAAAAATTGAAGTTTGGGACAAGGATCTTTATGCGGATGACCTCATTGGCGCCAGGGAGTTTGTCTTGACCCAAGAAATGCTCGATGCGGCGACTACGGGCGTGAATAGTCCCATCGTCATGGATTTGGAGTTTGCCGAAGTCAAGAACTTGCGTTTGGAGTTTCGCAAGGGCAAGTAAGTAGCGTCGCCAATCTCCGGACAACTTGAAGGAGAACGCTTCATGTCGCCGATCCTGATTGTTACTGCGATATGCCTGGGCCAGACGACAATTTGCCCCGTTGAGATGATGCAAGTCGCTCCGGTTCGCAAGCCCTACGATCAGGTGGTTCGGACGGCCGGGCAATCTCAGGCGGTGATTCTACTGCAAGGCCTGGACTTGCGCGGCGACGGTCTCGACCCTGCGCACCCGCGCTTTCAATCCTGGCAAGGGAGCACGAGCCCTCTCGTCGCAGCACTTCAAGGTAGCGCCGACGTCTTCTCGATCGCGTACGCGCAGAATTTACCCGTGGAGGAGATCGCGAAATTGCCTGAATTCGCTGAAATGATCAAGCGGATCAACGATCTGGGCTACGCGAAAAAAGTGATTCTCGCTCATAGCGCCGGCGGCATTGTCGCTCGACACTTTATCGTGGAAAAACCGAAGGCCGGCATTACCCGCGTCATCCAGATAGGCGTCCCTAACGCCGGCGCGAAACTCGCCGAATGGGCGTTTTTCTTGAAATCAACGGTTCCGGCGGCCCAAGTCCCCTTTGTCGAATCTCTCAAGCCAGCTTATCGCCAGGCACTCTTGCAAAAGTGCGAAAAGATCCCGGAGAGCGTCGAATTCCTCTGCGTGGTCACTTACCGTAGCGCGAACGACGCAGGCGACACAATCGTCCACAAGCAGAGTCAGTGGTCGCAAGATCTCTACGAGCAGAAAATTCCGTGCGTCCTGCTGCAAGGCAAACACACCGAAGTCGTCGAACACGACCAGTGCATCAAATCAATTTGCGGGTACTTGAGCATGCCCGTTGCTCGCCTCGATCGATTTCAGTTATTCGAGAAGCGCGTTGAGTTTGGCTATGCCAAGCCCCTTCCGGAGAAGTAGGCGGTTCGGCGTTATCGGCGCCGCGTCATCTTGTCGAGAATGGCAGCGGCAGCGTCGCGCGCCGATGCGGGTGGGGGCGCTTTTTGTTCGGGCTTCTTCTCTTCGAGCTTTAACTTCACCGTCGCGTCCTCTTCCTTAATCATGGCGGGGAGTTCCATCTCGGTGGTTCCGCCGGGGATGTCGGAATCTTGCGCGGGCATTTCCGTATCGGTCTCCGCATCTTCGCCGGCAAGGAGCATCGCGGCGGCGTCCTCGTCGTTGCGCGACTTGGCGGGCGCCTTCGGCTTGGGCAGCGGCAGCGGCGTCGGCTTGGCGGGCGCGGGTTTCACGGCCGTCTGCTGGATCTGAACTTTGAACTCCAAAGGACCGACCTTGAGGGTATCGCCGTCCTTCACAGGTTTTTCGCCCTTCACCGCTTCTTCATTGAGAAAGGTGCCGTTGGTACTGCCGAAGTCTTTGACGCAGACCTGGCCGCTGCGAAAAATCAGGGCGCAGTGTTTCTTGCTGATGAGCGCGCTGGC
>JBBQPM010000228.1:0-10100 GCA_038217425.1 Gemmatales bacterium
ATTGCGAATCGCAAGAAAACCATGATAGCGTGAGTTCCGCGGGACAGGTAAACCTCGTTATCGTAACGATTTTTAGGTTCCGTAAAACGGGTTTTAAGGTGACGACTTACGCCTTAACTTGATGCCATTCGAAACCGCCCCTTTTCAAGTACGGGGAACTGCCAAAGGCGGCCAAGCCCGTTTCGTTGGGGCACGAATCGCCCACTTTGCCCCACGTCCCGTCGGGGCCTACCCAAGCGGCAACGGCCCCAGCCGCGTGCGCTAGGTGGTTTATGGGCCCTCCGCGTGCCAAGGGTCTCGCTCGGGTACTCCCTTGGTAACATTTTCGAGCACCGCGCGATCGACGGCAGCCAGGGCCGCTGCCGCACGCGTCACCCTCGTGGCCGTCATCGTCCCGAAGGTAGGAGTGATCGAGGGTGGGAACGGAAAGCCGCCGCTCGCTTCCGTCAAGGACGCTAAGCTTACCACGTCTGCTCTCACGCCGAGCTTGGCCAGAATCCGGTCAAATGATTGAATGTACTCACCCCGTGTTCGGCCCCAGTTCGTATGGTCCAATTCCACACCGAAGTGCTCACATAAGGCCCGAAAGGCCCAGCCGTACTTGCTAGAGATGCCTCGCGCCCAGGGTTCGCCCATGATGATGTGCCGCGGCGCATCTTGCGAAGAGGGCAACTCCTCCGGTGGGTCGAGGTCGTCATCGTCGTCATTTTCCAGCTCGTACTCGTCGGCGTCCGTATCGTCATCCGGTAAATCCGAGCCGTCTAGCACCTCGCCAAGCAACGTCTCGTCCTTGCATCCGATCCCCCTGCGCACCGCATCCAGGTCTATCATCAGGGGGTGAGGTTGAGGGCCATCGTAGCACTCCAGATGTTGAATCGCCTTCCGGAGGGCGAACGACTCCGGGCAGCAGCAGCGGCGGGCTCGTGGGAACGTAAAGGCGGCACTGATAAGAACATCGGGGCCAGGCGACTGTCAAGGGCTGCCCGGATGCCTTGTGGAGAAGGCGAAGCCATTCCAACTACCCTTTTACCACAAACTTTTACCACAAAGCAGTTACGCCGACCTGACGCGAGCCGGCAATCTCCTGATTCCCTTTCCTCTGCAATTCACCTGCCGTCATGCGGGCAAAGGGTCTCGACCGGGGTGGCGGCTGGTAGGAGGCGGAATGGTGCGGACAGGTGAGTGAAGAGAGAAAAAAGTACGTCGAGGTCTCCGCTGGTAAAGCTTTCGCGAGGGGCCCGGCCGATAGCGACGGGGGCAGCCTTGGGAAACACGGGGCGGATGTGTCGACAGGTGTTCCAACGAAAAAGCCCGCGAGTATCCTCGCGGGCTCTTGATCGTACGGTTGTCTTAGCGCGTCACGGTCGCTTTGACCGTGAGAACGAGCCTCACCGCGTCACGGTCGCCTTGATGTTCAGGGTGTAGTTCCCGACGGCTTTCTTGTCGTCGGTGGAAGTGATGCGCAGCGTATACCTGCCGCCCATGCCGAAGTCCACAAAGGTTTTGAGATAGCAGCGATAGTAGGGAGTATCTCCGGTCGTCCCTCCAGTGAATGGCTGGCCGTCCTGGGCCTTGGGCGAGCCCTTGGCATCCATCGGAGGAATCAGGGAGAAGATGACCGGGACATCGGTATTGTCCACCACGAACTCGTAGACGTACGCCGCTTTCAGGTCGATCGTCACTGTGATCGCTTTGTCCATGCTGGTCTTATCTTCGTCAGTGAGGGTGACCTTATCGGTCTTATTGTCGGCGATCGCGATCCTCTCGGCGCCGCCCGCCGCCGTGAACCGTTTCAATTCCTTGCCGGCCGCATTGCGGACGATCCACTGGTGGCCTTTGAAAGTGTCCTGCGTGCGGGCCGCTTTCGAATCGATCTTGCCGTAGGACGCTTCTTTACCTTCGCTGAGCCAGAAGAGTTCGATCCTGCCGCTGGTTTGGTTGGTGACCGTGATCTCCGCTTTGACGGGCCTGGTCTTGTCCTGGCCCGGTGCGTTGATGGCAATCAGGCAGAGGCCGTACAGAGCGAGTGCGTAGAGTGAGCGAACCATGAGTCGTCCTTTCGTAGAGGGAACCGGGTTGTTTGCATCGGAACGAGTTGATTGCTGGCCGCCCATGCGACGCCCTCCGCGGCGCCACTTCCGGGCCTTGGAGCAAGGCGCTGCATGGTGGTTGCTAGACCGATTTCATGGCGTTTCGACCATGTAGAAAAAGCGAAGCTTTCCGGTGTCGTCGCGTTCGACGCCGAGACCGACATTCAGGCTCGAGCTAGTGAGGAGCGAAGAAAGGCTGTTGGCCAGCCCTTCCGCAGCGGCTGACGCCGAGGCATTCTCACGGGTTCCCTTCGTCCAGGCGCCGCGCGGGAAGGCTTTTTCGAGCGCCGGCGTCGTGAAGGAGAAATCCGGGTCGGCGGCTTTGGACGTGGCCCACTTGGAGGCGACCAGGCCGGCGGTCTCGTTGATCAACGGGTTGAACGCGAGCGCTTTCAGACCACGCGCCGTACGCCGCTTGTTGAAAAGATCGAGTACCAGGTTGATCGTTGCGCCTCGCTCCTTGGCCGTCAGCGGCGTCTTCACGAGCGCTCCGCCGCTGGCGGACTCGATGGTAATCATGGCGAACTGGAGCTTGCCATCGGCGCCCTTGGCGATGCCGACGCCGGCGAAGAGCCCCTTGGTGTCAGGGGCGCCGTAGAGCATGCCCTTGCGATGCGGCGGCGAGTTGGCCCAGCCGGCGCGGACGGCGTCACGGGCGGTCTGCCATTGGGTTCCAAACTCCTGGGGTGCGCCGGCATAAATCTCCCACACTTTGCGGAAGCGGGCGAGCATGCCCTTGTGCCCCTTGCCTTCAGACATGCCGGTCAGCGGGTCGGTAGTCTCCTTTTCCCCGATGAGGGGATCGGCCACCCGCAACTGGGCATATTCACGAGCGATGGCGGAGATGCGATCGTCCCACGTAAAGGGCGGCAGCGGCGGCTTGGCTTCCGCGCGGAAGAGATTCACCTCGGTTAGCGTGTCTTTTTCCATCTGAGCCAGGTCGGCCGTGGGCGTGACGACGGTCTTGGAATCGCCGCTGATCGTTATCATGTTAATCCCGCTCGCCGCAACGAACCGCTTCAACTCCTTGCCCGCTGCGCCTCGGACGACAAACTCCTGGCCTTTGATGGTGCTCAGTGAGCTGGAACTTTTCGGTTCGACCTTGCCGTGGGAAACTTCCTTGCCCGGTTTTTCCAACAAGACAAGCTCAATTGGGCCCTTCGTCTCGTTGCTAATCCGGATAATCAACCTGTCGGGAGTGACGACGGTCTTGGAATCGCCACCGACCGTTGTCTTCTCCACACCCCCCGCGGCCGCGAACCGTTTCAGCTCCTTGCCGGCCCCATTGCGAACGATCCATTCATGGCCTTTGAAAGTGCCTTGCGTGCGCATCGATTTCGATTCGATCTTGCCATAGGACGCTTCCTTGCCGTCGTTGAGCCAAAAGAGTTCGATCGTGCCGCTGGTCTCGTTAACGACCTGGATCTCGGCTTTGTCGGAAGTCACCGGCGGGGGGGACCCGAAGAGGAACGACGTGAGCTTGAAGGCGCCGGCCAGGTCCTCGTAAACCGTGGCCGACACGTCGCGGATGCGTCCGCCTTCCTTGACCTTGAGCTGGAGGCGATAGTTCGTGCCGGCGACCACCTGCGTTTCGGCGCTGACGACCGTGTGGAGCGTGGCTTTCACGGAAGTCGCGGCGAACTCGGCGACCTTGATGACCGACGTGGTCTTGACATCGGCAGGGGTGAAGCCGCCGACGACGGTCGCGCTCTTACCCTTCGTCTTGAGATAGATCACCATGGTGTACGACTCGGCATTGGCGTCGTGAGCGACGCCAATGCCGAGGTGCGTGGAGTCGCCGAGCATCCTGGCATAGTTCACAGGCGAGCGACGGAATGAGATGGCGACGTGGACGGGCAGGCCGGTGAACTGGAAGCTGTCCTGGTAAGTGAAGCCGGGACCGAAGATCGCTTCGACTTCGCGCAGCCGCTCCTTTTCGTTGGCGCGCACCGTCGCCGAACTGTAAGCGATGGCGCCGGAGGCGAAGTTGCGGACCTGCTTGCGCGCAATTTCGCTGAGCGACTCGCTGAATTCAAGGGCCGGTTTGCCCTCCAGCTCGCGTTTGGCGTTGATGTCCTCGAATAGCTGCTTCTCGCTTTCGCGCCCCGATGGCTTCTGAGGACGAACGAAGACCGTATCGGCGAAAAGCGACTTGCCGTCGGCCTTGAGGGAGAGGTCGACGTCCCACTGGAGCAGTGCGGCGCTCGTCTTCTCATCGCGGAATATCCAGGCCTTGCCGGCGGTCGATTCCAAGGTGAGCTTGGCGTTTGGCGCGAACGAACCGCGGGGGAACTCTTTCTTGCCCTGGATGGCGAAGACTAGGACTCGACCGGGGGTCTTGTTGACAAAGGTGATGTCACCCTTGGCCTGTGCCGACGCCCGGGCGACACCAAGCAACAACAGGACGGCGGCGAGGATCATGCATGTCGTTCTTAGTTGCATGGGAACCCACCATTTTGCGTTGGGATGAAAGGAACGTTGAAGGACTGCCAACCTGTATGCGCGCGGTTAGCGCGGTCTAGGAGAAATGGTTTCTTTTTTCGGTAAAAAAAGGTTGGGAGGGGAAATGGGGGCGGTTCCTTTCGCAATAGCAAGAAACGCGACAAAAAAATAAACGGTTGTTTTTCCCCAGCGACGGACTATGGCATTGTCGTCACCAGCTTCGCGGCCATGGAGAGGGGTGAATTCTCGCTACGGGTTCGCTCGAAGCAACGGACGCGGACGCCATCCTTCGCCGGGGCTTTGCTTTTCTCGAGTAGATGAGCCTTGACATAACCCGTTGGAGGCCCCGAGGGGTTTTCCTTTTGCCCGTTGCAGCGGTCTTTACCTCCTAGATTCGGACGGCCGGCGCATATCTGTTTATGCGTAGTCCCGTTCGCACACCGACGCGCAGGTGCTTATGTCTCGCTTTCGACCCGATGGCTCTTACCCGGGTGATTCCATGTCCAAAGCTGTGACTTGCCCCAACGCATCCGAACTGAAGAAGTTCATCCTCGGCGAAGCAGCCGTCGCCACCATCGACGAGCTGGCCGACCACATTGAGGCGTGCCCTCGCTGCCAGAAAGCACTCGGCTCTGTTCCGGCGGAAGATACGCTCACCGAAGCGGCCCGGGCGCAGGAAACGGCGGTAAAGCCCGACCAGGAGGCGGTGCTTCGGCTTGTCCGCAAGGTGCAGAACTTGATGAGCCGGGGCGAGGTTCAGGTGCAGCGAACGATGGATGCCACGCCGCCTTCCGCGGCGGCCGGCGACACGCAGGGCGTGGAGGCCTCCACCGATGACGGCAGCGCCGACGACGGCTTCGCGCCGCCGCAGGCGCCCGACGAACTCGGCCGTCTCGCCGGGTATCGCCTTCTGAAGGTGCTGGGCGAGGGGGGGATGGGTAAGGTGCTGCTGGCGGAAGACGTTCAGCTTCGCCGCAAGGTTGCCCTCAAGGTCATGAAGCGCGAACTCGCAAAGAACGCCAACGCCCGCCAACGCTTCCTCCAGGAAGCGCGCCTGGCGGCGGCCATCGAGCATGACTACATCGTGCACATTTATCAGGTCGGCGAAGACCGCGGCATTCCCTTCCTTGCCATGCAATTGCTCAATGGCTTGAGCCTGGAAGAGATGCTCACTCGCCGTGGCGCAATGCCAATAAAGCAAATCCTACGCGTCGTCTTGCAGATGGCCGAAGGCCTGGCGGCCGCGCACGAACGTGACCTCATCCATCGCGACATCAAACCGGCGAACATCTGGATCGAGCCGACCGGCGGCGGACGGGTGAAGATCCTGGACTTCGGCCTGGCCCGCAGCACCGTCGACGATGTCAGCCTCACTAAGAGCGGCGCCATCATGGGCACGCCGGCGTACATGGCGCCCGAGCAGGCGAGCGGCGAGAAGGCCGATCATCGCTGCGATCTCTACAGCCTCGGCTGCGTCATGTATCGCATGGCGACGGGGGAGCTGCCGATTCGCGGCAACGACACCATGGCGATGTTGATGGCCCTAGCGCTGAACGAACCGACGCCGGCGGGGAAGCTGCGTGCGGAACTGCCGTCCGTCCTTTCGGACCTGATCATGTCGCTGCTCGCCAAGGACCGGAGTAAGCGGCCAGACAGCGCCAAGGCGGTGGTGGCCAGGCTGAAGGAGATTGAGCGGTCGCTCAACAGTGTGACGCCCGGCGATACGCAGGTGCTTTCCAGGGAGACGACGGCGAAGGCCGTACCCCCGGCCGAGAAACAAAAGCCGGCGGCGCTGAGGGGCAACGCCGCCGCTCTGCGACCGGCCACACCGGCGCCTGCGCTCAAGGCGCCGGTTAAAACACGGTCGCGCAGGTCAATCCTGGTTGCCGCGGCCGCCGCTCTGCTGGTGGTTATCGCCGCCGTTGTCTTCTTCCTGCCAGCCTCCATCGGCGTCATCCGCATCGAGGTCGACGATCCGAAGATCTCCTTCAAGGTCGACGACCGGGGGGACTATACCCTTGTTGGCGCCGACGGCAAGGACCTCTCGTTCGCCGCCGGCGAACATGCCCTGAAGTTCAAACACGGCGACATGGAGTTCGAGACGGATAAGTTCGTCCTGAAGAGGGGCGACAAGGTTGTCGTGCGCGTTGAACTACTAAAGGGCAAGCTCGAGGTGGTTCTCAATGACAAGCGTATCAACGAAAAGACGATCGACGGAGCTGGCGTGGTCGCCGGCGGTCCGCCTACGCCGATTGCCTTCAAAAAAGCGACCTGGGTTGCCGACAAAACCGTTCTCGCGCTTCCCGGGATCATCCCGCATCCCGCGCTGATTAACGGCATCGGTCGCTGGCAAGTGCTTCCGGCGGCGGCGGAGTACAGGCCGTTCGCGGAAAGCCCCGATGAGCGTTGGGTCGCCGTCTGGTCGCGGCCGTATGTCTCCATCTACAATGCCCGGACCGGCGCGTTGACTGCGGTTGGCCGGGAGTCGAAGGAACTGCCGCCGAACCATCTCAGTGCCCCGACGCTCGAGTGGAGCCCGGACTCCAAGTGGCTTCGAAGCGGGTTCCGCGGAACCAATGCGAACGGTGCCGTTGGCTGGGAACAGGTTCACTTCTTCGCCGTCGACGGCTCGTCAAGTCCGGTTCCTTTCATTCAGCACGCCGAGCGAGACTTTGGCTGGAACCCGAAGCAGCCTATGCTCGGTTGCATGCTCCATGGAATCCGCGATTGCATCCAGCTGATCCACCCCACCCAGGCGAATGCGCTTAAGATCGTCACGGATCAGGGGGTCGGCGGCCACGCCGTATGGAGCCCGGACGGCGAATGGCTGCTTGTCGTGCGCGAAGACAAGACGGCGCAAATTTACAGCCATGACGGCAAGCCTGGCGTGAAGCTCGAAGGCACGGTCGACCCATCGCTCATGCCCCTGTGGACGACGGGTGGCGAGACGATCGCGGCCCTTGTCGCCCCCGATGAAATCCGCTTCTGGTCAAAAGATGGTCGTGCCGGCGCGACGTGCAAGCAGGGGGCCGCTGTCAGGCAGCTCTTGTGGCAAGCGGAGGCTAAACGGCTGGTCGCAGCCGACGACGCCAAAGTGCGCTTCTGGACATTGGATGGCGTCGCCGAAGAGACACTCGATGTTCCATTCGTCGACTCCTATACGCGATCCCTTGGCGCCGGCATCGTTGCCGCAGGCAAGTACTGGCCGAGCCCGAAGCTGCCGCCCAAGGACTTGCCGCGGGCGATCTCGCATGTGAGTCCGGACGGCAAGAGTATCGCCATCGGCGACTCCCCACCTCTCTCCTTCGGCATGTGGGAAATCAAGGGAGGCGAAATCACGGAACTCGACTGGCGCATCCCATGTTGCTTCCAGCACAGCGGCACCTTCAGCCGCGACGGCAAACGTTTCTACATCAGCGACCTCGACGGCCTGGTCGCGTACGACACCCGCGACGCGAAGAAGGCTGTGCGCTTCGGCGGTCCGACGCCCGGAACACTCTTGCACGCCGCCTTCTCGCCCAAGGGAGACAAGCTCGCGGTCGGCTCGATGCCCGGCTACATCACAATCTGCGATCCGCTCGGACAGCCCATCGCTGCGCCATGGCAACCGCTCAAGTTTTCGGACGACCCCAAGAAAGCCAGCGTGACACATGGGGGCCACTTCTTGCAACTAACCTGGCATCCAGACGGCCGGCATTTGCTGGCGGTTTCCCCGGAACTCGTCGTCCTGTTCGATGTCACGGAGGGAAAACGCGCGGCGTCGCTGAGCCCAGCTCCCGGACGCACCGCCGCGTTCGCCCCGGATAACCCGGACCACATTCTCTTCACGTCTGCTTCCGGATCGGCAATATGGCGTTGGAAGCTCGAGCGCGAGCCGTCCGTTAGGATCGACGCGCCGCTCGGCGCCCCTTTGGCCAGTCCGGACGGCAAACGGCTCGTCACACGCGGCACTCTGCCGGATGGCTCGGGTCGCGACGCCCCGCAAATCGTCTCGCCGGATCTGAAAACCCGCACTCCCGTTAGTTCTACAGCTGCACATTGCCCTTGTAATGGAGTTTGGTTTCAGCTGCAATGAAGTCAAGGGTTTACATTGATTCCTGTACTGGCCAGTTTCAGGGAGCGTTTCCTCAAGAAAGAGGGTGCTTCCGTGACTACAGACGAAATGCGCGCCACCGCCGGCGCTTTGGTATCGTTGCATCAACGTTTTGCTCCTTTGTTCGGTCGTAAGGAGGCAAAAGCTCAGTCGCTCGTCTATCTTAATGGCTTGTTGCTCAGCCACGAAGGCAAAAGCGTCGAGCCCATGGCGTTAATCTTTGGCGAGCCCGACGAAGGCGGCATCGGCCAAAACCAGGTGATCGGCCTGCAACGCTTTCTTTCGCATTCACCCTGGAACTACCGCGACGTCCAACGCGAGATTCAAGCAGTCTTCGCTGAACAGTTGGCGCCAAGCGCTGCGACCTGGCCGATCGGCGCCGTAGGCGTCTTTGACAGTTCTGGCTTTCCCAAGAAAGGCATCGAGAGTGTCGGCGTCCAGAGGCAGTACTGCGGTCGGCTCGGCAAGCAGGAGAATTGCCAAGTCGGCGTGTTTCTCGTCGGGGTGACTCCCGCCGGCAGCGCGCTGTTGGACCATCAGTTGTATCTGCCAAAAGTTTGGGCCCTGGACGCCGAGCGTCGCACCAAAGTTCACGTTCCCACGGACATTGGCTTTCAAACGGAACTCAAGATCGCGGTCGGTCTGTTCGACCGCATCCAAGCCGCGGGCAAGGTTCGGTTCGATTGGGTGACGGCGGACGAAACCTATGGGCGCAACGGGACGTTTCTTGACGACCTGGAAGCACGCAAGCAACGTTACCTAGCCGAAGTCGCCGTCAATACCACGGTGTGGACGGCGGACCCCGCGTTCTTGGTGCCGCCGCGTCCCGAGGGGAGAGGACGGCCGTCGATTCGTCCGCGACGTGATCACTTGAAATCGGTTACCGCCGTGGCGGCGAATCTGCCTGCCGACGCCTGGCATGCGTACCAGTTGCGTGAAGGGGCGTGCGGACCGCTGGTGTTCGAGTTTGCGGCGGTGCGGGTGTGGGCGGTGCGCCATCGCAAGCCCGGTCCGCCGATCTGGCTGATGATGCGCCGATCGTTGTCGGCCGAGCCGGAAACCAAGTACTACGTCAGCAACGCGGACGCCAGCACGCCGTTGGAGCACATGGCCTTGGTCAACGGTTGCCGCATCCGCGTGGAGGAGTATTTCCAAGACGGCAAAAGCCAATTGGGGATGTCGGAATACGAGGCGCGTGGCTGGGCGAGTTGGCATCACCACATGAGTCTGGTCGCGTTGGCTCATCTGCTGGTCACCGTAACGCGTATCGATCTCAAAAAAAAAACGAGCGAGCTGACCTTGGACCTCGCGCTCCGCGTGTTGCGAACAGCGCTATGGCGTCCGAGCCTAACGGTACAGGACGCCTTTGAAATCATCGAATACCACTTGCGGCGAAATCGAATCGCTCGGCTGTCGCACCGCAAAACGTGGTTCGAAAACCATAAAAACGTTCGATTCAAAGTGCTGCTGTAGAA
>JBBQPM010000229.1:0-10020 GCA_038217425.1 Gemmatales bacterium
GAGCATCCTGCCGCTGGAGCGGACCATCGACTCGGTCCGCGTCGCCATGTCGCTCGACGGAGACCTGTTCGTGCTCTGCCGGGACAGGCCGGACCGCGTCTACATCCTGCCGAGGCACGACAATCAGGTCTACTGGCTGGAAGACGGCTTCGAGGACCCGCTTGGATGGACGGCGGCGAACGGCCAAGAGATGGTGGTCCGGCCGCCGTTCCGCTACTTCGAGCCATGGCGGGACCGCCGCGTCATCGAGTTCTTCACGGCCGGATCGTTCGACATGGACTCGTTGGCGGAAAGGCTATCCTCGCGATGGCACGAACCGAAGACGATCCGAGGTGAGTTCCAGCTGTTGCTGTTCGCGAGGGAACTCGGGGGCCGTGTCCAGCTGATGCAGAGTCCCGGAGATCACCGCGTCGGTGTTCGCCTGGACTACGACACTGATCGCTCGGCGGAGGCAGAGGCACTCGCCGAAGAGTTGAAGCGGATGGGGTTCTTCGAGACCGGGCGTCAACCCGACAAATGAGAGGTAGTCCGTGCTTCGCTTTTTCGCGTATCTCTGGGCCGGCCCGGTGACCCTCGTCGGGCTGCTCTTTGCACTGAAAGCACTCATGACGGGCGGGCGGCTCGGATTCCGCGATGGCGTCGTCGAAGCGACAGGAGGCCTGCCCGGTTGGCTGCTCCGGGGCAACGGCTTCTGGCGTGGCGGTGCCGCCATGACCCTTGGCCACGTGATCATCGCCCGCGACCACGAATGCCTGGAACAGAGCCGACCCCACGAGATGGTCCACGTCCGGCAGTTCGAGTGTTGGGGAATCTTCCTGCTGCCCGTGCACGTCGTGGTCGGGTGGTGGCTGTCCTTGAGGGGATTCGATCCACATCTCGACCACCCGTTCGAGCGGGAGGCATACGAGCGTGGCGGATCCACATGAGGTATCGGATGGAAAAGCTCACCTGGGCGGACCTGATCATCGAGCAACTCGAACCCGAAGACTGCCGGCAATGGCTCGGACTCTGGTCCTGGCTCGTGGGCGGCCGACTGGCCCCCGCCTTCCTGAACAAGTTCGGTAGCTGGTTCCTCCAACGCCCCGAGGGCCACGTCGAGTTGCTCGACGTGCTGTGCGGAACCGTCGAGCAGGTTGCCGCTTCCTACGAGGAGTTCATCTCGCTCGTGAATGACCAAACCTGGCAGGAAACCTACCTCCTCTCCGAGTTGGTGTTCGCGTTGCATCAGCAGGGCAAGATCCCCGGCCCTGGGCAGTGCTACACCCTGGCACCGCATCCCGCGTTGGGCGGGCCGAACCCGGTCGCCGGCCAGCCGGTCGATCCAAGGTTCGTGTCCATCATGGACATCGGCGTCTGGCAGTCGCTGTGCGTCCAGTTCCTGCACGGAACAGATCTGCCTCCAGTAACCTAGCGGAAGCACGAACGTCATGTTCCATCAAGAGCTTGAACGACTCCGAGCGGCCTTTCCCGAACTGTCCGCCGATTATTCTCCGCCCTGGGGAATGCCGACCGTTCAAGATTTCGAGGATCTGGCCGTCCGCTGCGGCGGCAGATTCCCGGCTAGCTTCGTCGCCTTCCAGGCTCGGTACGCGATGTTCATGCCGGTGCCCGACAACGGCTTCCGCTGGGCCAACCCGGGGCTGGAACCCTATCTCAGCCTGGAGACGACTATCGCGGATGCACGCCATTGTGGAGTGCCAGACCACCTTCTGCCGTTTTGGACCGACGAAGGCAACTTCTGCTGCTTCGACCTTAGCCGACCTGCGGCAGACGGCGAGTGCCCGGTGGTCTTCTGGGACCACGAGAGCCCCGACGGCGACGCGGCCCCGGTGGCGAAGGACTTCGTGGCGTGGCTGCGGGAAGGTCTTGAGCGTTTCCGAAAGCATCGGAATCAGAAGTAGCCGTCAATCTGGGACGCAACGAGGGATCGCTATGCCCACTCCACCATGTCGAATCGAGCTCGACCTCGCGGGCCTTGGAGTCATCCTCTACTCGCCCTTTGCCGTGGCCCACATCGCCGAGGGGATTGACTACCTCGGCCGCCACTTCGAGCGGCCGGAGGAAGTCGCACGGCACGTCATGGAATGCAGGCTCACTGCATTCTGCACAGGGTCGCCGGGCCGCTTCCGATTGACGTTCGTCCCCGGCGAGCCGGACGAAGCCGAAATCCAGGCGGCAAAGTTCAAGCTGCGGCTCGGGCTGGAAGTGCGGGACGGGACGGTCTGCGTCCGCGACCTGTACGACCTGATGGACTGGACGGCAGAATGCCCGGAGGGACAGACGCTATCAGTGCCCGACGGATTCCACCGTCTGACGGTCTGCTCGTCGCCGCCACCGAGCGGGATCATCGGCGACGACCAAGACGTAACGATCTGGATGGAGCCCGTTGCGGATCGGCCAACGCTCAAGTGGGTAGGTGTGCCGACTCTTTGGTGTGAATCGTGAGAACGGGGAATCGAATCATGGTCCAGATCCAGCCACATCCGCTGTGGATCGGCAACGCCGGCGACGCCCGTGCGTTCCGCGAGTTGTTCGACATCGGCATCGGGGCAGTGGTGCAACTCGCCGTCGAGGAGCCGCCGCTTGCACCGCCCCGCGAACTGGTCCTGTGTCGGTTCCCGCTCGTGGACGGCACCGGGAACGACGCCGCGATGCTCGTACTGGCGGTCGATACGGTGGCATCCCTGATCCGCGGTGGAATGCGGACGCTCGTGTGCTGCGGGGCCGGGATGAGCCGGTCGCCGGCGATTGCGGCCGCCGCGTTGGCGAAGGTCAGCGGCCAGTCGCCAAGTGAGAGCCTGAAAGTTGTGGCCGAACATCACGGCGTCGATGTGCATCCGGGGCTCTGGGATGACGTGTGCAGAGCAACGAATGTCTGACCGAGTTGTTGGAGCAAGGGGTAAGTCATGGAACCCGAGGTAGGGGTCATGGTGGATTTCCATTCGCCCTGCAGGCTCTTCACGTTGACCGTCGAGGATGACGGTCGAGTGGCACACGGCTACCTCAAGCAGAGGGATGAAATCGTTGGCGACGTTTGGCTCTACAACCGATGTCCGACGCCCGAAGCCCCGGAATGGAAGGACAAGAGCAAGATACCGTTTGCGAACTGCAAGGGTTATGTGGCGGAAGGATGCCGCGTTACCGTCGAGGTGAAAGCGGACGACATCAACGTGACGTGGCAGTATGGGGGCGGGCGGCCCAGGGCGTCGATTCTGGTCTTCGGCGACTTGTACGCATGGGTCAGCGTCGGCGACAAGCCGGGACATGCCCGCTTCGCATCACGGGATGGCCCGCTCGCGAAGTCGATGGGTACGGCTGGGGCGACGTGAAGCACGTTCGGAAGGCGGGGTACTGGCGTGGCTCCGATCAACGTGGGCGGCGTGAACACTCTGGAGATTCTGCTTCGTGGCGTCGCCGCGGAACCTCGGGCAGAGCATCGCTGGCTGGTGCTCGCCAACTGGCTTGAGGAGAACGGCGATCCTGAGTGAGGCGTTCCGTGCCGCCGTGCCTGTGATCGACCTCCGGCTTGTCTGCACAGAGGCCGGCGACTACTCGAAGGTCTCCCCCATCGAGCCTTCTGCAGTCGGTGGCGGCAAGATCGCGGGTGCCATCGCCCGCGTGCTGGCGGAACACGATTTCATGAGCGGCGGGAGCAGGGTGTTTTCGTGAGGCTGTCTGTTGCCGACAACATTACGCCGCGAAGCAGCTCTTGGTAGCGCTCGGACACGATGTCCGAAGGTTCTCAAAACCCCTTTTGAAAGTCGAGGGCTATCTCGACCGACGGTCGCTTCGATTCTCCCCCTCGCCTTCCCGCTCCATCCCTCATGCCTGCTTTCGATGCTTCGGTTCCGGATCATAGAGCTTCAGGGGAACCGACGGAGCCAGCCCAGCGGGTATCAACGTCCGTACTTCGGTCATCATCTTGATCGACGTCAGGTAACGCTTCTGTGCCGACTCGACGTGCTTGAGGCGGAAGCTCGCCTGCGCCAGTGAACTCCCCTCTGCGCTGGCGGTTGCCGTTTCCAGGTATTTGACCTCCATCCAGCACATGATCACCTGATCGACCAGCATTCGCTCCATGCGGGTAGGATGCTCGCCGCCAAGATCAAGCCTCATCTCCGCGACCGTCCGCTTCATCGACTCCACCGCCAGCGGATTTTCGGCCGCCAAGAGCGCAATCCAAGCACGCTCGGCCACCGACGACAAGTCGCCTACATGCTGCCAGACCTCGGGATGGGCGTCCAGAATTTCGCGCATGAGCGGCAAGACTGTGGGGTCGCCGGCCTGCGCTCGCTTGACGAGGTCCGCCAGCAAGGCCTTGACCGAAGGCTCAGCGGGTGCGGCCGACTGCGCCGTTGCGGATTCAGACGGACTGCTTGAGGGCTTTTCTTCCATTGCGCCATATCCTCCATCGATGGCGACACGGGCGATGAAACCCGGCCGCCAAAAGGGACGCCGCAGCGAGCAGATCGCACGCCCGGCCCAGTTCCTCGTTCAACGCCACTGCCTTCGAAATCTGTTCCTGCATCGCTCTGTGAGCTAACCTGGCGGCCTTCCGTTCGGCCTGATGCCGAGCGACCATGTCGGCAGCAAGTCGGCCAGTCAACCCAGAGCCGTAATAGACCTTCTTCACCTTGCCGTCACAGCGAACGCTGCGGTAGTAGTAAAAAAGGTTTCCACGCTTCTCCCACGCCATCCGTGCTCCTTCAACTGTTCTGCAAACTCGAAGAATGCGCCCCTTACGGTTGAATCTCTGCGCCAAAAGCCAGGAAAGTCCTGCATTGCTTATGCAGCTTGACTCGGAAGCGCCAGCTTGGACGCCGGCGAAGCGCACTCGGCGTCGTCGGCGCCCTCGCGCGGAGCCGATTTTCGGTCGATTTCAGGGTAGACCGAGGCAAAAAGCGGCGCTGGCGGGAGCTGAACTACCGGTTTGCGCTCGTGTTCGGCCATCATCACCCTGATTCGGTGGAGTTTTTGGCATGTTTTCGCGTCCCACGGGAGCATTTCGGCCGCGACGGCCAGGCGAGTGGACTGTTCGCGCCGACCCTCGGGCGTCGAGAGGTCCGGCGGGGCGTCCCAGAGGCTCTTGCCGCCCGCCAAGTAGGGGAGGACCGCCTCCAGGACCATAGGCCCGCCACGATAGGCGAACGACTTCAGGACGACGCCAGGGTCCGGCTTCGAGCCGTCCCGAAAGGCATTCCCGATGGCGCTAAAGGCGATCCAGTCTCGGAAGCCCAAAAATTCGCGGCAGTGAAAGAACAGAGCCTCATACGTATCGATCACCGAGGGGGTTAGGCAGGTGAGTTTGGCGATCTCGTCGGAGCTCTGACCGGCCAAGACTCGAGCCTGGATGACCAGCCGAGCCGTTCCACCTTCCTCATGGAGTTGCTGGGCGGCGTGGATGTCGGAAGAGCGTCTGAGAAGATCCGCTTTCGAGCTCGGACGCAGACCACGGCGAAGATCGCGCAGAAAATAAACCGCCCGGCCCGTCTCCTCGTCGTCTCGGGAGCGGCAGAAGTTTCGGCCGCCGTCGACCAAGGAGCAGGCTCGGCGCCAGCGCCAATCGGGCGTCCGGAAACACGATTGTTTCTGCAGCTCCGGGTAAGAAAATCTCATGGCGTCCTTGCCTTTCGATCATTAGATGTGGTGCCGCGCCCCTTGGGCTTAGCGCCACATCCGTCCTTTCATCGTCTCAGAGATCAAGGCCTGGATCAATATCACCGCGCCTTTATAGAATCCAAAAACAACGAACTACGGCGAACCGCTTCACGACGTCAGCCTTCGCGACAGGGGGTGCTCTCCAGATGAGGATCACAATGAAACTGATAAATCCAATGTGTCGCGAATAGCGGAAACAGCGAATCAGTTGACCTAAATGGAAAGACGGAAAGGGAATGTTCGTTCGTCGGCTTATGCTCGCGGAGGCAGGTCGCGACGCCTGGAACTTCCCCGCGTAAATTCTTTATCCGTCGATAAAACCCGCTCGGCGACTCGTCGTCCCGTTGAACGACCTTAGCGCGCCGAGCTCGCTCTAGAATGCCCGTGCACACCACGTCCAGAGGCGGCAGCGTGGTCCCCAACTGCCTCTCGATTGCCGTCAACAGGGAAGCCAGTCCCTTGTTTTCGCCGTGGGTGACGATAATGATGTCTTCTTCGGCTGCGAAGGCAAAAATGCCTTGGAGATATTCGTAAACCACCTCAGGTGTCTCTCCAGTTTCCAAATCCGCAGAGGAAATTTGTCGAAGCGTGTCTGCTCCTTGCAAGGCCGCCTGTACCTCGGCTGCGTTGAGGCCCCGCCATTTTGCCAACAATCTTCGGTCCCAGGCGATCGGTATAAAGTGGGAATCCCGGATCTGTTGGTTTTCGACGACCATCAAGCTATATGAAATTGGAACTGACGCTCCTGCCAGCTCGATTGTCTCCGCGGCAACGACAACGCTGTCCAATTCCCAAGGACTTTCGGGGCATCTAATCACGTTCATGATATTCTCCTTGTTAAACATTCGCTACAAAATAGTTCGATTTGATCTGATCAAAATTGGCCACATCATCGATTCTCGCTCAAGTTTGTTGATTTTCCTGCGTCTTCGCAATCCGTGTTATCCATTCTTAAGTCGTTATTTGACTGCCAGTTAACTTGACACACCGGACAGTGCCAAGCAATGTCAACAGGGTCAAGATGCTTCCTCGGTTTGCCTGACACCGCCTGACGGGGTCGCAGGGGCGAAGTTAACTTTGGTCACCGGAAGGCCTTACGCTTGCCTGACGCCTTTTCTGGGGCACTCGATTTCTTCTTTGGCTTCGTGATCGCCTCCCACAGTGCGTACGGCGTAATCAGATTGCTAAGGCCCGGGGTTTTTACGACCTTACCGCTTACGAATTTGTATGTATACCGCACCCCCTTGCCTCCGGCGAGCTGCTCGACGCACCCAGCCTCGATGAGAGAATCGAGCCGGTGCCGCACCTCGGTTAGGCCAACACCGGCCCACTTCGCGCAGTCGCCGCGGTCAAAAGTCTTACCCGTCCCGGCATTGACTTGGATCACGCCGAGGAGTTTCACGGCCCTCTCGCTCAAAGGTGCGAACGTCCGCCGCAGGATCGGCATCATCAGCTCGTAGGCGATCGCGTAATCGCTAGACCTGGCATCGACGCTCCCGTCCTCGCGGATCGTTTTCGTCATCTGGCGCAGAAGAGCCACGGCCTCGATGCAGCCCAGTAGCTGGGGATATGCACGGCGGGCGGCAAGGCTGATTGGCGGAATCTTGAGGTGCTCCGCGAATTTAATTCGCACCTTGACCTTCTTCAGAAGGCGCTGCGCCGTTTGATGCTTTTGGCGCACGGCATCCTGCTCTTGCGGCGACGCCGTTTTCCACGCCGCCTGTCGGGCCTGCATCTCCAAGATCGCGGCAGTCTGTTGGGGCGACTCGTCTGTCGCCAGGGCTAGAAGTCGGGTGGCGTCTTCTTCGAAGATTTGCTGCTGCGTCGTGGTCTCGAGGTAGGCGATTGGCCCCTCCTGTCGAATATGCTGCGTACGAATCTCGCCGCCCTCGGTCTTCATTGGCACCATCTTGTCCAGACGGCCTCGGGACAGCATTTCGCGTAGCGCTAACGTCGCATTCGCCGCGATGGCGTCGTCCGAACTACCAGTATGCCTGCGCTCCCCGACGACGATCAACTTGTTCTTCAGCTTTCCCTCTTGACAGTAATAGAGGGCGCTCGGTGTGATATCGGTGGCGGTGATCACAACTTCCGGGGGGAATAGAGAGGTTACCATCTCCGTGACGTAGCTTTTTCCAGAGGAACTTGCGCTCTTTACGCTGCCCCCGAGAGGCTTAGGTAAGAGTCGGCTAGTGCCAATGATGTACTCGATCGTCGCCAACTCCTTCTCTCCGGCGATTCCAAGCTTTTGAAAGTCGTCGGCCAACTCCTCCAAGAGATCCGGATTGCTGAGAAACGCCTTCGCGAGCTCAAGGACATCTGTCGGCGTCTCTTTCAGTGCTTTGGCGGTTTCGTCTACCTCGGGCTGAGTGCCTTTCTTGGCAGCAGTTTCAGCAATTGCATCAGCCTTCTCGGCCTCTTCGACGAGGTCGTCTTCAACGGTGACAAGTGTGGGATCAGAGTTGTCAAGGTTCATCTTGATTGCGAGCCGGGCCACGAACTTCTCACGTGCAGCTGCCTTCTCGGTGTTGACCTCATCAACAAATGTCCCGTCACACCATTTGGCGACTACTTGCCTCGCCGCCTTACCGTTTCGAGGGGCGACGTGGATCTCGATTTTGTTGGAGATCGGCTTTTTCAAAGCCTTCTTGATTTTGCGGTTCATGGCGCCCTCCTTGCTTTGCAGGCGATCGCGCTGAGGAAAGCGCGGCGGATCTGGGAAGGAACATCAGAACAGAGATGAGAGGCGACGGGTGTGAGATCGGATCGTCCGTAGCCCAGCTTGGCCAGAACACCAGCAGCGACGCAGTAATCGCCGTCATGTTCCAGCAAGGCGTATGCGCTGAATTTGGAGTAACCGGTATCCTGTTCGAATGGCTCGGCATTGCTCGAGAACACGTACAGCACGTCATGTCCGGCATAGTTGGTAGTGGCGCTACTACCTTGAGACTTGCCTGGTCGCCCCCAGTGATCGCAACCTCCGACGTCGCGGTGCACCCACCGCCAGCCGTGGGGCTCGAGGATCTGGCCCCAGTCGGCTCGAAGATTGAAATCGTCGCCCGGCCGCAAGCAGTCGGCGCTTGAAGGCGCTGTCCGGGTCAGCGGGCGCTGGCGAACCGGCTCGATCCTCTCGTTCAGTTCCCGGGCGCAGCCGATAAGGACGGCACGATCCTCGGCGCGAACTGTTGGGATCTGAGTAAGATTGCGGGCGCTGATGACCTCGTAGCGCCGTCCCGTTGAATGACACGCTGCCGGCGACGGCGGAGCTAGGCAGTAGCCGCCCTCGCCCTTGATCTCAATCACGGTCTTCGGTTTCTGAGCGTTCTGTGGATCGGAAACGCGAGCGAGTTTCTGGTTTCCACCGCACTCGTTGGACCGATAATACGCGTGTAGCCCGGGACGCGGCGATTGTACGAGCACTAAATCCTCGATCAGGCCTGGAGCTTTTTGGTCTACCAAATCCACCCAACGCACGGCCACGCTCCAACTGTCGCAGTCGATCATCTCGAGGCCGCCACTAACGGCGCCGCCGATCACGGCGAGGCCGTACTCTCCCGGCGGGTCGAGGTACCAGGATCGCACCTCACCTCCGGTCGGACGCCGGTTCCGGAAGACGCTCCAAGTGCGACGATTCCGGAAACCCTTCTCGTCCCTAACCTCCGGCAGGAGCTCGAAGGCCGGCATTTTGGTACCGTCTGCCCGAATCGGAAGGAATGACAAGCCGCTTTTTCGATAGTTTTGCGCGGTCCGGTATGTTTCCTGCCGGGTCGGTAGGGCAGGCGCACCATCGCCCTTTCCCCAGTCGTTGTTGGGGTGTAAGATGATCATGTACGTCTCCAATTAGCAGAAGCCTTCCCCGGGCGGCAGCCCGGGGTTGGCGTTTACTCGTTATCTCCTACATCTCTCTACGATTTCGTTAATACGGCGTGTGGATCAATAGCCAATTACAGTCCAAGACTGTTCAATTCGTCCGACGCAAGCTTCGCCGCCTTTCCTTGCCTGGCTAACGGCGGCTGCGAGGGGCGCGCATTCGCTTCGTTTGCGGCGGGAGGTGTTTGAGCTGCGATGAACCGCCCTAGTGCAGCTCTGCTGGTCATCTGACGACCGCCAATCCGACAGACTTCGAGTCTGACGACTCTGCCGTCCGGGAGTTGGACCCCCTTGCTGCTCCACCGCCACACAGTGCTCATGTGAGTTGCCCTACCCGGTCGGAACGCGGGAACTAACTGGCTATCCGGAATAAATCCTATACGCAATGCGCACGAAGTGCGCTTTCGGTGGTTGTCCTGGAAAAAATTCCGGCATCCATGACCGATGTCTTGGCACGTGCTTGTGCTTCCTGCTTGGATCCTCATTGATTTG
>JBBQPM010000230.1:0-10017 GCA_038217425.1 Gemmatales bacterium
CCACCCCCCCCCCCGGCCTCGCCAGAATCCATTGGCGCACCCCCTTCGCGAATCGGGGCGAAACTGATCTTGCGTTTCTGGAGCGCGACGCTATTTTACCCGACCTCATTCGGGGAAGGCGCAGGCCGGGGGGCCTTCGCCTTTGCTCTATCCATCACGACGCTAACGGAGGGGGAAACCCGTGTACGTCGCTTGCTCCACGCAATGCTTCGCTCGCTTACCTTTGGAATCGGCCCTGAGGCTGATCGCCGAACTGGAATTTTCGAAGGTCGATGTGGCCCTGCACGAGCACGGTCCGCATCTGAAACCTTCCGAGGTGGCAACCGACGTCGCCGCCGCCTTTCAGCGCATTCGCATCGGGCCCAGCCTGACGCCGGCCGCGTTCTCCGTCGAACTCGACGCGCCCACGGAAGACGAGGCCCTGCGCCAACTGCGCGCCATCTGCAAACTCGCCCGGCTCTCCGCCGTCTCCGTCCTGACGCTGTCGGCTTCGCCCGTCGGTTTCGGCCTCGACGCCGAGGCCCGTCGGCTCGCCCGTTGGTGCAGCGTCGCTCAGACCGAGGGGATCGTCCTCACGCTCACCACCCGCGCCGGCACCGTCACCGAGACGCCCGCCGCCGCCAAGGAACTCTGCATCCGCGTTCCGGGCTTGGGACTCACCCTCGATCCGAGCCATTACATCAACGGCCCGCATCAAGGCGCGTCGTACGATGAGCTGTTCCCCTACGTCCGGCACGTCCACCTGCGCGACACCGCCAAGGGACCCGGGAAGTTCCAGGTGCGCATCGGCCAGGGCGAGATCGAGTATGGCCGAATCATCGCGCAACTGACGCGCTGCCGATACGATCGGCTCCTCTCGGTCGCGATCCATGACATCCCGGAGTCGCCGTACCCGATGGAGACGGAAGTGCGGAAACTGAAGTTCCTGCTCGAGAGTTTGGTATAGAACAACCGTGGGGCACGTTCGCACTCCGCTGACGTGCCCCGCGATGTTCGGAGTACCTATGCGAACGCTGCTCTTCGTACTACTTTGGCCCGGCGCTGTGTGCGCCGAGCCGCTCATTTTTTCCGCCACCGGTTGCGGCCCCTACAGTGCCAAAGAAGAGCCGTTGCTTGCCGACTACGTCAAGCTCGTCGGCGCCGACGGAAAGAGCGAGTTCTTGCTGCACTTGGGCGACATCGTCAGCGGCTCCAAGAAAGCCTGGCCCGAAGCCCAGTACGAGAAAGTCGCCGGCATCCTCAAAGAATCGAAGGTTCCCGTCTACGTCGTCCTCGGCGACAACGAATGGAACGACCTGGCGAATCCTGCCCAGGGACTCGAATACTGGAATAAACACCTACGAAAGTTCGAGCGACACTTCCCGCAGTCCGCCAAGATGAACTATCAAGAAGCTCGGCCCGAGAACTTCGCCTGGACGTCCAAAAACGTCCTCATGGTGGGCATCAATCTCGTGGGCGGCAAGGTTCACGACAAGAAGGAATGGACCCAGCGCATGAACGACGACGCCGCCTGGGTGCGCGAATGTTTCGCCCAGTTCAAGGATGCCCGAGCCGCGGTCGTCTTCGCCCAGGCGAATCCCTCCAAGGACAACAAACTTTTCTGCGACCAGCTCGCCGAGGCAGTTAAGGACTTCGGCAAACCCGTCCTCTACTTGCACGCCGACGGTCACGTGTGGCAACACCAGACCGGCTGGCTCGCGCCCAATCTGCAACGCGTGCAAACCGATCAGGTGGGTCGCAACGCGCCCGTGCAGGTCACCGTCACCGACGACCCGGCTCAGCCGTTCGTGTTCGACCGTCGGCTCAAGAAGCCGTAGGCTATTGATCGCGGGCGTAACTCTCGAGCAGGTCGATCTTGCGTTGCAGGAGTGCGGCCATGCGCGGGATGCCTTGCTCGAGCATGCCGCCGAGCTGCCGCGCGGGGCCCTGGAAATCGAGCATTTCATCGCTCAGGCTGCGTAGCCAGTACGTCGTCTTCTCCTGCCGATCTTGAACAAACTCGAGCCGACGTTTGGCCCGGCGGAGTATTGCCTCCTCGTGCGTGGTGTCGACGGGCCGATCGCCGATCTTCCAGAGTTTCTTGCGGCGCAGCAGCTGAGACGCTTCGGTCACGTCGTCCTCGGCCTTGCGATTTTCGCTGTGCCAGTGACGTGCCTGGCTTTCGAGCCAGGTCTGGCTGCGTTCGATGTCCATGTTCATGGCGGCGAGGGCGACCTTGGCGTTGTCGCAGAACTCCAGCAGCGCGGCGCGGAAGAGGGCCAACGCCTCGATCGAGCGGACGTCGGCGCCGGGCTGGGGCATCGCCTGTCTCCTGGGATTTACAAGGCGGCGCGGAAGATGTCGCGGATGTCGTCCTCGGTGACGCTGCGCGGATTGAAGCGGGCCGTCCACTGCTGGTTGGCCTCTTCCGCAAGGATCGGCAAAATCGTTTCGGTGACGCCGAGCCCTTCGAGTTGCGTGGGGAGCTGGGCGAGGTTCATGAGATCGAGAAGGCGCTGGGCCAGCGTTTCGGCGGCGGCGCCGGGCTTGCCGTTGAGCAGTCCGGACTCGGAGACGAGTTCGCGGTAGAGGTCTTCGACCTGGGCGCCGTTGTAGCGAACGACATGGGGGAGCATGACGCCGATGGCCAGGCCGTGCGTGATGCCGTAGTGCGCGGTGAGCGGATTGGCGCAGGAATGGCACACGCCGAGCATGGAGTTTTCGATGGCGGTGCCGGCGAGGAAGGCGCCCATTTGCATCGCCCCGCGGGCCTCGAGATTGTCCGGCTCCTGAAGTACGATTTCGAGGTTGATCTCGAGCAGCTTCCAGGCTTCGCGGGCGAACATCATCGAGACGGGATTGCGCTTGCTGGTGACGTAGGCTTCGACGGCATGGGCGATGGCGTCGATGCCGGTGAGGGCAGTGACGCGGCGCGGCTGCGAGACGGTGACCAGCGGATCGAGAATGGTAACGGTGAACGCGGCCTTGCGGTCGCCGCAGGCCATCTTCATGTGCGATTTATCGTCGGCGATGAGGGCGTAGGACTGGGCTTCGCTGCCGGTGCCGGAGGTGGTGGGGACGCCGATGGAGGGGAGCATCGGTTTCTTGGCTTTGCCGAAGCCGCGGTAGTCGGCCATCTTGCCGCCGTTGGTGAGCAGGAAGTTGATTCCTTTGGCGCAGTCCATGGAGCTGCCGCCGCCGACGGAGACGATGAGATCGATGCCGCGCGCTTTGGCGAAGTGAACGCCCGCCTCGACGTGTTTGGTGGTCGGATTTTCTTCGACGTCGTCGAAGAGATCGACGGCGAGTCCCGCGTTTTGCAAGGAGGCGACAGCGCGTTGCGGATGCCCGGCGGCTTCGAGACCGGGATCGGTGACGAGGAGCGCATGGGAGGCGCCGAGTTCGAGCGCGACTTCGCCGAGGCGCTGGAGGGTGCCGGGCCCGAACATGACGCGCGTGGGCGTGTGGAAATCGAACGGCAAGAGCGGCCAGGGGTTAGCCTGGAAGAGCCGGGTGGAACTGAGCGAGGATACCGCGGTTTGCATGGTCGAGGCGCTAGAAGGGAGATTTCGTTTCACGTCATTGTACGGGTTAGACGCCCGCGGGGCGAGAAGTCATCGAGAAACTGCGTTCGAGGCTTCTACAATACCGCGGGGGATCTCGCGACGCCGATGAAGTTCGATGCCGCGCTGAAAGCAATCGTAGCTCAATCCGCCCGCGATTTCGTCTTGGCATTCGAACTACCGGCGCACGATCCGATCGAGCTGCTCAACGTCGATTTATCCACGATGTCCGCCGCGACTGATGCAGCCTTGGCGTTCGGTCAACCGATGCGCGAAATCGTCGATGTGAATTTCCAGTCAGGGCCCGATGCTTTTTTGTCGCCGCGGCTCCTCGTGTACAGTGCGCTCTTGCACGCTAAATATCGGGTTCCCGTTCGTTCGCTGGCGATCCTTCTGCGTCCCCGAGCGGATCACAAATCCCTGACGGGCGAATGGGCTTACGAGAGCAGCGGCCGGGGAGTAAAATTCACTTACGACTTGGTGCGAATGTGGGAACAACCCGTGGAGGCATTCCTGAAGGGCGGCCTGGGTTCGCTACCGTTGGCCATGCTTTGCAAACTGCCTGAGGATCGATCCACGACTCGGTCGCTTCAAGACGTAGTGCGCGAAATCGACCGCCGACTGGGCCGCGAAGCGATTCCTTCGGAAGCTGCACGATTGATGTTGGCGTCCTACATTTTAGCGGAGCTGCGCGTCAAGAGATCCGAGTTGGACGGCATTTTTCAAGGAGTGCGAACGATGAACGACCTATCCGCAGTGGACGAATACTTGGAAGAAGGCAAAATCTTCCAGAATCAGCACATCATTTTCCGTTTGGGTCGAAAGCGATTTGGACCCGCCGACGAGGCAACCGAGACCGTACTCAAGTCCATTCAGGATCTCGAACGGCTCGAGCGCCTTTCCGATGCAATTCTGACGGCTAACACGTGGCAGGAACTCCTGAAAACCCCTTGACAGCCCCGTTGGGACAATATCGGCGCGTTCGGGCCGATACGCTGCCGACGTTCGAAATTTGCTGGCGTCGCAATCCCTTTGGAAAACGTGATTTCCGATTGCGCAGCGGAACTTCGCCGATTTTCGCCGGTTCTTTCTTGCATTTCGAACGCGAACTCGGGAAACTGTCTGGTGGAAACCGCAACGGGAGGCCCAGCCGTGATTGAATCTAACTCGCAGAATTCCGCGACTTTGTCGCTTATCTTCTCCATTCTGGGTGGCATTCCAACTGCCCTTGGCGGCGTTTGGTGGTTTGTCACTTGGTACTCGAGGCATCTTAAGGAACAAATTGAACTTCAGAAGGGACAGATCGCCGAACTAAAAGAGCAGATTGTCCTTTTGAAGGATGATTGCGACGATCTTCGAACTGGTGAGGAAACGAAGCAAGAACGATTTCGGGCATTAGAAGAGGAACGTTCCCGTCTTAACAGGGAAATCAAACTGCTTTCTAAGGAGCGCCAGGATCTTCGCGACAAGAAAACTCAATTGGAAGGTCAACTTCACACGGAGTCGAAAGCCAAAGTATCATTGGAACAAGCTGCGAAGGCCAGCAAACTTGCAGCAGAAAGTCAAAAGCAATCGATAGCCGCACTACAGAAGCAGTCGAGCGAATTGGATAAAGCTCGTTTGGCAGCCATTGGTAGTCACGCGAAAGACAAAAAGGCATGGCTGACTCACTATCGTAAACTTACAGCCGCCATTAGCAAATTGCAGGAATCGGGTGACCATCTCGAATTGATTCAAAAACGCGTCAACGGCCTTGCAGAGCACGAAGGGCGAATTTGGACGCGGGAAGTGCTTGCCGATGTTCCCGCGTTTCGGCCCCGCAAGATGCCCATCATCTCCGTTTTGAATTTCAAAGGTGGCGTAGGAAAAACTACCATAACCGCAAACCTGGCAGGGATGTTTGCCAAACTCGGTAAAAGAGTGCTCGTTATTGACCTCGATTATCAACGCTCCCTCTCGCAACTCCTTCTTGATTCAAATGAACGCGATCTGCGGCACTCGCAGAAGCGAAGCTTACAACATTTCTTGAATCATTCGACTCACGACTTCAGGACGTTTTTGGAAATGGTGGGCAAGCCGCTCACTTCCTCGCCAAACCTGTACATCTTACCCAACAGCGATGCAATGAGCCAGCTCTCGATATTCCCGACATCGCAAATGGACGATAGCCTCGAAGAGGCAGAAGCCAGGCTTATGATGAATTGGTTTTTCGACGAAAAGCCCGTCGACATTCGTTTTCTTCTTCGAAAGGCGCTCCATGCGTCCGGCTTGGAAAGCCATTTTGATTTTGTGCTGCTCGATTGCCCGCCTCGCCTCACGACAGCATCGGTTAACGCACTCGCAGCGAGTGATTCAGTCTTAATCCCTGTTGAACTTGACCAACTTTCTGCCAGTTCTGTTCGAAATATTCACCGCGGGCTAAAGCCTTTCATTGCGAACATCTTTCCAGAACTTAAGATCCTTGGCATCGTTGCCAATCAAGTCAACTACAATGCAGCTGGAGTTTTGGGCAAAGATAAGCGCGAAGTTTGGGATAATTTGAAATCTTTTGCTCAAGGTGAATCAAAGGTGTATTTGTTCGAATCGATGATTCAATCAAACGTGGAGTTCGGCAAAAAGGCGAACGTTTCGATTGGTGAAGGAACCATCCGGCTTGCGATCGAAAATTCCGATGTCCGCGCCGATTATGACGCATTAGCAAAAGAAGTACTGGCACAAATTGAAAAGCTGCAAATCGAGCGAGCTGAGGCCGTTTCAGCTTGAACACCCTAGGTCAGTAAAACTAAACAGGAACAGTGCACATGGATCAAGCCGTTGTACTTTACCGTGATATACGCCAATGCCTGCAGGCCGGCTCTAAAGACGTCATTGCGGAAAAGCAACAGATTTTGGCGGAGCAACTGGAGCTTTTGCTTCGAGAAATAGGCCTAAAAGCAACCATCAAGGCCGATTCGAAATGGATTACCAATCACATCGAGACACGAACTCAACATCAGTTTCTCGAACGTACAAAAGGCCTTTTGGCTAAAATCACGTCGGCTCGAACCTATCAGCGAGACGACATTCAAGTAGATGTCCTAGCTTTGTCCATGCTAAAGCTCAAGGATCTTAAGGAGATCGCAAAGTCGCTAGGCGTTCGCCCAACCAGCACGAAGCCTGCCATATATCTGTTGGAACTACTCGAGAAAGCAAGCGGCGTGCTTAGCGTTGCCGTCGATGAAACGGTTATTTCGCGGCACGTGCAGACTCTCAAAAGCATCTACAGCCGGGCCAAGACGTCGCTCCCCGAGGCGGAGATCAAGGACGAGATGAAACAACTCAAAGCCCTCGAGGTCGGCGAATTGTCGCGCATCGCCGAGGATTTCGGGTTGGATCAACCGGGCAAGAATAAGCCGCAGCTTCTCAAGCGGATTGAGAGCAAGCTGAAAGCCACGTACAACGCCTACTTGGAGGGGCGGGTCTAGTATTTTGAGTTTAGTTGGGCATCGCCATTTTTTTTAGGGGCAATGACGTCAGGCGTGATTCTATTCGGCCTGAAAGGGCGTCTCTTACAGCCCAGGCCGTGAGGCCTGGGTACGTCGACGTCTGTGGTCGGCCCTGTCGGGGCCGCTCGACTGAACGCGGCTGCCGAGCGGCCCTTACAGGGCCGAATTAGGCGATTTTCGTACCCAGGCCTCACGGCCTGGGCTATAAGAGACGGCCTTACAGGCCGAACTTCAGAACGCCCCATTTAGAACTACGCAACTTTCGCAGTCTGAAATTAGCCCTACCCAATTTTGAAAGTGGCTCATTCGAGTTCAGTCGCCGCGGGGAAATGGCAGAGCGCCCTCCACGATCCATTGCCGGATGGTTTCGATCTCCGCGGGTGTCAGCGGCGGGGCAGCCTTCGGCATGCGAATCTCGTCGTCCGCGGACGTGATGACGTGATAGAGTTCCGATTCCTCGGGCTGAAACGGCACGACTGCCTTGCGAACGTCCACCAACAGACGGTGATGCAGAATCTTGATGCCCCCCTTGGCGACGTTGAATTTATGGCACCCGTAGCAGCGCTCGTGAAAGATCGTCTTCACCTCCGCGGCCAATGAGGAGCGATGCTCGTCCGGCGGGGCGGAGCTTTCGACCGGCAGCGGGGGGGCGCCGCCTCGAATCCAATCTTGCAAGATGACGAGTTCCTTCTCGGTCAGCCGAGGCAAGCGGATCTCTTCCTCCTCGGGAGGCATCGAGCCGTCGGCAATGCGCTTGATAATTCGTGAATCGCCCGGAAGGCCTGGAACCACCCACTTGCGTTTGCCATCCAGCAAGAGGGCGTGGTCGAGGATGTCGAGGCCCTTCTGCACGTCGCGCGGATTTTGGCCATGGCATTCATGGCAGTTGCGTACGAAGATCTCGCGCACCTGCGGCGCGAGCGCCACGGCGCGGGCTCGCACTTCATGCTCGGCGCGTGCGTTGCGGAGGAACACGCCAAGCCCCAGACCGGTCAAGATCGCTGCCATGCCCAGGGCGGCGCTCCATTGCGGATGGCGCCGGATCCATCTCCAGATTTTTCGCACGCTGCCGATTCGGCGTGCATGCACCGGCTGCCCGTTCAGGAAACGGCGTAGATCGTCAGCGAGTTCCCCCGCAGAACCGTATCGGCGTCTCGGCGTTTTCTCCAGGCATTTCAGACAGATCGCTTCGAGGTCGCGCGGCACGGAAGGGGCGAGCCGCGTCGGCGGGATCGGCTCCGCGGCGGCGACCATGCGAATCGTCTCCAGGGGGCTCGCGCCGCGAAACGGAGGTCGGCCCGTCAGCAATTCGTAAAGAATCGCCCCCAGTCCGTAGACGTCGGTGAGCGGGCCGATCGAGTCCTTTTTCCCCTCGGCCTGTTCGGGGGCCATGTAGCAGGGGGTGCCGAGAATCTCGCCCGTCTGCGTGGCGCTGGAGGCGCCGTCGAGGCGTTTGGCCAGTCCGAAGTCGCTGATCTTGGGGACGCCGGCCGAGGTCAGGAGGACGTTCGAGGGCTTGAGATCGCGATGGACGATGCCATGTTCATGTGCGAATTGCACCGCCCGCGCCAGCGTCTCGACCAGTTCGGCCGCGCGCCGGGTGAACGGCTGGGTTCGGTCGAGAGGCTGGGACAAGCTGCCGCCATCGATGTATTCCATCGAAAAGTACGGTCTGCCGTCGACGGCGCCGAAGTGAAAGATCGGCACGCAATTGGGGTGCTGCAAGTGCGCCGCCGACTCCGCCTCGACGCGAAAACGCGCCAGTTGCCCGGGGCTCAATTGCACGGCGGAGATCATCTTGAGGGCCACGATGCGTCCGAGCTCCAACTCGCGTGCCAGATAGACGACGCCCATGCCTCCGTGATCCAAAATCCGCAGGATCGCGAAGCCGGGGATCTTCGGCAACGCGGGCTCCACATTTTCCGACGACGCGCCCAACACAGTGACTTGGCCGTGATCGGCGACGCCCAGGATCCGTTCCATCTCGAGGACGGCGGCGATTCGTTGCCGTAGCGGTTCGACGAACTGCGGACATTCGGCGCCGAGTTCGTCGGCGGTCAAATGCTTCCCCTCGCGCCGCGAGGATTCCCAGCGAATCATCAAGTCGGAGATCTGCTCGGAGGCGGTCATCGAAATTCCCGGGACTTATTGCCGATCGTTTACTTGGAAGGCCCAGTCGCAAGTGATTGTGTAAAATCGGCGATCCACCGTCGTTGCTCAGGCGTTTCAGGAACTGAGCAACCTCGAGCCGCACTGACTCGCTCAATGGCCACCACTGGATCTAACCCCGACAAGATAAGGACGCAAATCGCGACCAATGCTGCACGGCCGATGCCTTGCCGACAATGAACGGCAAAATTTTTGCCGTTCGTTAGTTCCTCGGCGAGTTTAAGAATCAGTTCCGAAAATGCCTCAAACGATGAAGGAACGCTTCGATCGACGATCGGAAATGAAACGAACTCGATGCCGATTGCCCGACACAACGCTTCTTCGTCCAACAAGTTCAACTCCAATTGTTCTTCGTGAGTGAGCAGCGAAACGACCACATCGACGCCGGATCGACGCCAAGATTGGATTTCGTCCTCCAGCCAATCTCCGCCGCGAGGACGTGGCATGATCGCCAAGCGTCCTGGGTCAGGTCCTTCGATCCAAAACAGTTCTGTTCGCATGGCGTGCTCCGTTTTCTTGAAACTTACCGTCCTTACGGCGAGTCTGGCATGGCAGCTTTCGGAATGATCTCTCGTGGCAAGGAATCCACATCGACGCCCCGATCGCGAAGAATCTTGATACGGTGGTGCCCATCGACAATCGTTCCGTCCGGTCGTACCTTGAGCGAGCCCTGCTGGCCCGGACTCACTGGCTATCCGGAATAAATCCTATACGCAATGCGCACGAAGTGCGCTTTCGGTGGTTGTCCTGGAAAAAATTCCGGCATCCATGACCGATGTCTTGGCACGTGCTTGTGCTTCCTGCTTGGATCCTCATTGATT
>JBBQPM010000231.1:0-9836 GCA_038217425.1 Gemmatales bacterium
CTTACAGGCCAAACGCGAGTATGCCTTATTTAGACCTACCGAACCTGCGCAATTTGAAATCAGCCTTGCCCAATGTAAAAAGTGGCGCTGTCCAATGTAGGCGCTTCCGTCTCGGACACTCGAAGTCTCTTGATCTTTTCAGACGCTCGTTTATAGTGGAGTCTTCCAGGAGGATTCCGATGCGGCTTCTGATGCTCGTGTGTGCCTTCGCCATCGCTTCGACTTCACTCTGGGCCCAGGGGGGCTTCAACGAGCGCGAGGTCAAGGTCTTTCCGCGCGACGACGAGACCGATCTCTGGACCTTCGACTTCCGCTTCAAAGATCCGCGCATGATCAAGGTCGACGTCCCCGGCCGCGGGCCGCGCATCTGCTGGTATATGTGGTACCAGATCATCAATCGCACCGGCGAACCGCGCCAGTTCATCCCGCACTTCGAACTGGTCATGCACGATTATCCCGCCGTCTATCTCGACGAGGTGCTGCCGATCGTACAGAAAGAGATCGCCCGGCTCGAGGATCCGTCGAACTACCTGAATATCAAGAACTCCGTGACGATCAGCAAAGACCTGATCCCGCTGTCGAAATCGCCCGACGAGGCGTATCCGCGCACCATCACTGGCGTCGCCATCTGGGACGCATCGTCGGCCGAGCCGGGCTCCAAGGACCCCTCGGCGAAAGACCTGAGCGATGCCACTCGGTTCACGATATTCATCCGCGGTTTGTCGAACGCGTTCGTGTTGGTCGATCCTCCTTCGCCTTCTCTTCCGCCGATCACTCGCTATAAAACTCTGCAGATCAACTTTCGTCGCAAAGGGGATCGCTTCAGCACCGATTCGCGCGACATTACGTTCGTGGCTCCCACGGAGTGGATTTATCGGGCTTCGAGTCGTAAGTTAATCGATACGCTCGAACCCAAGAAATAAGCGGAGGTTTTCGTCATGGCTCATAAGAAAGGTCAAGGCTCGGTAAAGAACGGACGCGACTCGAACAGTCAGCGTCTGGGCGTGAAGGTCTTCGGCGGCCAGGCCGTCAAGGCCGGCGGCATCATCATCCGCCAACGCGGCACCAAATGGCACCCGGGCCGAAACGTCGGCATGGGCAAGGACGACACGATCTTCTCGCTCATCCCCGGCAAAGTCGTGTTCGATCAAAACGGCCGACGCGTCAACGTGCAGGCGTAGGTCCGCCTCCCGGCTCGACTGGCAAATCCTGTCGTGAATCTCTAATCGAGCGTGGCGAGGAACTCCGACAGGTACGCGTTGAACCAGTCGGGACGCTCGAGCATCGTCAGATGCGCCGTTGCCGGGACGAGGCGAGTTCGCGCTTGCGGCACCGCGGCGGCGATCGCCTTGCAGTTGGCGAGCGGCGTCACCGCGTCCTGGTCCCCCTCAAGAATCAGCACCGGGCACTTGATCTTCGGCTGCGCCGACTTCGCGGAGCCGGCGACCAGCGCCAAACATTGCGCCGCGTACGACGTCGGATCGTTCGACAACAGCAGTTCGCGACAGAGCCCTGTCAGAGCCGGGTTCGCTTCCCGTGTGGCGAGCGTCAAGGCGCCGCTCAAGACGGCGTCGGCGACGGACATCATTCCCTCCCGGCCCACATCCACAGCCCGCGTTTTGAAAATCTCCTTCGCCGCGGAGGGAAGCTCCGTGAGCGGCCCGCACAGCACCGCGGCCTTGATCCGCTCCGGGTACTCTCCCGCCAGGATCTGCGCCAGGATCGTCGCCATTGAATGGCCCACGATCACGAACTGCGGAAGTCCGAGATGATCGGCCAGGCCGACGATCTGCTCCGCCCAGCGCTCCATCGAATACGACGAGCTGCGTGCGGATCGGCCCGAACCCGGAAGGTCGAGCGTGACGACCTGGTAGAACTTCTGCAGCGTCTGCCGTTGGGCGTGCCAGACGTTGCTCGTGCCCCCCAGACCGTGGACGAAGACGATCGGGAGGCCGGCGCCGACGGATTCATAGAAGATGTCGTTCGCGATCATGAGGGGAACCCCTTTTGCCAGCGACGTTCGACGTGACTTTGCCAGATCGCCTCGCACAGAACGATCTCGCGATGCCCGTCCGCGAACGTCGGGAACGTGACGGGCGCTTGTGCCTCAATGGTTTGGTAGACGGCGCGGAAGAGCTGTTTGAAGGTGTCGGGAAACCCTTCGTTGTGTCCGCCGGGATAGTTGGCGAAGGGGCGAACTTCCGGATGCAGCAAGGCGGGATCGCGGACAAGAAGTTGGTTGGCCCGACCGCGATGTCCGAGCCAAAGTTCGTTGGGGCGTTCGCTGTTCCAGGCCAGCGACCCCTTGGACCCCGCAATCTCGACCTGGACGCAATTCTTGCGCCCCGCCAACATCTGCGACACGTTGAAGACGCCCCGGGCGCCGCCGGTGAAACCGAGCAGGCACGAACCGTAATCCTCGGTGTCGACGGCGATCGGCACGGTCGCGGCGACGTTGCTCTGAAACGTCTCGACGGAACCGACGGGTCGGCGCCGAGTCGGCAGCAGCGTCTTGAGATCGGCGCAGACTTCGTTCACGGCTTGCCCGGTCAGGAACTGAACGAGGTCGAGCCAATGGGTGCCGATGTCGGCGACGGCGCGGAGCTTGCCCCCTTCGCTCGAGAGCACGCGCCAGTTGAAATCGGTTTCGTGGAGGAGCCAATCCTGCGTGTACGAACCCGAGACGTGATAGATCTCGCCCAGTTCGCCCGACGCGATGCGCTGGCGCATTTCCAGGCACAGGGGATAGTAGCGAATGTTGTAGCAGACCGCGGCCACGTTCGGCGACTGGGCCGCGAGGGCGACGAGTTGGGCCGACTCCTGAGCGTTCATGGCCAGCGGCTTTTCGCAGACGACGTGTTTTCCCGCTTGCAAGCAGTCGGCGGCCTGGGCGAAATGATGGCGATTGGGCGACGTCAGATGCACCACGGCGACGTCGCGGTCCAGCAGCAGATCGGCGAAGCAATCGTAGCCGCGCTCGGCGCGGAGCGACTTGGCGGCTTGTTTGGATTTTTCGGGGGTAGAGCCGAGGACGCCAACGAGGCGTTTGCCCAGGCGTGCGAGAGCCTCGGTGTGGACGGGGCCGATGAAGCCGGTCCCGACCAGGGCGACGCCAGTAGTCGGCATGGGGAATCCTCGAGAGCGACGATCACGAGGAGCATTCTATAAGGTTCAGGAGCCCGCAGCGCGAGCAAGGTATACGCATCTGGAGCCCGCAGCGCAAGCAAGGGTTTGAATATTCCTTGCTCGCGCTGCGGGCTCCAGATGCGTTGATTTACAGCAGATCTTCGAGAGTGTCCGCAGTGAGGGAATGTTCGGCGCGGTATAATGGCGTCGGTATCAAGATCTCACTTGAAGGAGTAGCCGATGAAACCCGATCAACCCAATTCTTC
This sequence comes from Gemmatales bacterium, assembly GCA_038217425.1. Taxonomy (GTDB): domain Bacteria; phylum Planctomycetota; class Planctomycetia; order Gemmatales; family Gemmataceae; genus JAIEPT01. The sequence continues at coordinate 3,393 of JBBQPM010000231.1, forward strand.
GGAACCGTTCCCTCGTGAGGCGATTCCCCCCGATCTCTTGGAATGGGCGCGGCAAACGTTTGACGAAGAGGAGTTCCTGGCGCAAGTCCGCGAAGTAGAGGCGACCGGAGGTTTCCAGCTGGAGGACTTTCTCTCCGAGATCGAAGCGCGAGCGAGGTCTAAGTGAGTACGGCTGCACCCCCGCCGATCCCGTATCGGGTGGAATATTCAAAAAGAGTGCGGCAGCGGTTACTCGACCTGGCAGACATTGCTCGGCAGAGAGGCGACGGCCAGGAGTTTATCGCGGCGCTCAAGGCGTTCGACCAGCGGTTGCGCGTCTACCCTCAATTTGGGGAGCCGCTGCGCGATCTCAAGAAGGAACCGGGCCAGACTTGGATCGGAATCGTGCGTCCACTCGCAATGCGCTATGGGGTTCTTGACGAACGGCGCCTAGTCATTGCCGCAGCAATTCCAGTGCTTCTTCCGAAGGCGAAGGCGGAAGGGCACGAGTGACGCTCGCCCCTTACAGCAGATCTTCGAGGGTGTCTTCGGTGAGGGCGCTGACGAAATGGCAGCCGACGAGGTATTCGCCGGCGACGGCGGTGCAGTGCATGACCTCTGCGGAGATCTGGTATTTCTCGCCGGAGCTGGGGCTCTTGAGCTGCAGGACGATGAAGGCGCCCGGGTCGAGCGGCTTTTCGACGAGCAGTCCGAGACCTTCAAGCGAGAGATCGCGGATCCAGGCGCGCATGAAGATGAGGTCGGTGTTGAGGTAGACTCGGCCGGGCATGGCGGGGCCGCAGCGGTAGCGAACCGTGGCGCGCTGATTTGCCAGGCCTTGATCGAGCAGACGTTCGACGGGAATACTGACCGACATGCGCAAACTCCTTACATCATTTCCTGAAATTCGGCTTCACTCAGCTCGCGAATGAAGTTGCATCCAAGCGACCACAGATTTTCCGCCTTCTTGGCGACGTGCACGACGCAGGTGAGGATCGGCCGATGCGCTCGGCCGGCTTCGCCGATGACTTCGAGGTTGAGCAGGGCGCCGGCAGGGACTTCTTCGGTCACCTCCAGGCCGACGCCGCTCGCAGAAATATTGGAGACGGTGGCGTGGATCAACCGCGACGCCGGGTCGCCGACCTTGCTGAAGTTGGCGGTGAGCTTGCAATCGAAGCGTCGCCAGGTGCGATTGTCCTCGGGGGAATGCCGAAGTCTGCGGGCGCCAAAACCCTCGAGATCATGATCGGAAAGCTCGCGTGAAAAGACGCAACCCAGGGCGTGCTTGCCGGAGGGCTCGGGCTGAGCGTGGACGATGCAGGCGAGGAGATGGACGATCTCGACGGATTCTTCGTCAGCTCGGTTGAGTTCGATCGAGAGCATCTGCCCGGCCTTGAAGGCGCGATCGACCACAAGGCTGGCCCCGCCGCGCGAGATGTTGCGCACCCGCGCGGGCTGTTTCATTTCCGCCGGCGCGTCGGCAAGCTGCACCGACGTTTGCAGGTCGGAAGGGTAGCGGATCCAATTTCGACGATCGTCGTGGTCCGCGGGCTTGGGTTCATTCGCCCCCCCGATCCACTTCTGCCAAAATGAGAATGTCCGCTCGAACATGGCTCTGACCCCTTTTAGAAGCCTAGGTCACGATTGCCATGCGGTCAAATCGGGGCGGCGTATCTCAGGGCGAAAGCGTCACGACATTGTCGAAGGAATCGATTTCATTGTCCGCCAGGGCAACCGCGGGCCAGGTTCGCCGATAGATCAGACGCACGCGCACCGTCGCCGTCGACAGAGGCCAGCGGGACGCGACGACCTGCGGACGGTCGGGGAGTAAACGCGTGTCGACCTCGCGTTCCGCGGGGAGCCAAAAGGGGATCGGGCCTTTACCCAGTGGGTCCAGACGAATCCGTCCGAAGAACTTACCCGCCTTGCCCGCCCAGGGTTCGCCGCCGAGATTGTGTAGCTTGGCGCCCTCAAGCGCGAATGTTTCGTTGCCGTGGGCATCACGACCTTCGACCATGAGAACCAGATGCCGATCGATGAATCCCGTGGGCACGCGATGGCCGACGTCGTGGGCGCGCAGCGTCACGGTCAGCCTCCAACCGTCCCCTTCACGCGCGACGTGAGTCTTGACTTCCAGGCACGCTCGCAGTTTGGCTGGCGTTAGCCCGATCATGGCATGGTCGCTGATGTCGGGACGGTCGATGCCGCCGTGCGCGGGGGCGACGTTCGCGATCTTGCCGGTCGGCGCCAGGTGGCACGTCTGACACGTTTGCCCGCGCGCCGCGGCCGGGCTCGCTTGCCATTCGCTGAACGTCTGGTAGACCCGAGTGCCGAACAGAGTCCCCTCATGGCAGGCCGCGCAGTATCGGCTTTCTTTGTAGACCGGAGCGTAGCCGAACGACTCGCCCGCGCGCACGGCGTCGGCGAGGGGGCCGAAGAAGAGCGCCTTGTCGCCGGAAGGCCGGCGCAGATCGAGCGCGTCAATGCCGAAGCGCGTGCCGAGCTTGTCCGCGGTCACGTCCGCGGCTTTGTGACACAGATCGCAGTGGACTCCCTGGGCGGCGACGCCCTGCGCGTGGCGCGGATGGAAGTCGAAATCCTTGGGCGCCAGCGTCGGCACGTGGCACTTGGCGCAGACGTCGATGCCTTCGGGATGCTCGCGTTTCATGTTCCACGTGGGGCGATCGTTCTTCGGCTCGATCAGATCGAGGAAACGCGGATTGGTCGCGGCGCGGGCATGGCCGCTCGTCTTCCAGGCGTCGAACACGGCGCCGTGACACCCGGCACATTGCTGGGCGTCCTGCCAGGCATAATGCGGATCGTCGCTCCCAGGAAATTTTTGTAGATGAAAGCGCATGCCCCGGTGGGCGGGACGCGCCTCGATGAGAAAACCCGTCTTGGCGGCGGCGAGCAGCGTCCCGGCGGCGACGCCCAGCTCGAATCGGCCGTCATTTCCGGTGCGGACGCTGGAGGCGGCTCCGCGGGCACGAACTTCAACGTCCGCGAGAGGTTGGCCGTCGTGCTGCACATCGCCGGGAATGGAGGGAGTGCGAAATTGCCAGGCAAAGCATACTGCGAGGGCAAGGAGGCCGAGGATCCAGCCGCGACGTTTCATGTCATTCGCCCACGGAGTCGGACCAGACGTTGACGACGATGACGCCGACGATGATCAGGCCCATGCCGACGAGGACGGGGACGTTGGGGATTTGCCGGTAGATGAACGCCGAGACGATGGTGACGAGAACGATGCCGAGTCCGCACCAGATGGCATAGGCGACGCCGACGGGGATGGTGTTGAGCGCGAACGACAGCGAGAAGAACGCGAGGCAATAGCTGAGAACGACGAGCACGCTGGGCCAAAAGCGCGTGAAGTGATCGGACGCTTTGAGGGCGCTGGTCGCGATCACCTCGGCGAGGATCGCGACGCCGAGGTAGACGTAGTTCATGCGCGGATCCCTGTATGAAACTTTAGTAGTCGTCCTCGCCGCGGTTGCCGATCTTGGCAAGCAGGCGGAGCAGTTCGGAGACGACCTTGGCGTCGATTTCCATTTCGACTTTGCGTTCGCCGCGCACGAGGAGTCCGAACTCGGATTCTCCGGAGCTGGTGAGAGTTTTCTTGAGTTCCATGAGCGATTCGATGCGGAGCTTGCCTTGTCGGGCCATGTTCGTATCTCCCTTTGCGAGTTCATTTCTCGACGTTATATGGGCGGGGCGAGCGAACGCGAAAAAAAATCGGCAATCGCCGAAGAATTTCGTGGGGGCTCGCGGCCAGCAAGACTACATTAGGAAGACCAAGCGACGGTGCTTGCGAAATTTATGTGAAAGGACTGAATCATGGCCAAGGGCAACAACTCACAGGGCAAAGACAAGAAGAAGGCGAAGGCGAAAGCCGTTTCGAAGGATGCGAAGGAAGTGAAAAAGGCGCCGCCCAAAAAGAAGTAACTCAACGTCCGACCCGCGACCGTCAGCGAGCGCTTTGGATATCGCTCGCCGGCGGTCGCTGCAGTTTCTGAATCGCCTCCGTGGGCTCACTCGCCGGCGCGGGGGTTTGCAGCCTTTCTTGTTTGGCATTCGCCAAGGCGCGCAGGTCTTGCACCCGTTCGTCGAACCCCGCATGATCGAACTCCGTGGACCGCCTCTCCTCGGCCGGGCCCAGGATGAGCAGCCCCAGCGCGATCATGATCGATAACGGCGCGGCGAGGAACATGCCGCCGAAAAACCCGGCGACGCCGCAAATGAACAGCCCGGCGAAGCCCTCGCCCAAGCGCCGCAATTGCTGACCGACGAGCATCGGTCCCAGGCCGCACGCCGCCCCAATCACGAGGTTCAGCAACATCGCCGCGCCGGGATTGGTTGGCATCATCGCACGATCTCCTTTCGCGAAGTGTAGCTCAAAAAACTTCTCACGTCTTTACACATTCTTGATACCCGCGCTCCGAATCTTAACCCCCATTTGACACGGGGGCCGGTACGATTCCTTCGGGTGACATCCGTGGGGAGGGTTCCAATCATGAGCGACTACGTCTTTATCATCATGACCGCAGCGTTCGGGGCCTCGTCCTGGCTCCTGGTCGTGCTGTGCCAATGGCTGCAAGGGGGTGAGAAATGATCGGCGCCGAACTCGCGGGCCTCGTCTTGGCCTCGGGACTTCTCGTCTACCTGCTCTTCGCCCTTCTGAAACCGGAGTGGTTCTCATGACCGTGAACGCATGCATTCAATTGACGCTCTACCTGGGCGTTCTCGTCCTCGCCGCCAAACCGCTCGGCGCCTACATTGCCCGGCTTTTCCAGGGCGAGCTGACCTGGGTGCGACCGATCGAGAATGCCATCTACCGCGCCGGCGGCGTCGATCCCGCCAAGGAGATGACCTGGAAGGCGTACGCCGTCGCGGTTCTCGTCTTCAACCTCGTCGGCTTCGTCGCCTTGTATGCGCTGCTTCGTACGCAAAAATCGCTGTGGCTCAATCCGCAGGGTTTCGACGGTCTCGCGCCAGATCTGGCGTTCAACGCCGCGGTGAGTTTCGTCAGCAACACCAACTGGCAGTCGTACGCCGGCGAGAGCACGATGAGTTACCTGAGCCAGATGCTCGGGCTCACGGTGCAAAACTTCGTCTCCGCCGCGACCGGCATCGCCGTCCTCGCCGCGGTCTGTCGCGGATTGGCCCGACATACGCAGACCACCCTCGGCAACTTCTGGGTCGACCTGACGCGCATCACGCTCTACTTGCTCGTCCCGGCGTCGGCGATCCTGGCGTTGGTGCTGATCTCGCAAGGCGTCGTGCAAAACTTTGACGGTTACGCGGAAGTCCCGCTTCTCCAGCCCATCAAGGTCGACGACAAGGACGTCCTCGTGCAGACGGTCCCGATGGGCCCGGCCGCGTCGCAGGTGGCCATCAAACAGCTCGGCACCAACGGCGGCGGCTTCTTCAACGTCAACGGCGCCCATCCGCTCGAGAATCCCAGCCCCGTCTCCAACTTCCTGCAGATGCTCGCCATCCTCGTCATCCCGGTCGCCCTGTGTTACACATTCGGGCTGATGGTGAAGGACACGCGTCAGGGCTGGGCAGTGATGGCCGCGATGTTCGTGATCTTCATTCCGCTCACGGCCCTCACGATGGCGCTCGAACAGGCGGGCGTCCCCAAGATAGCCGAGCTGGGCGTCGATCCCGCTCATGGCAACATGGAGGGGAAGGAGACGCGCTTCGGCATCGCCAACTCCGCCATCTGGGCTTGCGCGACCACCGCCGCATCCAACGGCAGCGTCAACTCGATGCACGATAGCTTCACCCCGCTGGGCGGCATGATCCCGATGTTGCTGATGCAGCTGGGCGAAGTCGTGTTCGGCGGCGTCGGCAGCGGTCTTTACGGCATGCTCATCTTCGTCATCGTCGCCGTCTTCGTCGCCGGGCTCATGGTCGGCCGAACGCCCGAGTATCTCGGCAAGAAGATCGAGGCGTTCGAAATGAAGATGGCGGCGCTGGTGATTCTCGTGCCGCCGATCCTCGTGCTCGTCGGCACCGCCATCGCCGTCTCGGGGCCCGGTCTGGAGTGGGTCGATCCCGCGGACGGCAAGAGCAAGAGCACGCTGACCAATGGCGGCGCTCATGGCTTCTCCGAAGTGCTCTACGCCTACAGCTCGGCCGGGAACAACAACGGCAGCGCCTTCGGCGGACTTAATGCGAACACTCCGTACTCGAACGCGGCGCTGGGCCTCGCGATGTTGATCGCACGCTATTGGCTCATCATCCCGGTGCTGGCGCTGGCGGGGTCGTTGGCGCGGAAGAAAGTAACGCCCGCGGGCGCGGGGACGTTGCCGACGCATACGCCTTTGTTCGTGATGTTGCTGGTGGGGACGGTGTTGTTGGTCGGGGCCCTGACGTTCGTGCCGGCGCTGGCGCTGGGTCCGATCGCGGAGCAGTTGCAGATGATGCAATAAGAGCAAGCCCAGCGGGTGAGGTACTCCGAAC
>JBBQPM010000232.1:0-9775 GCA_038217425.1 Gemmatales bacterium
GAAGGTTTCTCTCCCGGAAACTCCATGACTCCCCTGCTACAGGCCGTTTTTTGTCAACCCCAAAGAAGCGATCCTGCAGAAAGCCAGGGAAAAGAACATGGTCGGTGGCGAAAAACGCTGATGCCACAGCGACCACACCCGCCAGCTCGGACTCGAAGCGGCGGCGATGCCTCCAGCCGCCAGCCGCAAAAACCCGCGTCGAGACATTGGGTTAAGGTTTTGCATGGTTAACACCTCGCTCGGTTAATGGTTCATCACGAACTCGCTCGATTTCAACAATACCCACAAGATGTCCTGGTAGGCCGCTTGCTGGTCCTTACGGCCCTTCGCGTAATCGGTCATGAACGTGGTTTCCGCCGCAGTGGGCCGCCGAGACAGCACGGTCAAGTATAACGCTTCGACCGCTTTCGCAGGGTTGTCCGCGGCGGGCGCGATGCGGGTCAGAAGCGCGTCCACATTGTTGAACTGCAGGCCGTTCAAGAGTCGCAAAGCATGTGGGACGCCCTGCGCATAGTCGGTCGGCGCCGCGCCTTCCGCCAGAAAATACATGACGAATTCGCCGCGCGGCGTCGTCGGCAGTCCGCGTTGCGCCACCACCAGCGGGCGCCCCAGTTTGGCCGACGGCAGCGCCGGCTCCCGGCCAAACAGGCTCACGAGCGAGTCCCACATTTGTTCGGGAGTCATCACGCGCAACGGCACGCGACTGTAGTACTGGGTGTCGTTCTCATTGGCCTTGAGAGGCTTGCTGGTGCGCTGATAAGCCGCGCTGCTCGCAATGGCACGAATCATGTGCTTGACATCGTATCCATTGGCGACGAACTGAGCGGTTAGCGCGTCGAGCAACTCAGGATGGCTGGCCGTCGCCTCGAGCTTGAACATGTCATCGACCGGGTTGACTAGGCCGCGGCCGAAGAAGTGCCACCAGAGACGATTGACCATGGCGCGGGCGAAGTAGGGATTGTCGGCGGCCGTCAGCCACTGGGCGGCCAGCGGCCGAGCCACCACAGACTCATTCTTTCCCAGCGCCAGCCGCTCCGCCCCCAGCAGCCGGGCCGGTACGAGTTCCACCTTCTCCTTTTTCTTCTTGTCACGGCCTGCCGCTGTTAATGGCGGCAAAGCGATCTGAAGACGGCTCTGCTGTTCCGTCAAGCCGCGCGTCGAGTTCAACTGGATGACGCCAAACTTATCGATGGCGCCACGGCTCACTCCCTGAAAGAATGCCGCGAAGCCCCAGTAATCCGTTTGCTCCCAGCGCGTGTAGGGATGATCATGGCACTGGGCGCATTCCAGGGGCATGGCCAGGAAGGTTCGGCTGACCGAATCAACCACCATGGGCGTCGTGCGGTTGGCCAGGAAGAAGGTGACAGCTCCACTCTCCTTCTGCGTGCCGCTCGAGGTAAGGAGGTCGCGCGCTAGCTGGTCCCAGGGAATGTTATCCTGAAACTTCTGCTCCAGGTAACGGGTGAGCGGCGCGACGGCGGCTTCGGAGCCGGGGGTGTTGCGCGGCACGAGCAGATGGTCCCAGACATCGGCCATGTGATGGCCGTAGCGCGCGTCCGCCAACAGGTCGTCTACGATCTTGCGGCGATTGTCGGCGCCGGCGCCGTCGAGAAATGCCACCAGCTTGTCGACCGGGGGAATGACGCCGTGCAAATCGAGGGTGAGCCGACGGAGAAATTCGGCGTCATCGGTCGGCGGCGACGGCAGCAGCTTCTTCTCGGCCAGACGGTGGTCGATGTGTTCGTCAATGAGCCGGCCGAGCGCCAGCGCGCCTAGCTTGGTGGGCGCAGACGGGGCCGCTTTGGCGGAGGACTTCAAGGCCGGCTTGCCAGAGTCAGTCGCCCTGTATTTGGCGGGGTTGGCAATAAACGCCTTCTTGCACTCAGGGCAGCAGAAGTGATAGGTCTGTTCTCCCAGCGCGGTGTGGTAGACGAGCTTGCTCGGTACCTTGCTAACCGGGCAGAGGCCGGCGGCCTCCGCCTCTAACGCGGTCAGTTCGGCCGGTGCCTTGACCACCTTGCCGTTCTCTTCCCATTTGAGTCCCTGGTCGATCCAAGCGCGGAGAATGCCGACGTGCTCGTTGCTGAGGATCGGCCCCTGCGGCGGCATGCGGTTCTCCGGGTCGAGCGCCGAGACGAGCCGGATCAGTGGGCTTTCCCCGCTTTTGCCGATCTTGACCACTGCGCCGGAATCGCCTCCTGCGAGGAAGAGCTCCCGGCTGTCCATGCGGAGGCCGCCATTCTTCTTACCGTTCAGGTGGCAGGCGCCACAACGAGCGGTCAGGAGCGGACGGACTTCCTTGTTGAAATCGATGGTCCGCTGGACGGCCGCCGGGATCTCCGTCCGTTGGTCGCGGTCCTGGGCGGAAACCGGGGCCACACCCAGTCCAAGCGCCAACAAAGCGAGGAATCTCCGGTGCGACTTGATTTGAAGCATAATCCTGGCTCCACATCCTGGCGGAAGTCGATCGAATCCAGACGACCACACCCAATGAAACAGGGTGCATGCAAGCACTCTAACCCAACTGTCAACACCGCTACCCGATAAAAGTTCCGGTAGGTTCCCGACTGAATACAGCACCTACGCCATGATCTCATGCGCGACGTTGCCGGGCCGCTACGACCAGATCGCCGCTGGGCCAGGAGGTCAGGTAGCCGATAACCGACGCCTCAACATAGACCGTTGGTTTCATGCTGGGTCATCCTTTGCACGGCGGCAGTCATCCTGGTGATCATACGCCCGGACCAGAAAACTGCTTTGGGTCCGCACCTTGACCGACGTGCGAGTCCTGGCGGGGCTGTCGCAGTCGGTGTTGGCTTGCACGGGGAGCATCTACAACTCGTCGGTTGGAACGTGAGGGCCTTTCACACGAGGTACACGCTCTTGTGCGGCGACGGCCCACGATCTGCTCGATGTAGACCACCCGGAACGGGCTGCCGTCCTGGTCGGGACTTTACGTTGGCTCTCTCCTTTTCAATGAAAGAGTGGCGAAGGGTCGCAAGGTCGATTACGATGCTGCAATAAAGGACCCACGCCTCGCTCGCATCCTGCCCGTACGGATCGCTGAAAAGGATCTCGTCTATGACCCTCCGAATTGGCCTCCTATTTTTCTTCGCCGGTCTCCGATCGCTTCACGCCGCCGACAACGAGTTGACGGAGTCGGAGCGCAAAGAAGGGTATGTCCTGCTATTCAACGGCAAGGATCTGAAGAGCTTTCGAGAGGATCCCAAACGCCAATTCAATAAGTGGTTCATCAGCGACGGCGTCCTTTCGCTGACGCGGGCATCCTACCCAAAGGATCCGAGTTTCTCGCCTCTGCCCCTTTGGACGATCCAGGAATTCGACGACTACGTTCTCAAGGTTGATTTCCATACCGGGCCTGATTCGGAGAATGGGCATAGTAGCATCATTCTGCGGTCGGCGGACAAACCGGGGCCCTACCCTCAGGCTGGGATAGAGGCGACAGTCTACGGACCTGCCCGAAGTCTCGGGCACTTTTGCACTGGCGCCTTTCGCTACCAAATTCAGGCGCCGACTAAAACCCTCATGAAGCCGGCAGGGGAGTGGAATTCGTTCGTCATCACGGTCGCGAAGAAACGCGTCGAGATGGAACTGAACGGCGTCCTCGTCAATCATCTCGATCTGACCGCATGGACCGACAAGGGCAAGAGGCCGGACGGCTCGCCGTTTCCGCTACCTTTGGCGCTCAAGGATCTCCCCGAGAAGGGCCCGATTGGATTTCGCGACGACTACGGCATTCCGATCTGGTACAAGAATCTTAAAATCAAACGACTTACCCAGGGGACGAAACGATGATGCGTGCGCTCACACTTATCGCTTTCCTCGTCCAGACTCCCTTGTGCCAGGCCGAGGACAATGTGCTGACGCCGGACGAGAAGAAGGAGGGGTACGTGCTCCTCTTCAACGGCCAGGATTTCGCTCATTTTCGGCCAAGTCTGAACTATGGTCAGTGGATCGTGGAAGAAGGCGCCTTTCGGACTTGCCTCTTTGGTCAGGCGGCGAAGTATGTGCCTCCGCCCCACCTGTTCACGGCCCTGGCGTACGAGAACTACCGCTTGAAGGTTGATTTCAAGCTGCCGCCCGAACCCCGTGATACGCACAGCGGCATCATCTTGCGCGTAGGCGGCACGCCGCCAAATGTGGAGGCGAAAAGCCTGGAGGTCAATATCTACGGGGCGGGGCGAAAGCTGGGCCTGAGTTCGACGGGGTCGTTTCGCCATGACCTACAGCCCCCATCGAAGAATACCTTGAAAGGGGGCGGCGCCTGGAATCAATTCCAAATCACCGTCCAGGGGAGCAAGATTACCGTCGAGTTGAATGGCGGCAAGATCAACGAACTCAACCTCGAGCAATGGGACAAGGTCGGCAAACGTCCCGATGGGACCGACCATCGCATGCTCTTGGCTCTGACCGAGCTTCCCAAGAAAGACTTCATTGGGTTTCGTACCGATCATGGAAGTCCGATCTGGTTCAAGAACGTCAAGATTCTCGTGCTGGAGAAATAGTCATGCGATCCTGGAAGTTCTTGCTCATCCTGCTTCTGATGCCCGTTCCGCTCGCCGCTCAGCCTCTCTTGGGCGAGCATCCGCTCAATACCTGGGTCAAACGGAGTCCGCTCAAGGATGCTCCGGTTTCGCCGGGCCTGAGCTACGAAACATCGATGGCATACGATGTGTCGGCGAAACGGATCATTCGCTGGGGAGGCCACGCCCAGGGCGGCGTCAAGGGGTCCGGCGAGCAGATCGCGGAGCTTTGGACGCTCGACCCGGCGACCATGAAATGGGAACTCAAGGAGCCGAACCGTTCGCCGCCCGCGGTCTGTTGTGCCCAGCAAAATGTCTTCGATACCGTTCAGAATCGCTTCCTGCGCTTCAAGTCGTTCAGCGGGAATCATGGCTGGCAGTGGTTTCGCGAGATCTATCTGAACAACTCCTCCGTCTGGAACTACGACCTGGCCTCCAACACCTGGCGGGACCGACGCCCCTTACCCGAACCGTTGATCGGGGCTCTGCATGGCGCGAGCTGGGATCCCGTGCATCAGACTGCCGTCGTCTTTGGCGGCGAAGGGACACAGGAAGGAACGCATCTGTACGACGCCTACGCCAACACCTGGAGCCGGCGTCTACCGATGCCCGCCCCCGCTCCCCGCAGCGGGGGCAACATGGTCTATGACCCGGTCGCCAAGTTCCATCTCCTCTTCGGCTCGCAATTTACTAACGACCCTCATACCTGGGCTTACGATCCGTTTGCAAAAGATCAGGGAATGTGGATCGACTTGAAACCCGCAAGCCTGCCCCCCGCCGATCGCAATGACGCGCTCATTGCCTATGACAGCGTCAACCGGAAGACCCTTGCAGTCGTCCGCGCCGGAGCGGTCGCTGGCCAGAAGGAAGTCGTCAATGGCCGGCTCGAAACCTGGGTCTTCGACAGCGCTGAGAACGCCTGGAAGGCCATGAAGCCGATGCGCGAACCGGATGGCTTCGGCAGTCGGAGCCGGGTGATGACGTACGTGCCGGATCTGAATCTGTTCGTCCTGGAAGCTTACATCAATCCCACGCAGCGCGTGCCGGGCGTCGAACGGGAGCAGCAGATCTGGACTTATCGCCTCGCCGAAGCGAAGGCGGCGGCGAACCCGGAGACGAAAGTGCGAATGGAGCCGCGCATCGTCGAAGACGCGGTGGTGTCGGTGATTTCCGCCAAGGAAGTGGCCCTGACCTGGCCCGAATCTTCCGACAGAAAAGTTGCGGGTTATCACGTCGAGCGCGCCGTCGTCGAGGTCTTCAGCGAAGACGAAATCCATCGTCTCAAGAAAGACACGCCTCCGCTCGATCCTCCCAGCGTGGGAGCGATCAAAGCGATCGGGTCATTCCAACGCTTGACCAAAGCTCCCGTGAAGATCAACCGATACACGGACACGGCAATCGATTTGATCAAGTCCCAAACGCTAGAAGGACAGCCCTTGTCCCGACATCGATTCGCTGCCAGTCAACTCGATCCCAAGGGGAAACCGTATCGGTACGCGGTCTACGCCTATCGCCTTCGCGTCGTCAACGAGACGGGGGAAGAGAGCGGACCGTCGCCGTACTTCTTGACGATTCCATCGGCTCCTCAGCATGTCTTCTCGCGCGAAGGGGGAGAAAAATGCCATCTCAAGTGGGCCGGCAACCCTGAACGAGGGATCAAGGGCTATCGCATTTACTGGATGAAGGGTCCGCGTCCGGAGGGGCCAGGCCAAGCGGCGCCTCGTTTGACTCCCGATCCAGTGTCGGAGACGCATTTCACTGAAGCTCAAGCCGGCACGGAAGTGCGCCGATACTGGGTGGTTGCAGTCGACGCTCTGGGACAGGAAGGCATCCCCTCATCGCCGACGTGGCACTATCGAACCTGCCGTCAGTTTTATGTTCCCTTTGTGGGTGAATGGCACCAGTAGTACCGAATATCGTCCGGTGAAAAGACGACCCTGATCGAACCGCTCTCAGGGCCTCGCCTCCAATGACGAAAGGTCAACACGATGATGTCAAACCCTCGTTGGATTCTTTGGTGCGGTTGTATCTTCGCCATCGTATCGCCTAACAGCCTACAGACTGCGGCTGCCCAAGACGAGGATCTACCGCTCTACAAGACCAAGTACCGCGTCATCAACGTTCATCGGCATTGCGACAATCCGAGCGAGGGCGCTCTCAAGGCCGAATTTGAAGTCATGCAGCGCGTCGGCTTCTCCGCGATGGTCAACCTCCTTATCGATGGCGGCTGGTCCGAGCGCAACCTGCCCGGCTGGCTTGAGCGGCAGAAAAAACACGCCGATCGACTGGTCGTCTTCGGCAGCATCAACCTCGGCAAGAGCAAGCTCCCCACGTTCTTCGCCGACCTCGTGCAAGAAATGGAAGTGCAAAAACGGCTCGGCGCTCACGGCGTCAAAGTCTGGAAGAACATCGGTATGTATGCCAAGGACGCGGACGGCAAACTCATCAAGCTCGACGATCGCCGCCTGGATCCTTTCTGGACCAAGTGCGGCGAACTCGAGCTTCCCATCCTGCTGCACGTCGCAGATCCCAAGGAATACTGGTATCCGCTCACCTACAACAGCTTGCACTACGGAATGCGCTCCGAAAAAGATCAGCACGACAAGAATCCCAACATGCCGAGCTGGGAAGAGCTGATCCGCCAGCGCGACGCCGTGCTCAAAAAGCATCCTAAGACGATCATCATCGGCGCGCACATGGGCAGCATGACTTTCGAACTGCAAAAACTGGCCGAGACGCTCGACCGCTATCCCAATTTCCACATCGACACGTCGGCCCGGCTGCGCATCCTGGGCAGGCTCAATCCCAAGGCGGTACGAGATTTCTTCGTGAAGTACCAGGATCGCATCCTGTTCGGCACCGACTCCAACGTGCTGTCTGGCGTGCGCGAGGACGATGCTGACGGGATCAAGAAATGGCAAGACAAAGCAGCTCGTTTTTACAGCCGGCACCTGGAATACTTCGAAACGGACCATATCAATCTCGTCGAGCCATACGGCTACGCGAAGGATTGGTTGCGCTTCGCGGGCGTCAAACTTCCGCCGAAGGTGCTAGAGAAGTTCTACCACGGCAATGCCGAGCGTCTGATCCCGGCCTTGCGACCGAAGCCGGCCGAGCAAAGGCCTTGAACGGGCGATGTTATAAATCCAATGCAAGCCTTCGTTCACGCTTTGCTCTTGCATTTAACGCAAGAAGCCGCGGCCCACCCCATACAATGGCGACACCATACTCTTGTCAGGAGTTTGCCATGGCCCTTCGTTGGTTCGCGCTTGGTTGCAGTTTTATGGTCGCAGTTTGCATCTCGGCTCAGGAGCCGCAGAGGGACAAATACCCGCGCGTCGATGTCGCTGCAGTTTGGGAAGTCGATGCGAAGTGGCCGAGGAAGCCGGACGATTTGCAGTGGGCCGCCATGACGGGCGTGGCCATCGACGGCAAAGACCAGATCTATCTGCTAACGCGTTCCTCGGCGCCAGTGCAGGTGTACGACGCGGAGGGCAATTTTGTCCGCGTCTGGCCCAGGAAGGAGGGTATTCCGCACCAGATCCGCTTTGATCGCGACGGCCATCTCTGGATCACTGACATCGGCCGGCACGTGGTCGAACAGTTCACGCCTGAGGGAAAACGGCTCAGGACTTTGGGCATTCCCGACCAGAAGGGCGCCGACGCCAAGCATTTCGACATGCCAACCGATGTCGCGTTTGGGCCCAATGGCGACATCTACGTCGCCGACGGCTACGGCAACGCCCGCATCGTCCAGTTCGACAAGCAAGGAACGTTCATTCGCAGCTGGGGGACGCTGGGCCATGGACCGGGCCAGTTCAGCATTCCGCACTCGATCGTTTGCGATTCCAAAGGGACGATTTACGTCGCCGACCGCAACAACGTCCGCATTCAGATCTTCGATAGCCAGGGGAAGCATCTCGACGAATGGCGGAACGTCGTGACTCCCTGGGGCCTGGCGATCGGGAAGAACGACGCGCTCTGGGTTTGCGGTTCCTCGCCGATGCGCTGGAGCTACGAGGATAGCGCTCTGGGGTGTCCGCCGAAGGATCAGGTGGTGATGATGTTCGCGCCGACAGGCCGACTCATGCACCTGGCGACGTTCAAGAAAGGGCTGAACGGCCTGGAGCGCCCCGGCGAGTTGAACTGGGTCCACTGCATCGGCGTCGATTCGAAAGGGAATTTGTACATGGGCGACATCCACGGCCGCAAGGCGCAGAAATTCGAGCTAAAGCAGCCGACGAAGTAACGTGATCCTGCGCTCCTGTCAGTCTCCCTATTTGCGCAGGAGTTCGTCGAACGCGACGAACGGCGGCAGGAGGTTGCGCTCCCTGCGAAGGTAGCCGTGGGCGAGGTCCAGATCTGCGGTGTCGCGCTTCACGTGATCGCACCGAACCATTCGTTCACTCCGGTTGCCCCTGGCGCGGCAAACGCCAAACGTCGAACGTCTTGCCGTTCACATCCACAGCCGTGAATCGCAACGCTTCGTTCGTCACTTCGACCTGAACATAGTGGTTGATCTTCTTGTGAATCAGATTCCAGGCGGGCTGATTCGCCCGGGCGTCAAACTGCTTGATGTCGCCGCCGCCGCTGACAACTTGCACCGTGCCGCGGTCAGACGGTTCGCGCGTGACGTTGGAGATGCGGCGGGTCTTCTGGTAGCTGTGATCGTGGCCCGAAAGCAAGAGTTGCACGCCATTCTTGTCGCAGACGGCCCCGAAATCTTTGCGGAAATCGTCGTGGGCTGGATAGCCGCCGGCTGTGTGGAACGGCTGATGGAAGAAGACGACCTTCCACGGCGCTTTCGCGTTTTTCAGATCGCTATCGAACCAGGCAAGCTGCTCGTTGTAGGAAAAGGGTAACCCGCGGGCTTTCTTGTCGGCCACGTTTTCCTTGGCCAGGATCTTGGGACTTTCGGTGCACAGGCTGACGAAGTGGACGTTGCCGATTTCGAAGGAGTAATAGAACGGCGGCTGCGAACCGTCGCGGCGGGGATCCTTGAGCCCTTTGACGTCAGCGAAGTAGTCGGCATACCAGCCGTGGCCCGAACCCAGCAAGCAATGGTTGCCCGCAGTCGGCGCCATCAGGAGCCACGGCCCGCGCGCATAATTGGGTAATATAGGGAGCTTGCGCCCTGGGCGTGCAGGTAGTATCCTTGTCATGAGAAGGATCGTCGCGCGCGGCGTCGGTTGGGGCCGGCTCGACCGTCCTCGTCATACTCAAGGACGGCC
>JBBQPM010000233.1:0-9459 GCA_038217425.1 Gemmatales bacterium
CGCTGCGCGGTCTGAAATTCCCCGTCGCCGCCGAGCGCGTTCGCGTCCCGCCTCGGCGCAAACAATTCCCAAACCCGAAGTGACTCCTTGCAAATTTCAGCCGAGAGCAATCGTCGTGCCGAACAGGATTGAACCTGACCCCTTTTTTTTTCCTGACCCCTTTTTTTTCCCTGGCAACTATTGAGGCGAGAATCCTCGCTATGCTGAAATGAGTCCTGAGAATGCTGCGTATGCATGCATATCTTTGTACAACTGAAGCGAGGTATTCAATGAAGTTTTTCCTTTTGAATAGCTTGGTATTGATGGCGAGTGGATGCGCCCCAACATCTGAGGAAGAAGTATTAAATGTCCTGGCGCGAACCGACGCACCCGTGCATCTCAGAATTGAAGCGATTCGGAAGCTGTCATTGGCTTCAGAAAAAAGCGACATGGTGAAACACGCAATAATACAATGCCTAGAGCATGACGACTTGGCCTTGGCTGCGATGGAAGCTCTCGTCAAGCTAGGAATTGGCGACGACGCGCTTCCAGGCTTGTGCAAAGTGTTGACATGCCATCCTCTTTCCGGAGTCCGACTTCAGGCCTCGATCGATCTCATTCCGTATTGCTCGAAGGAAATCGTCTTGAAATCTGCTGTCAAGTCTTCCCTTTCAGACCCCGAACCAAGCGTTCGTGGTGGCGCTGTTGTCCTAATCTGCCTTTCAAATAGCCAATCTAACGATGTATTTATGGTGCTGACCAAATTACTAACAAACGACCGTTCAGCTAGAGTCAGATACAACGCACTGGCAGGCCTTGTCAGATTTGGAGAACGATCCAAGGTCTTTCTAAAAGGTGCGCAAGACGACCGAAGTCGGGAGGTTAGAGATCAAGCACGTGCTTTGTACGCAGAAATCAAATAACAGGCTTGTTCCCACTCAGTGGTACTTTACAGCGTCGATTCCGAGCCGTCTGGTGCGAAAACTTGTCTCGACCGAAAGTGGCGGTTGTCTACGGATTGGATCGCTGGCAAAAGCGAGGCGATTTCCTAAAAAATGTTGCCGATTGACAATTCGAGTTGGTTGATGGAGCAAATTGCGGAGCCTGCGGCGATTAATTGTGCCGGGCCGAATTGTGGTCGCATTTGTTGCCGAATTAAGGGTGTATGGAATTGGGGTCATTGAAGGGACAATTCCCGAATTGTCGAGAACTTTGGAGAAGCCAGACGCGAGGAGTTTGGCAACGCCCCGATGCGCGGCGGGGCCGATCGACGTGTAGTGGGTGGGCGTCTATTTTCGGGCTTGGTATTGAGCGAGCCAATCTTCGAGCTGCACGACGGCGGAACGGAAGTCGTGTCCGAGGGTGATGAGGAGGTCGAGTACCTCACCCGTTGGGCTTAAGTTTGGCTCAGCACCTTCCAGGGCGCCAGGCCTCCCTTCGACATGCGCCCCACGCCGATTAACTTGTCGCCGTGGAACACCGCCGCCAACGTTTCCAGCGGCAAGTCGAACCGCTCCAGGAACTGCCCCTGCATAAAGCGCGTCTTTTCCGCCTCGCTGATGTCGCAACGCGTCAGATTCGAAAGCGCCTCGGCCATCGGACGAACGCTTTCCGCCAAACGCGCGACGGTCGCATCGAACGGCGCCGCGTCTTCCGCGCGATAGGGCCCGACACGTAGCCGGCGCAGGGCGGTGAGATAGGCGCCGCCGCCGAGTCGTGCGCCCAAATCGCGCGCCAGCGAGCGGATGTACGTCCCTTTGCCGCACTCGACTTCGACTTCGAGATTGGGGAACTCATAGCGGACGACGTCGATGCGGTCGATACGGACGGTGCGTGGCTCGAGGACGACTTCCTTGCCTTGCCGCGCCAGGTCGTACGCCCGCCGACCGTTGACTTTCGCCGCCGAGAACGCGGGGGGGAGCTGCGACGTCAGGCCCACGAAGGTCGCGAGCGCCGCCTGGATTTGAGCGAGGCTTAGGTCCGCCGGGATCGGCAGGAGCGTAAGCTTTCCTTCACGGTCGTCGGTGGTCGATTCGGCGCCGAGGAAGATGGCCGCGCGGTAGACCTTGGCCATGTCCTGCACGAATTCGGCGAGTCGGGTCGCCTGGCCCAAGCAAAGCACCAGCACGCCGGTCGCTTCGGGATCGAGGGTGCCGGTGTGCCCGAGGCGTTCGCCGCGGAATTGCCCGGCGATGCGATTGACGGCATCGCGCGAGGTGAGGCCGAGCGGTTTGTCGATGACGAGAAGACCATCCATGGTGGGATTCTAGGAGTTTCGGTTCGCCTCGTTGTAAGCCGAAGTCTTTGGATGCAGCAGGCCGCGTGCGTTGTACCGCACGCGGGGGAAAAATGCTAAAAGAGCCTCGACCGCAAGGGAGCGGCTTTACGTGCCCAGAAACTTCAAGCCGCTCCCTTGCGGTCGCGGCTCCTTAACTCATTGCTTGCTTCTTGTCGAACACATTCCTACTTCGGCTGCGTGATGCCGGGGAAGTTGTCGGTGCGGAACGGCGTCGCGGGCAGGCCTTCCTTGTTGAACAGGTTGGCCAGCGGATGGTCGGCCCAGCCGTAGCGCACGTGCAACGGTTCCGCGACCTGCTCGCTGTGCACGACGACGGTGTTGCCGACGATCTCGGCCGACGCGTGGTGGAACTTCTTGTCGACGCCCGCAATCGTGAAGCCGGTGAGTTTGGCGCCGGTCCCTTCTTTGACGCGCCAGGCGAATCCTTCGACGCCTTGCTTATTCTTTCGGCCCATCGTCGGCACGAGTTCCTTGGCGATCAAGCCGCCGCTGGCGTGGTCGAAGCTGAGAATCGCCTTATTTCCCTCGATCTTGAGCCCCGCGGGCGTCGGGCCGGAATACTCGATCCTCTGCCCGTAGGTCAAGGCGCGGGCAGCGAGAGCCAGGCGTTCGCCCACCGGTTGCTTCGGGGTCGGGTGAATGTCGTACTCGCTCCCCAGATCGGTGATGACGGCCATGCCGGTGTTCTTGAGCTTGAGCGTCATGAACTGAGCTTCGCGCAGTTCCGCCCAGTTGCTCTCGCCGGGATCTTTCTTGACGGGCGTGAAGGGCGCCAACTGCACGAAGTAGAACGGGAAGTCGCCCTGTTTGAAGTCCTCGCGCCAGTTGGTGATCATCGTCGGGAAGAGTTCGCGGTATTGGTACGCTTTGCCGGCGTTGCTCTCCCCCTGATACCAGATGGCGCCCTTGATGCCATAGTTGAGGATCGGGTAGATCATGCCGTTGTAAAGGGCCGACGCGGTGTTCGCCTGGGCCTTTTCGACAGGGGAGAGATCGTTCTTGTAGACCGGAAACTTCTCGAGCGTGGCCTTGCTGGTCCAGGCTTCGGCGCGGGTGCCGCCCCAGTTCGTGCTGATGAGGCCGACCGGAACCTTGAGGTTTGCCTGCAGGTGGCGTCCGAAAAAGTAACCCGCCGAGGTGAAGGTCTTCACGACTTCCGGCGAAGCGACGACCCAAGAGCCCTTGACGTCATGGACCGGAGCGACCTGCGCGTTCTTTTCGACCTTGAAGCAACGCAACAGCGGATTGCGCGGCACCTCCGTGGCCGACTTGAGGTCCTCGGGACCGGAAGAGCCCACGGTCCATTCCATGTTCGATTGCCCGGAGCAGATCCAGACTTCGCCGACGTAGACGTCCTTGTAGTCGATGGTGTTGGAACCTTGAATGGAGAGCGGGAAGGGGCCGCCGGCATCGCCTGAGGGGATTTTAACGAGCCAATCGCCGCGAGCATCGGCGGCCGCCGCGGCCTTCATGCCGCGAAACTCGACGGTCACTTTCTCGCCGGGATCGGCCTTGCCCCAGAGGTTCACCGTTTGCTTCTGCTGCAGGACCATGCCCTCGGTGCAGAGGGTGTTCGGCTTGACTTCCGCCTGGACGGCGGCGGCGAAGACCAGGCCGAGCCAGGCCCAGCTGTAGCGTCGTTGCATCATCGTTCTCCATGAAATGGATGGTTGCGGGGAGCTTTGTCATTAAAAGCGTAAGAATTTGGGGGGCCGGGTGCAAACGATTTGTGCGAATTTCGCGGGGATTTTGCCCAGTCGGAAAATCTTGCGGCCGCCGGGCGCGCGATTTGCCGTAAGAAATTAGTTCCCTCATTGACAATGCCGGGTTCTTCGATTACTTTTGTACATACGGAAAGAAAGATCTTCTTTCCTATTACCCTCCGCCTGCCTTCCCTCCTACCTTTCACTTTTTCGGGGGCTTACCCATGTTGACGTTCTCTACCAAGCGTGCAGGCGCCACCTGCGACGGCGCGAGCCGACGTGACTTTCTCAAGGTCGGCGCCCTGGGAATGGGCGGATTTGCCCTGTCCGATCTCCTCCGTGCGCGCGCCCAGGCTTCGGCCGCCGGCCGGACCACCAGAAACACCTCGGTCGTTTGGCTGTGGCTGGGCGGCGGACCCACCCACGTCGAAACCTTCGACCCCAAAATGTCCGCTCCCGTCGAGTTCCGCTCCACCGTCGGAGCCGTCCAGTCCAGCGTCCCCGGCATCGAACTCGGTGGCGTCTTCCCGAAGATGGCCCGTCATGCCGACAAGATGGCCTTCGTCCGTTCCTTCGCCCACAACAACTCCGGCCACGGCGGCGGCACCCACTGGGTTATGACCGGTTACAACTTCTCCGCGGCCGACAACGGCGGCGGGCAGTCCAAGCCCGGTCTCGGCGCCATCATGGCCCGGCATCGCGGACCCAACAATGCCTCCACCGGCCTGCCCAACTACGTTCGCCTCAACGGCATTCTCGGCGACGGGCCCTCCTTCCTCGGCACCCAGTTCGCCCCCTTCGATATCGGCGGCAATGCTCGTAATAACATGAACCTTCAGGTGCCCCTCGATCGTCTCAGCGATCGCCGATCCATCCTCCGCAGTTTCGACACGCTCAACCGCGAAGTCGACCGCAGCGGCGTGATGGCGGGACTCGACAGCTTCGAAGCCCAGGCGTTCGAATTGCTGCAGAGCCGAGCCCGCGAAGTGTTCGACGTCACCCGCGAAGAACCGCGCGTCCTCGATATGTACGGCGCCAACAACACGCTTGGGCGTCAGCTGCTCACCGCCCGTCGCCTGTGCGAGGCCGGCGTCGGCTTCGTCACCGTCAACTTCGGCGGCTGGGACATGCACGGCAACATCCGCGACAGCATGAACCGCACCGGCCCGATTGTTGATCACGCCGTCTCCGCGTTCGTTCAGGACGTGGCGAGCCGCGGCCTGGAAGACGACATCCTTTTGGTCATCTCCGGCGAGTTCGGCCGCACGCCCCGCATCAACGGCGGCGCGGGCCGAGATCACTGGGCGCCCCTTTCGACCCTCGCCCTGTCCGGCGGCGGTCTCAAGATGGGCCAGGTCGTCGGCGAATCGACCGCCAAGGCGGAAGTGCCCAAGACCAGCCCGATTTCCCCGCAAGATCTGATGGCGACCGTGTTCCACGTGCTCGGCATGCCGCAGGATCTGCACTTCAACGACCCGACCGGCCGTCCCCAACCGATGATCGCCGGCGGCCGACCGATCCGCGAACTGGTATAAGACTCTTTATTTAAGCACGAAGCGCCGTCCGGAGAGTCCGGGCGGCGTTTTTCGTTTCGTGGGGCACGTTGATAACGCGCCCTGTTTTCACGCGGCACGTTAAAAACGTGCCCCACGCCGAAGCTGCCCTTGGCCCCGTCTGGCGGATCGAATACGATGTGCCCTTCTTCGGCGCTGTGCAAGAATAAAGTCGACAAACCAGGCCACAGAGGACACAGAGGTCTCAGAGAAAATAAGGCATACCTGCGCGAAGTTCTCCGCAGGTTTTTGAATTTCTCCGTGTCCTCTGTGCTCTCTGTGGCTAGACTTTTCCTTAGGCGAACTTGTTCTTGCCAGAGCCGTCACGGAGGCCTCCGCATGGATGCGACGCGCGTTGTATTGGCTCACGATTGGCTCACCGGCATGCGCGGCGGCGAGAAGGTACTCGAATCGTTCTGTCGACTTTGGCCGGCCGCGCCCCTCTACACCGTCATCCATCAGCCCGGCTCCGTGTCGCCGCTGATCGAAAACCGCCCGATCACCGCAAGTTACCTGAATCACCTGCCGCGCGTGCAGCGCTACTACCGGTATCTGTTGCCGTTGATGCCGGGGGCGGTGAACTGGAAGTTGCCGGAGTGCGACGTCGTCGTCAGCAGCAGTTCGTGCGTGGCCAAGGGCGTGACGCCGCCGGCGGGCGTGCCGCACGTTTGTTACTGCCATTCGCCGATGCGTTACGCCTGGCACATGCGCGACTCCTACGGCTGGCGCGGCGTCAAGGGCTGGCTGATCGATCGGTTGCTGAACCGCATCCGCGCGTGGGACCGTGCCACGTCGAGCCGAGTCACGCATTTCGTTGCCAACAGCAAGGAAGTGCAGCGGCGCATTCGCGATTGCTACGACCGCGACAGCGTCGTCATCTATCCCCCCGCCGACACCGACTTCTATCATCCCGCGCCCGTGCGGCGCGAGGATTATTACCTGGTCGTCTCGGCGTTCGCGCCGTACAAGCGGCTCGACCTCGCCATTGAAGCGTGCAAGCGATTGGGCCGACGCCTGGTGGTGATCGGCGCCGGACAGGACGAAGCGAAGCTGCGGCAACAGGCGGGGGCAGGCGTCGCCTTTCTCGGCTGGCAGACCGACGCCGCCATTCGCGAACATTTCCAGCGCGCGCGCGCCCTCTTATTTCCAGGGCTGGAAGATTTCGGAATAGTCCCGGTCGAGGCCCAGGCGTGCGGTTGCCCCGTGATCGCATTCGGCCGCGGCGGGGCGACGGAAACGGTCGTTCCCCTGGGCGAGCGCCGCCCCACCGGCGTCTGGTTCGGCGAACAGACCGCAGATGCCCTCGTCCACGCGCTGGAAACGTTCGAGTCCCACGCGGACGCCTTCGACCCGGCCACGCTGCGAACGCATGCGCTGGGTTTCAACACGGCGCGCTTCGAGCGGGAGATGTCCCAGTTCGTCGCCCAGATTGCGCGCACCTCCCAGGTTCGCGCCGCCTAACGCAGCCCTAGGTAGTTTCCACTTCAAGCCGCGGCGGTCGGGCAAACTTTTCCGTCTTTGACGATTCGCCGAAGATTCCGAAGCTGACGAATTTGAATTTATTGCGGCCCTTTCCGGTTGTCCGGTCGATGAAAGGGGTGTCAGGAAGTGAGCCGCAAAAAGCAAACGAGATGAGGCCAGCGAGCCAAGGTCTCGCAACGATAATTCGACTCGGTAGGGCAGACACTCTTGTCTGTCCAACGGTAAGGCAGACAAGAGTGTCTGCCTGCGGTAAGGCAGACAAGAGTGTCCGCCCTACCCGGAATCTTGGTGAATCTAAGGAGGGACCGATGAAGGCTTGCAAATGGATGCTCTTGAGTTTGTTGGTGGGCCTCGCCGGTACGAGCGATGCCCGGGCCGAGTGGAACAGCTTGCACTACGGCGGCTATCAACCCTGGTGGAACATCTTCGCCAAGCGTAATCGCTGCATGAATCCGGAAGAAGAGCGGTTGCAGCGCTTCTGGCACGATTACTATGACGCGATGCAGCGTTACTACTCCAGCCTCGACCGCATCGACTGGGTGGCGTACTACAAGAATCACGGTTACCAGATCAATGGCGGCGGCATGGGAGGTATGGGCGGACCCGGCTGCAGCCAACGCGTCCAGTACGCTCCCGTGATCGTCACCCCCGGCATGCAATGGGCCACCCCCAGCGCCGCCATCGGCGGCCCCGGCGCCGGGCCCGGCAACGGCTTCCCCGGTTATGGCATGGCCCCTGCCCCTGGCCCTGGCATGGGAATGGCCGGCTACTACCCGGGTCAATAGTCCTCCTTCCCCAAGAGACCGGCGCGCTCCCCAGAGCGCGCCGGTTTTTTCCGCGTTCTCGGCGCCTCTTTCCCAGCTTCCGCCTGAACTCTCCGATTCTCCCGCAAATCCAGCACGTACTGCCAACGCAAATGGCGAATCTATTCCTCGGGGAACCTCTTGCTCCGAAAGGATTCGTTCATGCGCTCGCTCCTCTGCGGATTACTCGCCCTCGCCTTCACGCAAACGTGCCACGCCCAGGCGTACGCCCCGGCGCTCATGCGTCCGCTCGGCCACGCTCCCGACCTGAATAGCTGCGGCTACTACTGGGTCAACAGTTACGGCCAGGTGATGGGGCCCTACTACTACGTTCGCCCCTCCTTCGGCCCCGAGACCGGCGTGGTCGGCTCCTTCGTCATCCCGCAAAAAGTTCAGGCCAAGCATCAGCAGACGCAGATGCAGATGCAGAATCAGTTCCCGACGCATCCGTACATGCGTTCGCCCCGCGATTTCTTCATGCACCGCGAGATGCTCGAAGAGAACCGCCTCCGCGACGTTCGGCCTTATCAAGTGCCGTGACGCAATTTCCGCAGAATCCCGGACCGGCTGCCGCGCCGCTCCCTTTATAGAATGAGGGGAGCGCGTTCAACTTCTGGACGTCGCCGCTTACGCCGGTTATTCTGCATCCATGAAGAACGAATCGCGCGACACCGAACGACGCAAGCAGGTCAAGCTCCGCATTCGCGGCGACCTCGACATCAACCCTCAGAAATACGAGGGGCGAACCTACTACGTCGTCAAGGATCCCGTCAGCCTGCGCTACTACCGCTTCAAGGAGCAAGAACACTTCCTGATCCGCCTCATGGACGGCAAGCACACGCTTGACGAATCGCAGAAGGCGTTCGAAGGCCGCTTTCGGCCCGAACGGCTCACGCTCGAAGACCTCGAACACTTCAGCCAACAGCTTCTCACCGCGGGACTGGTGCAGAACGAATCGCCGCAAGCGGGGACGCAGCTCTTCGAACGCCGAGTCAAACGGGAACGGATGGAGCTGTTCCAGAGCCTGACGAACATCCTCTACATTAAAATACCGGTTCTCGATCCCGACAAGATTCTGAAGAAGATGATCGTCTACACGAGTTGGATGTTCACGACGTGGTTCCTCGCGCTCAGCGTCATGTTCATGCTCTCGGCCCTGCTCCTCGTCGGCACGCATTTCGACACGTTCCGCAGCCGATTGCCCTCGTATCACGAGTTCTTCAATCCCAAGACGGTCGTGTACCTGTGGGCGGCGCTGGGGGTCGTCAAGGTCATCCACGAGTTCGGCCACGGACTCAGCTGTAAGGCGTTCGGCGGCGAAGTCCACGAGATGGGATTTCTAATCTTGTGCTTCTCGCCCGCCATGTATTGCAACGTCTCCGACGCCTGGCGACTGCCGAGCAAATGGCATCGCATTATCATCGGCGGCGCCGGAATTTACGTCGAACTCATGATCGCGGCCGCGGCGACCTTCGTCTGGTGGAACACCCCCAGCCAGCCCTTCGTCAACAACATGGCCCTCAGCCTCATGGTCGTCTGCAGCGTCAGCACCGTCGCCTTCAACGGCAACCCTTTCATGCGTTACGACGGCTACTACGTCCTGGCCGACTTTCTCGAGATCCCCAACCTGCGCGATCGGG
>JBBQPM010000234.1:0-9405 GCA_038217425.1 Gemmatales bacterium
GCTTCACGCTGCGCGGTCTGAAATTCCCCGTCGCCGCCGAGCGCGTTCGCGTCCCGCCTCGGCGCAAACAATTCCCAAACCCGAAGCGACTCCTTGCAAATTTCAGCCGAGAGCAATCGTCGTGCCGAACAGGATTGGGACAGGCATGTTTAATGATGGCTGCTTTATCCGTCGTGCGGATCTTCTGTTTTGGCCTGCTTGCGAGGCCGGCCGCGCGGGCGCAGCGTCGATTCCAGGCCGTGAGCTTTTGCGAACGCCGACGTCCAATCCGCCGAACCGTACGGGGCGCCGCGCGTGCCGCTGCGGCGAATCGCTTCCAGCTCGCCGACCGTCATCGCCGCGTCCACCCAGGCCAACCAATCCGCGGGCCGGGGGACGGGGCCGACGGCGAGCCAACTCGGACGCTCCGCATCGGGAACCCAGAGGCTGGCGCTGGACCAACGCCATTTCGCCGACGAGCGAACCCGTTTCGCTCGCCGCGGATTGCGCTCGACGTACCGAAGAACGGCCAACAAGTGCTCGTCCGCCTCGATCGGAAACGACCTGAACCGTCCTTGCCAGACGTGGCCGCTCTTGCCGTAGTGCTTATGATATCGGCGCACGTGTGCGTTTTGCAACCAATGCATCCATCGGCTAAGGTCGCCGTCGTTTTGCGGTTGGAGGACGAGGTGGAAGTGATTGGGCATCAGGCAGTACGCCAGCACGGGCATCGGGACCTCGACGCAAGCGTGGCTGACGGCTTTCAGAAAGGCTTCGTAGTCCGCGTCCTTGAGGAACACCTCACGGCGACCGTTGCCGCGATTGAGGACGTGGTAACAAGTTCCGGCGACGAAAGCTCGGGCGATGCGGGGCATACGCGTATTATGCGAATCGTGAAAATGGCGTCAATAGAAAACATGCCTGTCCCCTTAATTTCTCCGGGGGGCAACCCGCCATGATCCGGTTTCGAGATCAACCCGACATCGTCGGCCAGTTCCATCACCGCAGCGGCTGGAAATACGCCCTGCAGTGCCTTTCGTCGCTCACGAGTGCGGAGGGGATCCTCTTCGACGACTTCGTGGACCGAAGTTTCGGCTGGGACCCCGTTGCGGCGCCGCACCGCGAGCCCTGGGCGGGCGTGTTCCACAAGCCCTACGGGTGGCCGCCCTGGCTCGGCCCCCAGAATAATACCAACACGCCCGAGCGCCTGATCGGCTCGAGCCTTTTCCGAGAGAGCCTGCTGAACCTGCGGCTCGCGATCGTCTTCTCGCGCCGTTTAGGTGATTGGCTCGCCCGGAAACTGCCAGTGCCGGTCACCGTCGCCTCCCTGCCGACGGAGTTTCCCACGCGGCAATTTTCCGCGGCGGAGTACATCGGACAGTCGTCGCGCATGGTAATTCAGATCGGGTATACGCTCCGAAACCTTCGAGCGATCCACCAGTTGCCCGCCCCAGCGGGCTTCGTGAAAGCCCGGATTCGTATCCGCAACCCCTCGGCCGACAGGGCGGAGCAACAAGTTCTCCGCTACTGGGGAGGGCGCGCCGACCGCCCTGAGGTGGGCGAGGTCATTGAATTTGAAAGGCTATCAGACGCAGATTACGACGAACTCCTATGCAAATCGGTTGTGTTCCTTGAGCTCTTCGATTCTTCCGCGAACAACACAATTGTGGAGTGCATCGTCCGCAACTCGCCAGTGGTGGTCAACCGACTTCCTGCCCTGGAAGAGTACTTAGGGGCCGGGTACCCGCTCTTCTACGACCGTTTCGAAGACGCCCCCAACCTCCTTGACGACCGGAAGGTGCTGGAGGGACACCGCTACCTCCAGTCGATCGACAAGTCGCGGTTCGCGGGCGCCAGGTTTCGCGAAGCAATCGCAACTAGCATCCGAACCGTCGCGGCGAACGGGGGGTGATGCACCGCCTACTTCTTTGGGGTTTGCGCGAAGGACGTAATAAAAGGGTGAGCATGCGCATTATGCGAATCGTGAAAATAGCGTCTATAGAAAACATGCTTGTCCCCTTAAGTTCTTTCGACGCGACTTACAGGTTCCTCAAAAGGTTTTGAGCTAATGACTTGCGCCTCAAGTTGATGCCATTCGGCCCTGACACCTTTGATTCTTTCCGAAACCGCGATTGCCCGCCGCCGCGGCATTGACTACTATGCTGTGATCGTGCATCGGCTTCAATGATTCAAGGAGGATAGTACCTATGAACCGCTTTCGCATTCTGATCGTGACGATTGTAACCGCGTCTCTCGTCGGCGCCGTCAATGCCCAGGCGCCGATCCAGCTCAAGCAAGGCGACCGCATCGTTTTTCTCGGCGATTCGATCACCG
Source organism: Gemmatales bacterium (assembly GCA_038217425.1). Lineage (GTDB taxonomy): Bacteria > Planctomycetota > Planctomycetia > Gemmatales > Gemmataceae > JAIEPT01. Next base: position 2,314 of record JBBQPM010000234.1, read on the forward strand.
CAGGCGGCATCCTCCCGAACGGCTACATCAGTGTCATTCGCAAGCACCTCGACGATAAAGCGTCGGAATTGAAAATCGAGTGCTTGGGCGCCGGCATCCCGGGGAACAAGGTCTCCGGTCTGCAAGGCCGCGTCGATCGCGTCCTCAGTTCCAAAGAACCGACCGTTGTCGTAGTTTTCATCGGCATTAACGACGTCTGGCTCGGGCAATCCGATTTTTTGACCACCGGCACGACTCCCGAGTTGTTCGAGGCGGGCCTCAGGGATGTGATCGGCAAATGCGAAAAGGCCGGGGCCCGCGTCGTTTTGTGCACGCCGACTGTCATCGGTGAATTGCCCGGGGGCGATAACAAGCTCGACACCCAACTCGATATATATGCGGGTATTTCCCGAAAGGTCGCCAACGACATGAAGTTGACGCTCTGTGACCTGCGTAAAGCGTTCGTCGATCATCTCGCCAAAAACAACACCACGAAAGCCACGCGGGGCATTCTGACCATCGACCAAGTCCACCTCAACCCCACCGGCAACCGTCTCGTCGCCGAAACGATGCTCAAAAGCCTTGGACAATAACCGATCGGACAGAGCGACGAAAGAAGGGAAAGTGAAAACCCTCCGGAACTGCGAAACGAACAAAGGCAAATCGAGCCGATGATTCTGTATTCGTACTGCTAACCCAGCGAATCAGGGGCGAAAACCGTGCGCCCGCCGTCGACGGGAAGGCAGACGCCGGTGACGAAGTCGTTGTCGAGGAAGAAGAGGACCGCCTGGGCGACGTGGCGCGGATGGCCTTCGCGTTTGACGAGCGTCGCCTCGATGACGGTCTGCGTCTCGGCGGCAGTGACTTCGGGCGGCAGCATGACGGGGCCGGGGAGGATGCCGTTGACGCGGACGTTGGGATTTCGGGAGCCGAGCTCGACGGCCATGACGCGGGTGAGCGTCGGGATGGCGCCCTTCGAGGCGAAGTACGCGGCATAGTTCAGGTAGGGCCGCTCGGTCGCCCAGTCGCCGACCGTGACGATGCAGCCCCCCTCGGGTTGCTTTACCATCGCCAGGCCTGCGTGTTGCGTGCAGAGAAAGGTACCGAGCGTATTGGCGTCGAACTCGCCGCGGACGTCGGCCGCGGTAATCTCTTCGAGCGGCTTGCGCTTCCACGTGGCGGCGCAGTTGGCGAGCAAGTCGATTCGGCCGAACTTTTCCAGCGTCTGCACGATCAGCGACTTGACAGCGGCTTCGTCGGCGAGATCGGCCTGAATCGCGATCGCTTCGACGCCTTGGGTCTTATATCGAACAACGGCTTCGTTCGCCTCGGCTGCGGAGGTGCGGTAGTGGATCACGAGCGCGTAGCCGCGCTCGGCGAGGGCGTCGGCGACGTGGGCTCCGACGCGGCGTTTGCCGCTGCCTGTGACGAGGGCGACTTTCGTAGTCTTCATCGCGCACTTCCATTTCTCGTAGGGCAAGCGGCCTCGCTTGCCTTGCCGCGAAAGGCAAGCGAGGCCGCTTGCCCTACGAAGTTAACCCATCGAACCGATCACATCGGTCATCTTATTCGCACCCAACTCGTTCATTGCGGCGGGAAGTTGCTGCACGAGTTGCATCGACACCGTGGGCCGGAAAAAGTTCGCGGTGCCGATCTGGACGGCCGAGGCGCCCGCGACCAGGAACTCCATGACGTCGTCGATGCTCGTGATGCCGCCGATGCCGATGATCGGTATTTTTACCTGCTTCGCGACTTGCCAGACGATGCGTAGGGCGAGCGGCTTGATGGCGGGGCCGGAAAGTCCGCCGGTGGCGTTGCCGAGAATCGGCCGACGTTTGCGCCAGTCGATGGCGATGCCGACGAAGGTGTTGACGAGCGACACCGCGTCGGCGCCCCCGTCCGCCGCCGCCTGGGCGATGGGGACGACGCTGGTGACGTTCGGCGTCAGCTTGGCGATGATCGGCAGCGGGCAGATTTTCCGCACCCCCTCGACGATGCGCCGCGTCACCTCGGGATGGACCGCGAAATCGGTCCCGCCGGAAACGTTCGGACACGACAGATTGAGTTCCAGTCCCGCGAGCCCTTGCACGCCGGCCACTTTCTCCGCGAGGATCAAGAATTCCTCCTCGGTCTTGCCGGCGACATTGGCGAGGATCGCGGTCGGCAGGCTCGCGAGATACGGCACATGATGCGTGAGGAAATGATCGATGCCGTCGTTGTCCAGACCGATGGCATTGAGCATGCCGGCCGAGGTCTCGCAGGTTCGCGGGGGCTTGTTGCCGATGCGAGGCGCCATGGTCACGGTCTTGGGCACGATGCCGCCGAGCTGCGCGAAATCGACGACGCCTTCCATCTCGCGCGCGTAGCCGAACGTCCCCGACGCAACGAGGATCGGATTCTTGAGCCGCAGGCGTCCGAGCTGAACAGAAAGGTCATGCATGTCAACGTTCCCGCCAAATGTCGTTGCGCGGGATCTGTAGCCGCTGCATCACCGGTTCGATGGCGGCGTAGTAGCGGCCCGCGTCGAGCGGATAGCCCGCAGTCGGCTCGAGCGCGGGGAGGAGTGTTTGCCAGTAGCCGTTGAACTCCGCCATCGCCAGTTCGCGCAGCAGTTTGCTCACCATCGACGCCAGGGCGACCGAAAAGTGTTCGCCGTCCGCCCGCGGCATCATCCGCACGCGCACCTTCCGCGGCAACCCGGTAACTTCGTACTCGCTTAGCTCCATCGATTCTTGGCGAGGCGAAACCCAGCCCGGGTTGAAAACCTCCTGCAGGTAGGGACCATATTGATTGCGGCCCCCTTGCTTGTCGCCCACGAGATCGACGTCTTCATCGGGATGGGCTTCGACGAACGCGCGCGTGAGTTCGACCAAGCCCATGCCAAGCACCGCCCCCTTGGAGCCGAGTCGATCGACGATGCCGTTGAAACGGCGCGGGCAGATCAGTCGGCTCAGCACGACGAAGCGGGCGCCGTTCTCGGCACACACGTCGGCCAGCAGCGTTCGTTCCGACGCATGATCGGGGAGCGGGGTCGTTCCCGTGTACCAGCATTCGCGGGGCAGATCCGAATCGGGATGGACCGCGTGTACGAACTCGGCCAGCGTCGCGAATTGCGGCAGCACGGCCAGTACGCTGCGCAGCAGATCCGCCAGGCCCCGCGTCGGCGAGTAGACGTTCTTGGAATCGTCGATGAGGAGCTTGTGTTTGTGCTTGGCGTGGGTCCGACCCTTGCGGACCGCCTTGGCCAGCAGTTGCCAAAGACAGGTCTGGGCCTGCTCGTCCGGGATTCGGCAGGCGACCAGCGTCATCACCAGGGGGCCGAGATTGGGCCCGTAGCCTGCTTCATCGATGCCGACGCGCCACATATAATGGTCTCATCCTTGCCGACTCCAACCCAGGATTGTCTTATGTTCGCCGACAACATTTTCAAAAAAATCATCGACAAAGAAATCCAGGCCAACGTCGCCTACGAGGACGACCAGGTACTCGCATTCCACGACATCCACCCGCAAGCGCCGACGCATGTCCTGATTATCCCGAAGAAAGTGATCGCCACGCACGCCGACCTGACCCCGGCCGACGGCGCCCTGCTGGGGCACATGCATCTGGTGGCGAAGAAGTTGGCGGAGGACTTGGGATTGTCGGACGGTTATCGCCTGGTGTTAAACTGCAAAGACGCAGGGGGCCAAACGGTACCGCACTTACACATGCACCTCCTGGGCGGAAGAAGTTTGGCTTGGCCTCCGGGATAACGTTCACCGATGCTATGCTGAAGACGAGAGGAGGTGCGTTCGTGATCTTGAAGCTAAATCAGACGGAAGCGGAACTGGGCCCATACTCCGCCGGCGTGCGCATGACGCCGGCGGAGTTCGACGAGGCGGACTTCGAGGAAGGTTGGAGTTACGAACTCATTCGGGGGATCCTGGTCGTGTCGCCCATCCCGCTCCCCATCGAACGCGATCCGAATGAGGAACTCGGCTACTACCTTCGCTTGTACCGCGATTCGCACCCCGATCGTGCCGAACTCGATACGTATTTCGAACAAACGATCGTGACCGGCGAGAATCGGCGACGGGCCGACCGTACGATTTACTTCGCACGGAGCGGACCGCCACTGACGGACGACGTGCCGACGATCATCGTCGAGTTCGTCTCCGAAGGGAAGCGGAACTGGCTGCGCGACTACGTCGAAAAGAAAGACGAATACCTGGCTCTGGGCGTCCGCGAATATTGGGTATTCAATCGCTTCGAACGGGAGATGACGATTTTCACTCGGCAGGGGAAACGCGAACGCAAGCGCGTGATCAAGGAGAAAGACACGATCACCTCGCCGAACTTGCCGGGCTTTGAACTGCTCCTCGCCAAGCTCCTTTCGCGTACGGATCGATTGAAGGGTTAGACCGCGGACAGTTTCAGGTATCGCGGCGACAGACGGAGGCTCGATGATGACGCCAATGGCCGATCCCCTTGAAGCGTTCTCCCGACTCTGGGCGAAGGGGCAACGTCCCGATCTCGGCGCCTTCGTGCGCGAGGTCGGGCCCGTGTCTGCCGAACTGCTCGCCGCCCTCGTACGGTTGGATCAACTGAAGCGCTGGGAGACGCCGATCGCTCCCGAGGATCCCTATGCGACCAACAAATACTCACCCCCCGTGGGCGTACCCGTCGAGGCATACTTCGAGCAATTCCCGGAACTTCAGGCCGACTCCGGTCTCGCGGCCGATCTGATTCTTAATGAATTCTCCATCCGCGAGGAGCAGGGGCAACACCCCCAGACGCAGGAGTACCTCGCTCGGTTTCCGAAGTACGCAACCGCTCTTCAGCGTCAGATCGAGCAGCATCGCGCACGGCCGAACGCAGATACCGCAGGGGGCAAAACGCTCGCCGGTCGGCCGGCGCCGCTCCCGGAAACCTTCGGGCGCTACCGCATTCTGAAGACCCTCGGCGAAGGGGGCATGGGCAAGGTCTATCTCGCGGAGGACACGCAGCTGCAACGCTCCGTCGCCCTCAAGGTGCCGCACTTCGACGGCAACGACGGCCCGATCGTGATCGAGCGTTTCTACCGCGAGGCACGCATCGCGGCGGCGTTTCACCATCCGAACCTGTGCCCCGTTTACGACGTCGGCAGCATCGACGGAACGCATTACCTGACGATGCCGTTCCTGTCTGGCGAGCCGTTGTCGGATTATCTGAAACGCATGGGGCCGTTGCCGCAGGCGAGCGCGTGCCGGCTGACGGCGCGGATTGCCCAGGCGATTCACGTCGCCCATCAGGCGGGCGTCTTGCATCGCGATCTGAAACCCGCGAATATCATGCTCCCAGCCGCACAGACCAGCGGCGAGCCCGAGCCGGTGGTGATGGATTTCGGCCTGGCGCGGCGCGGCGGTACCGATCCGCAGCTCACCAGCGCCGGCGCGATGATGGGGACCGGCGCCTACATGCCCCCGGAACAGATCGTCGGCGACAGCACGCTCATCGGTCCCCCCGCGGACGTCTACAGCTTGGGGGGCATCCTCTTTCAGATGTTGACGGGCCGAACGCCCTTCACCGGACCGCTGCACGAGGTGCTACGGGCCGCGCTCTCGAAGGCTCCGCCCCCCTTGAGGAACTATCGGCCCGACATCGATCCCGCACTGGAAGCGATGTGTCTCAAGGCCCTCGCCAAGGAGCCCGCGGAGCGCTTCGCGTCGATGGCCGACTTCGCGACCGCGCTGACGCCGTTCTGCCCCGGTGCTCCCGTGGCGAACCTCCCGAAACCTGTCCCGACGCCTCGACCTGTCAAGAAGAAGCCCCCGGTTCTCTTTTTCGTCGGCTTCCTCATGGCGGTGGCGCTTTCGGGACTTATCCTGTGGGCCGTCATCCCGCTCCTCTCCGGGCCAGAGCCGGAGCCGACGGTTCCACGCCCCGCGGACCCGATTGCCAAGGCGGGTAACAAGACGGAGCGAAAATCCGAAACGAAGCCCGAAGTCAAACCCGAAACGAAGCCCGAACTAAAACCGGAGGTCAAGGCCGAAGTCAAACCCGAATTAAAACCGGAGGCCAAGCCCGAGGTCAAACCCGAGACCAAGCCGGAGCCCCCGCCCCTACCAAAGCCCGAGGTCAAACCCGAGACGAAACTGAACCTGACGGACACGGTGGCACTCAAGGGACACACCGCGCCGATTCGCACCTTGGCCTTCAATCCGAGGAATGGCAACCAGCTCGCCTCCGGTTCCGACGACGGCACAATTCGACTCTGGGATCTCTCGGCCGACAAGCACCGCATCTTGAAGGGAAACCCCGGCGTCGTCCAGGCGCTGGCGTTCAGTCCCGATGGCAAACAGCTTGTCTCGGCGGGAGGCGACTCCAAGAATCTCGTCTTCGATGTCATCCTTTGGGACGTCCCCAGCGGCGACATCCTCGTCAAATTCAACGGGCACTTCGCCCCCGTTACGGGCGCCGCGTTCAGTCCCGACGGCAAGACGGTCGCCACCTGCGCCACCGACAACACGATTCGTCTGTGGGACGTGGGAAATCGCATGCCCAAGGAGATCAAGCGTCTGCAAGGCGATCAGAGTTTCAATGCGGTCGCTTACCATCCCGAGTTCGAGATCCTCGCCTCCGCGAGCGACGACGAGACGGTCCGCGTCTGGACTCTGGAGACCGGGAAGTTCATCAGCCTGAAAGGACACAAGCGCCCGGTACTGACCACAGCGATCAGCGCCGACGGCTCCATGGTGGCTTCGGGGAGTTCGGTGAACTACCAGGTCAAGGTCTGGGGCGTGAACGACGGCGACAATTACGGGACGTTCCTCGGCCACAAGGGCGCCGTCCACTCCGTCGCATTCGTGCGCGACGGCGAGATGATCTCCGGCGGCGCGGACGGCGCGGTCATCGTCTGGGCGATCGGCGCCGGGAACAGCTCGGCCACCTACGAGCAGCACACGGGCGAGATCTACGCCGTCGCCGCCAGCGCGAATGGACACTGGATCGCTTCCGGCGGTAAGGACCAAACGATCATCCTGCGGCAGATCAACGGCCCGAAAAAATGACGCCAACGAGCCCGCAGCGCAAGCAAGGATCGATCCTTGCTTGCGCTGCGGGCTCGTTGGCGTCATTTTTTCGGGCCGTTGATCT
>JBBQPM010000235.1:0-9397 GCA_038217425.1 Gemmatales bacterium
CGAGGCCGCTTGCCCTACGAATCTTCGGCCAGTAAAACCGCACCCGTAGGGTAAGCGGCCTCGCTTGCCCACTCCGCAGAGGCAAGCGAGGCCGCTTGCCCTACGAATCTTCGGCCAGTAAAACCGCACCCGTAGGGTAAGCGGCCTCGCTTGCCCACTCCGCAGAGGCAAGCGAGGCCGCTTGCCCTACGAATCTCCGGCCAGAGGTAAGAATCACACATGAGAGCGGCGGACATGCCCGAGAGCATTCCTACAATATCTACAGTCCGCAACCTCCCTCCTGCTCGCCAAAACTCATGCGAACTCTCATTCTCCTCGCTGGTTTGTCCCTCGTCGGCGTCACGCACGCCCAGGAAAAACATCAGTTCGGCACCGTCAATTCCCTCGACGTCGAAAACGGCACGCTCACCGTTCGGCAGATGCCCAAACTCAAGGAAAAGACGTTCAACCTCCTCAATCGGGAGCTTCCCGTCACCCATTCGCTCGGGCATAAACTGAGGCTCGAAGACATCCGCAAGAACGACCGCGTCGCCTTCGAACTCTCCGACGGCGAAGACATCGTCGCCATCCGCGTCGACACCGACTGCGAATGGGGCCTGCTCGAAGAAATTCACCAGAATCCCCCTGCGATCAGCGTCAAGTTCGGCTATGCGGTTCGCAAGTATGAGATTACGCCGCAGGTCGTTCTCGAGATCGACAACGTCAAGGCGACGCTCAAACAATTCCGCAAGGGAGGCTATCTCGAAGCCCACCTTTCGCCCGACCATACGAAGCTCGTCAAAGTCAAACAGGGCAAGGGCATCGTCGCCTGGAACCGATACTGCAAAAATCGCTACGGCAGCGGCCTTCTGCTCGACATTGACAAGAGCAAGAAGACGCTGCGCATCGTCGACGTCAACGAACGCTACGAGCTCGAGGATTTCGCCTACGAGGGCTGGACCCGCGTCCGTCTCCTACATTCGACGTACCAGCTCGGCGACGGGTCCCTTGAGGAACTCAAACCCTACCTGCGCGTGCATTACACGCACGAATCCGACCTCAACCGCATTCCGCAGCTCAGCGTGGAGGTGCCGATGATCAACCGCCGAGTTGTGGCCAAGATCGATCGCGAGAAGATGCTCCTCACGCTGAAAATGGACGAAGAGGGGACGTTCGCCGAGTTCCCGGTGAACGCCGACGCGGTTGTCATGCAATCGGGACAAAAGAGGACGTTGGCCGCGATCAAGGAAAAGCAGATCGCGTCGGTCGGCCTGTCGCTTGATCAAAAGCGCGTGCTGCTGATCATTCTCCCGTGATCGGTTTCTTTCCTCTTGCATTCGGGGCCGATTTGGTAACAATAAGGGGAGCGAGTTCTTCCCGCCCGATTCTTCACTTTTGCCCCTTTTCGATATCCCGGAAGACGAGGACGTTCTGTGGTGGTTCATCGTTGGCGTTCGGGGCTGTTGCTCCTATGTTTGCTGGCCGGGTGCAATCGGGACGAACCGATCGCAGTCTACGAAACCACGCATCTCAACCGGCGCGAAGAACGCCTGATCGCGGCCATCTTTAAGCAAGGGGAATCCGGAATCGCGATCAAGATGTCCGGGCCCAATGCGGTCGTGCAGCGCCACGCCCAGGAACTGCGCGACTTCGTGGAGAGCGTCGCCGAGCTCCAGGGGGTTTATCCGAAGACGTGGATTCAGGAGGGGGCGACCGAGTTTCGGATGGCCAACTTTTTCATCGACGATCCTGACGGGCCGATCTCGTGCAACATCGCTCAGATACCGACCAAGCCGGGGTTTCTGGAGATGAACATTGACCGCTGGGCGTCGAAATTGACGCTACCCCCGGTGCAGACGCCGGCGGACTTGAACGCGGTGGCCAAACGAACTGAGCTTCACGGACGCGACGTGCATTTCGTCGAGTTGGTCGGTTACGGCGAGGGGAAGAACCCGACGAAACCCAGCCCGAGCTTCCCGCTCAAGGATACCATTCCGGAGGGTTGGCAGCCGAAGTTCAATGCCCTCAAACTGTCGCCGCAGATAGTTCCCAGCCGGATGTTTAGCGTCACGCCGGAGACCGAAGTCTTCATTTCGAAGCTGGAGGGCGACGGCGGGGGTCTAACGAAGAACGTCGTGCGCTGGGGCGGTCAAATCGCACTTTCGGGACAGGCATTGCTGGCGGCGGAGAAGAACGTGCGGACGTTGAAGGCGGATCTGGGTGCCGCCCAGGTCGTCGATCTCTTCAATCCCCTGCGGAAAACCGGCATGAATCGGCTCGTGGGCGTGCTGTTGCCGCACCAGGGCTCGACCTGGTTCCTGGTGCTCAAGGGCCCCGCGGACGAAGTGCAAGAACATCTGGCCGAATTTGAAACCTACGTCAAAACGCTCAAGCGAGGATGATATCGCGCATGGATCAGACTGCCATACAATCGGGTCCGCCCAAAGAGACGCACTTCACGGCCACGGCCCCCGAGCGCTCGGCCACCACGTGGTCCAAAGCCTGGCAAGAAACCTGGCTCTACAAGGTCCTGCGCGTCCTCGCCTCGCTCAGGCTCACCGTCGTGCTCTTCGCGCTGTCGTTCCTGCTCGTCTACTGGGGCACGCTCGCCCAGGTCGATTTCGGCATCAACACCGTCATGGACCGATACTTCCGTTCGTTCGTCGTCAAGATTCCGCTCAAATTCATCGTTAGCGCGCCCTGGGCCGACGAAGAGAAATGGCCCTTGCTCAACCAGATTCGCCTCCCCTATCCCGGCGGCTGGCTGCTCGGCTCCCTGCTCATGACCAATCTGTTCTCCGCCCACATCATTCGCTTCAAACGCCACTGGACCCAGGCCGGCATCTGGATGATCCACACCGGCATCGCCATCATGATGATCGGCGAATTCTTTACCGGCATGTACGCCAGCGAAGGCCAGATGTCGATCCTCGAAGGGAAGTCGGCGAACTTTTTGCAGCACCATCACGCGACGGAGTTCGTCTTCATCGAGACGCTGTCCGCAGAGAAAGACCGCGTCATCGTAGTCCCGCAATCGAAGCTGCGCACCGGCTCGACGATTCAATCGTCTGAGTTGCCGTGCGACGTCACCGTCGACCTGTACGCGGTCAACGCGAAGCTGATGACGCTCAAAAACACCGAACGTGGCTGGGCGACCGCGGGCATGAATCGCAACCAGAAACTTGAGGTCCTCCCCGAAGGTTCCGGCGTCGATTCCAGTTCGAAGATCGACTTTCCCGCGGCGCAGATCATCCTGAGCCGAGACGGCAAGGAACTGGGTCGATACCTCTTCTGGTCCGTCCTCGAGAACCCTGACTGGATCACCATCGACGGCAAGAAATACCAGATCGCCCTGCGTTTCCAGAGGACGGTGTGCGACTACGTCATCCATCTGGATAAGTTCACGCACAAAAAGCATCCCCACTCGGAGAAGGCGTTCGACTTTCGCAGCGAGATCCGCCTGGAAGATCGCAAGGTCGAGGGGGGCAAGGAGCGCGGCGACCATCGTGAGGCCGCCATTTACATGAATCATCCGATGCGCTACAACGGCGAAACGTTCTATCAATCGTCGACGATCCCCGACGGCGACACGGGGCGGAGCATCGGTACCGTGCTGCAAGTCGTGCGCAATCCGGCATGGACGTTTCCCTACTGGTCATGCACGATTGCGGGACTGGGCATGCTCTTTCATTTTTGGCTGAACCTTTCTCGCTTCATCAAGCGGAGCGCGTGATATGAAGACGAAATTCTCCTGGTATCTGATGATCGCCGCCGTCGCCGTCACCGCGGCGTCGATCCTGTACGTCGTCGTGCCGCGCGGCGATCGCGCCGACGGCTGGCATTGGCAGGCGTTCGGCAAAATCCCCGTCCAGCACGACGGACGCGTCAAGCCGATCGACACCCTCGCGCGCGTCAGCCTCGCCTCGATGAGCCGAAAGCAAACCTACAACAACATCGACGATCCCGAAGAGTTCGGCCTCGCCAAGGCCGCCACGCCGCAGGGCAAGTCGCAGCCGGCCGTGCAGTGGATGCTCGACGTCCTCACCGCCAGTCAAAGGCCTTTCCGCAATCGCGCCGACGAACATACGAAAAATCCCCTCCCTGAAGAGCTCGGCGGCAACGAAAAGGGGACCATTCGCGTCACGCAGAAGGAACTCGAAGGGCTGGTGGAAAAAGCCCAGGAGCATCTCGAACTCGCCCGCGCGTCGACCAACCCGGAATTGCGTAAGGAAATCCCCGATCTCGAAAAATACGTCGAGGTCGGCAACATGGCCGTCAAGGTGTATCGCTTCATCCCCAATCTCGACCAGAAAGTCATCTACATCGTCGACGAAGAGCTCCGCGACGCTTGCCAACTCCCCGCCCGCCCCGGTTTCCGCTACTCCTACCGCGAACTCCGCCCCAGTCTCGGCCGACTAATCGGCGTCGCCCAGGAAGGAAACAAGAAAGACTCGCACAAACGGACCGAACTCGAGAAGAAAGCGCTGGAACTCTTCCCAAACCTCAAACGCTTCGAACAACTGACCGCCGACAATCTGCCGCTCATACCGCCTGAAGATCAGACCAAACTCTGGGTCCGTCCGCAGCAAGCCGAGGGCTCGCAGTTGCCGGGTCTCTTCCAGGAAATCCTGAACGCCTACACGGTCGGCGACAAGGACGCGTTTAACGCCAAGGTCGATCAATACCTGTCGGCGATTCGCGAACTGCGCCCCGCGGACATGAAGACGATCGGCCTGGAATCGTACCTCAGCAACTCGGCGCCGTTCTTCTGGGGGCTGCCGCTGTATGTCTTCGTCTTTCTGCTCGCCGCCGGGTCGTGGCTCGGGTTCGCCTTCCCCAAGAGCGGCCTGTTCGAAGGGCTCAACCGCGGCGCCTACTGGAGCCTCGTCGGCGTCTTCGTTCTGCACACCTTCGGGCTACTCCTGCGCATGTATCTGCAGGGCCGGCCCCCCGTCACCAACCTTTATGCCTCGGCCATCTTCATCGGCTGGGGTTGCGTCGGGCTTTGCCTCATCCTCGAAGCAATCCCCTTCTTCCGCTACAGCATCGCTCTCGCCGCCGGGTCCATTCTCGGCTTCTCGACGCTCTTTATCGCCTACTACCTCGGCCTCGATTCCGACACCATCGACAAGCTCCAGGCCGTCCTTGACACCCAGCTTTGGCTCTGGACCCACGTCACGTGCATCACCATCGGCTACACGACGATGTTCGTGGCCGGGCTCTTGGGCGTCGGTTACATCCTCACCGGCGTCTTCACCACCGCCCTCAATCGCGAAGGCCTCAAGCTCTTCTCGAAAGTCATTTACGGCGTCATCTGCTTCGCGATGTTTCTCAGCTTCGTCGGGACCGTCCTGGGGGGCATCTGGGCCGACCAGTCCTGGGGCCGATTCTGGGGCTGGGATCCCAAAGAGAACGGCGCCCTGCTCATCGTCATCTGGGTGTCGATCATCCTGCACGCCCGCTGGGCCGGCATGATCCGCGAACGGGGCCTGGCTGTCCTCGCGGTCTTCGGCAACGTCGTCACTGCCTGGTCGTGGTTCGGCACCAATCTCCTGGGCGTCGGTCTGCATTCGTACGGCTTCATGGCCGGCGCCTTCTTTTGGCTGATCGGTTTCGGCGTTTCGCAACTCCTCATCATGGGCATCGGCTGTCTGCCGCTGGAACTCTGGCGCGGCCTGCAACCCGGACGCGAGACCATGCTCCGCAAGCCCAGCGGCCGCGGGCAACTTGAGCCGGTTTCGAGCTAATTCGAAGTTCCGGCAGCGAACAATTTCCGAGCCGCGACCGTCAGGGAGCGGGAAACGTGAGAGTTCCATAAAGCACAAGTTAGCCGTCAAAGTCCACCGGAGACGCAATGGACGAAAGCCGCTTTTGGTCGATGATCGACGCCGCTTGGAAGGCGGTTGGTGGTCACGTCGAAGCTCGCGCCGCACTTGCGGAAGGTCGCGACGCTGAGGAGCATGCCTATTCTCTTGACGAAGCTCTCAGGTCTTTCATTGCCGCTCTTCGGAAGCAGCTCGCGGACCTCCCTGCTGAAGAGTTGCTCGGATTCGACCGCATCTTGGAGCGGAAGCTCCACGATATTGATCGGGCCGACATCCACGAGCGGACCGACGGATCAGACGACGGATTTCTGTATTGCCGGGGATTCATCGTCGCTATCGGGCGGCGCTATTACGAGTCTGTTCGGGAATACCCTGACTTGGCGGTTTTGGACGCCGAGTGCGAGCAGATGTGCTACATCTCGTGGCAACTGTACCATGATCGGTTTGGTGAAATGGCGCCGTCAGGAATCTCGCGCGAGACTTGTTCAAACCCTGCAGGTTGGCCAGAAGACGGCTAACAATTTGCTGCACCCGACGGCGGCCGCATTACGACTTTTTGGAGTTCAATGTCTCACCAGCGGCCGCCGCGGGTGAGCATTGTCGGTTATCCGCTCCCTAACGGTCGCGGCTCGGTAAAAATTATGAAACGACTCCTCCTCATCGCCCTCTTGCTCCCCGCGCCCGTTGCCGCTGGCGAACCGATTATCCGCTCCCTCAACCTGCGCGGTCTGCAAGTCGGCGGGACCACCGCCGTCACCCTCGACGGCGACGACTTCGGACCCTCCCCCAAACTGCTGCTCGCGTTCCCCGCCAAGCAAATCCTGAAGCCCGGCTCCACCGACAAGAAAGCGACGTTCGACGTCACGCTCGATGACGCGGCGACTCCAGGGTATTACCACCTACGCATCGTTTCCGGGGACGGCGTCAGCGCGCCCGTCGTGGTGGCCGTCGATCGACTACCGCAACTCCCCTTCGCGCCGACGATCGACCAACTCCCGGCGGCGCTGCACGGCAACGTGGCCGGCGGACAGGGCGTCGAAACGCGCTGGAAAGGCAAGGCGGGCGATCACGTGCTCGTCGAGGTCGATGCCCAGAGGCTTGGGAGCAAATTGCGGCCAGTGCTGCATCTTTACGGCCCGCAAAAATTGCAAATCGCCTGGGCTTGGACGCGTTCGACGCTGTTCGGCGACGCCCGGCTCGAAGCCAAGCTCCCCGAGGACGGCGAGTACGTGTTGTCGTTGCATGATCTGGAATACAACCCGCCGGCGCCGAGCTTTTTCCGCCTGCGCGTGGGGACGTGGTCGGCAATCGATCAGGTCTTTCCTCCGGCGATCGTGAAGGGAAAAAACGCCGGCATCGAAATGTTGGGGACGACGGGAACGCTGAGCGCCAAGACGTCGCCGACGGAGATGACGGGGATCTTGCCGCTGGATTGGCCGCAAAAGGGCGTCTGGGCGGGGCCCAGACCATTCGTGATTCTCAGCGAGCATCCGGAAATCGTCCGGGACTCGGCGAGTGCCCAGCCGATGGACGTGCCCGCAGGGCTCGTGGGCATCAGCGCGCATCTCCTCACGCCGATGGGCGAGGATCGGTACCGCATCCCGGCGCCTGGGGGCTCGAAGGTTCGGCTCGAGGTTTTTGCGGAGCGAATCGGCTCGCCGCTCGACGCCGGGCTGGTGATTCGCGGCGACAAGGGGGAGTCCCTGGCGCGCAACGACGACGGCCCCGGCTCGCTCGATCCGGTACTGGAATACACTGTCCCCGCGAAGGCGACGTCGTTCGTGGTCGGCGTGGTCGACGCGCAGGGGCGGGCGGGGCCGCGAGCGATTTACCGTCTGGTGGTGGCGCCGCAAGGGGCGAAAGGGGCGGAGATTTTTTCGCTGATGACGCCGACGCAGCGCGTGGCCGTGCCGCCGGGGGGGCGAGCCGTGCTCCCCATCTGGATCAAACGGCAAGGTTACGACGGCCCCATCGTGCTCCGCGCCGAGCCGCTCCCCAAGGGCGTCACGCTCGAGGGAGCGACGATCCCGGCGGATGCCGACGGCGCCCTGGTGACGGTGCTCGGCGCCGCGGCCGGGGATTCGACGATCGCGCGCTGGCTCGGACAGCCGAAGTCGGGGACGGCGCTGCCCGTCTATCTCAAGGATCATCCGCTGCAGCGCCTCCAGCCCTGGCTGGCGACCGAAGTCGCGCTCGGCGTCTCGGCGCCCTCCGCTCTGCAGTACGAACTCGACTGGGCCAAGCTCCCTGCCGATCTCGTGCTCATGCGGACCGCCAAACTGACCTTGCCGGTAAAGTTCAATCGTCCCGGCAAGGACGGCATCGTACGTCTAACGCTGATCACGAGCCAGCAGCCGATCGTGCTCAACAACCAGCCCGACCCCAACAAGAACCTCAAGGCCGAGAAAGTCGTCGAACTCGCCGGCAAGACGCTTGAGGGGGAGGTGGTCGTTTCCGTTCCGATCCAACTTCCCGGCCCCGTCTATGACGTGACGGTGCAGGCGGACTGGCTGACGCCCGACAAGAAGACGGTGCTGGCGACGCGCTTCGCCCTGGTGCAGCGCCTTACGGTGCAGTCGCCGCTCATCGTGACGCTCGCCAAGAACCGCGTGGAATCGGCGGTCGATACGAAGAAGGCGGTGACGGTGAAGGTCGAGGGAAAGCTCCAGCGCAAGGGCGACTTGAAGGGGGACGCGACGGTCACGATCGCGGGCTTGCCCGATGCGATCAAGGCGACGCCAGCGATCGTGAAGGCGGTCGAGAGCGCGTTCTCGGTGTTGCTCACGATCCCCGCGAACACCCCGCCCACGGAACTGAAGGATCTGAAATTGTCCGCGAGCGCCGCGCCGAACCCCGGGCAGCCGAACCTGCGCGTGACCAGCGCTGTCCTGGACGTGACGCTCGTCTTGACGAAGGCCCCGTGACGGCGGGATGTCGGTCGGCTAGAATGCAGTAGGGTTCGCAAAAGCGGGTATGGCGGAATTGGCAGACGCGCCAGACTTAGGATCTGGTACCGCAAGGTGTGGGGGTTCAAGTCCCTCTACCCGCATTCTTAGAAAATCATCAGCAATTTTCACTTTCAGCGCCGTTGACACGTACAATGGCCAGGACGAGGTGCTGACAATTTGCTGACAACACTTCCCCCGCATGGCACTCGCGTTGCCCCACCCAAAATGTGCAACGATGGCATCCCTCCAAGAGCGAAACGGCGTTTTTAACTGCATTTTTCGATACCACGGCAAGCGCCAGTGGTTCAACCTTGGAAAAGTTTCCCCGCAGGAAGCCGCTGGGGTTTCCGCCAAGGTGGAAAGCATTGGGTAGATACCCTCGGCGGCAACTTCCTGATGCACGCCCTCGGCCTGGCCGACCTTCAGAGGTATGTTGACCGGCGAGCCCGCATGAAAGGGATGCGGGGACTTCTCAGCCCAGGCGCCATCAAGAAAGAGGTCATCACCCAATCCTGTTCGGCACGCTATTTGCGCCATTGAAATATAAATGTACAGTATTGCGCTCCCGACGACAATCGCGCATCTTATTGTTCATGGAGCCGGTTACCCCCACCCCTGAACCCAAGATCCGCGAAAAAGATATTC
>JBBQPM010000236.1:0-9314 GCA_038217425.1 Gemmatales bacterium
CCAACTCCGTCGTCGCGGTCATGGAAGGGGGGTCGCCCAAAGTCATCCCCAATCAAGAAGGCGCCCTGCTCACCCCCAGCATCGTCGCTTTCACCGACAAAGGCGATCGTCTGGTCGGCGATCCGGCCAAGCGTCAGGCCGTCACCAACTCGCGCCGCACCATCTACTCCATCAAACGCTTCATGGGCAGGCGCCATCAGGAAGTCGAATCCGAAGAGAAGATCGTCCCCTACAAGGTCGTCGGCAACGCCAACGAACTCGTGAAGGTTGACATCGATAACAAGACCTACACGCCCCCCGAAATCTCGGCCCTCATCCTCCGCAAACTCAAAGAGGCGGCCGAGGCATACCTGGGGCACACCGTCCGCAAAGCCGTCATCACCGTCCCCGCGTACTTCAACGACGCCCAGCGCCAGGCGACCATCGACGCCGCCCAGATCGCCGGCTTCGACACCGAGTGGGAAATCGAAGGCAAGGACGGCAAGAAATCCAAGCAACGCATGCGCATCATCAACGAGCCGACCGCGGCTTCGCTCGCGTACGGCCTGGACAAGAAGAAGAACGAGAAGATCGCCGTCTTCGATCTCGGCGGCGGTACTTTCGACATCTCGATCCTCGACGTCGGCGACGGCGTCTTCGAAGTCAAAGCCACCAACGGCGACACCCACCTGGGCGGCGACGACTTCGATCAATCGCTCATCGACCATGTCGCCAGCGAGTTCCAGAAGCAGCACAGCATCGACCTGCGCAAGGATCCGATGGCCCTGCAGCGCCTGAAGGAAGCGTGCGAACAGGCCAAGAAGGATCTGTCGCAGCAGACCTCGACCGATATCAACTTGCCGTTCATCACGGCCGACGCCTCGGGCGCCAAGCACTTGCAGGTGAACATCACCCGCGCGAAGTTCGAGCAGATGGTCGCGCATCTCATCGAACGCTGCAAGCAACCCGTCCTCGCGGCCCTCAAAGACGCGGGCTACAAGCCGGGCGACATCGACGAAGTGGTGCTGGTCGGCGGCATGACGCGCATGCCCCGCGTGCAGCAACTCGTCAAGGAGATCTTCGGCAAAGACGGCCATCGCGGCGTCAATCCGGATGAAGTCGTGGCGGTCGGGGCGGCGATTCAAGGCGCCCAGCTCCTGCTCGGCGCCAAGTCCGACGTGCTCCTGCTCGACGTCACGCCGCTCTCGCTGGGCATCGAGACGATGGGGGGCGTGATGACCAAGTTGGTCGAGCGCAACACCACGATTCCAACGCGCAAGTCCGAGACCTTCTCGACGGCCGACGACAATCAGCGCGCGGTCACGGTCCAGGTCTTCCAGGGCGAACGGGCCATGGCTGCCGACAATCGGCTGCTGGGCAAGTTCAATCTCGAGGGGATCGACGCCGCTCCGCGCGGCATGCCGCAGATCGAGGTCACGTTCGATCTCGACGCCAACGGCATCTTGCACGTTACTGCCCTCGACAAGAAGACGTCGAAGGAATCGAAGATCCGCATCGAAAGTTCGAGCGGCATCAGCAAGGACGAGGTCGACCGCATGAAGCGCGACGCGGAAGCGCATGCGGACGACGACAAGAAGAAGCGCGAGCTGGCCGACATCCGCAACGAGGCCGACCGCGCGGTCTGGGAGGTCGAAAAGGGCCTGACCGAGGCGGGCGAGAAAATCAGCGCCGCGGACAAAGGCCCGGTGACGTCGGCGATCGAGAAGGTGAAGCAGGTCAAGGAGGGGACGGACGTCAACGCGATCCGTCAGGCTCTGAACAACCTGCAAGGCGCCGCGCACGCGATGGCGCAGCATTTCCAGAACGCGGCCGGCGCCGCCGCTGGCCCGGGCACGCCGCCGCCCGGAGCGAAAGCGCCGGGCGACGACGTCATCGACGCCGAGTTCGAAGTGAAGAAGTAGGTTTACTGCCCTTTTCCGAGCCGGAAGCGTTAGCGACGACTTGATTTGGTCGTCGCTGTCGCTTCCGACTCGGAATTCCGTCTCAGTTCAACTTCTCCGCGATCATCTTCCGCTGATACTCCTGCCCGCTGAACGTCTTGTCATTGAGCAGCATCTCCCGGCACTGCTGCGCACGCTCCGCTTCTTTGAGTTCCAGAAAGACCTTGTTGAGATAGTAGAGCGCCTTGGCGTGTTCGCCCGGATCCTGGTTGAAGACGACGTCGACCCAGAGAAACTCCCAGCGCGCTTCTTCCCAGGCTTTTTTCTCGACGTAGCAAACGCCCAGGGCGTTGTGCGCCGCCGCCTTGACGGCGACGTTCTTTTCGGGAGCGGCGACGATCATCTTTTGCAGCATGCCGATCGCGGCGTCGGTCTGGTCGAGTTTCACCATGCACTCGGCGACGGCGACCTGGGCGCGGATCATGTTGGGATGGCTGGCGGGGAGTTTGGAACTGCTGAGGAGATCCTTGAGTTTTTTGAGCGCCGCGGCGTGTTTGCCGGTCTTGGCGCCGATGAGCGCCGTCTGCAGTTCGGCTTCTTGTTTGAGTTCCGGCGCGACCTCCGCCTTGGAGATCTTCTCGTAGGTCTTCTCGGCGCCGAGGACGTCGTTCTTCTCCATTTGGAACCGCGCCAACGTCAGGGCCGCACGCGGGAATTGCCAGGAGCTGTCGTATTTCTCGATGAACGCCTTGAGTTCGGCAATAGCCGGGTCGGCGTTAAAGCCCTCCTCCAGCGCGAGTCGGGCTTGCAGATGCGCCAGCTTGTACTCGAGATGCCGATTGAGGAGCTTGTCCTTCACGTCGATCTGAATTTGCCGATACCCTTTGAGCGCATCGAGGATCTTATCCTTCCTCTTGGCGTCCTTGGGGTCTTTGGATTCGATTTCTTTGTTGAGCAGTGCATCGTATTTGAGTCGCAGCGTGATGAGCATGGGGAGGCCTTCGGGGAGGCCGTACTGCACGTCCTCGACGTCGTTGGACGGAACTTTGACGCCGCTGGTGAGATTGATCTCGAGCGGCGACTCATTCTTGATCGTCCCCTTGATGCCGTCCTTTTTGGTCTTGCCCTTCAAGATAATGAGATCCTGGGCCAGCGAAACGGTCGGCAGGGCCAGCGCCAGAAAGAGCCCAAGCAATCGTATCATGATGTCCTCGTTGGGTTGCGGATTAATTCGTTTTCTCGTCCTTCGCCTTGCGCAGCTCTTTCTGTTTTTCGTATTCCTCGCGCAGCGGTTGCTCCGTGCGGATCAACTCCTCGAACCGGGGCCCGGCGATCTTCCAGCCTTCGCTGGAGGGCGAAAATTCCAGCGACACGATGTCCTTCACTGCGTAGCTGAGATAGAGTTCTTCCTTCTTGCGTTCCTTCGCCTGCTTGGTTTGACTCGCCTTGTACCACGAGTAGGTGTGGTTGTAGTACGCGTCGAAATACTTCTGCTTGACGAAGTCCTGATTCTTTTCGAGTTCGCCTCGGCGCCGATTGAGCGACACCTGCTTTTGGGCCGAAGCTTCGTCGACCTTGCCCTCCATCGCTTTGAGATCCTTGTCGATGAGCTTGAGTTCGGTCTCGATCTTGCCGAGGTTGCGGTTGAGGCTCGGCATGAGCCCGCTCCACGACTTGATGCTGAGCGCGTAATATTCCATGTCCTGATGCACGAGGTTCAGTTCGAACTCGGCCAGGAACTGGAAGTGCGCCTTCTTGTTGTCGATCATCGCTTCGAGCAATTTCTTCGCCTCTTCGAGCGCCTTGGTCTCCTTGCTGAGCCGAAGCGTTTTGCTGTACTCGAGCTGCATGCCCCAGTACGCTTTGACTTTCTTTTCCTCGTCGGGGGAGAGTTTCTCCTGATTGAGGAACGTGGGAGGCGTGATTTGCTTGAACAGTTCCGCCGCCTTGTTGTGCTGCTCGATGCTGCTGTAGAAGCTGGCGAGGAACAGACGATTTTCGTCCTTGAGGCCGGCCTCGGTCATCTGTTTGGCCATGTCGTCGATGAACTCCGCGAAGTTCTGCTTCGATTTTTCGAAGAGTTCCGTGTCCTTCTGCTGATAAACCTTGAGTTGTCGTTGCAACTCGAACACCAGCGAACGGGCGAGATTCTCGGCGTTGAAGCCCGAGACGGCGTCTTCGCCCTGGATGCGGTTGATCGTCTCGTAGATCTTCCTGGCGCCGGTGAGCTTTCCCTTTTGCACGCTGGCGCGAAGGGCGAGGCTCAGAATGTCCCCCACGAGATGCACGTCCTTGAGGACGATCGGTCCCTTGGGCGGCGCGTTTTTGATCAGGGCCGCGTGGATCGGCAGCGTCTGTTCGAGCACGTTGTCGAGCCCGGCTTCGCCCCCCACGCGGTACTCGAGATCGGCCTTGCCGTAAAGGGCGTAGCGTCCCAGGGTTTTCAGACTCAGTTCCATGCCCTCTTGGTTGGCGGGGGCGAGCTTGTTGCGCACCTTCTCGAAGATGTCGGCCGTCTCTTTCACCGACTTCGCCATGTTGTCGTAATGGATCTTGGCGGCTGCGAAATGGGCGTCGCCATCGGTCTTGGCGAGCCCGGCGTTGACCTCGTCCAGGCCCTGTGCGTACAGGAACTCGGGGTACTTGAGCTTCGCTCGAAAGTAGATGAGGGCCGTCCCCTGGTCCGGACTGGCCGGGAGCGGCGGCAGTCCCTGGATCGCCTGGACCGTCTTTTGATGGTACTTCGTCTTGATCTCCGCCATCACCTTGGCGTCGTCGAATCTCGATTCCTTGATGAGATTCTTCTCGTCTTGCCCGGCCAAGTCCTTCACCTTCAGATTGAGGAACACCATCTGGCTGCGAATGTAGTGATACGCGGCGTAGGACGGCGATATCTTGTCAAGCTGATCGAGCGCCTTGGCGTACTCCGCG
The DNA here is from genome assembly GCA_038217425.1 of Gemmatales bacterium. Lineage (GTDB taxonomy): Bacteria > Planctomycetota > Planctomycetia > Gemmatales > Gemmataceae > JAIEPT01. Next base: position 4,812 of record JBBQPM010000236.1, read on the forward strand.
ACCGCAAGCACGGTCGGATTGACGACGGGCCCCTTCTCTTCTTTAAGTGTCTCGCTCAAGATGCGGGCGGCGACGTTCTGGTACTGGGTCGCCTTCTCGTAACGGGAGAACCCGGAGACCGGTTCGTCCTTCCAGTCTTTTTGTAGGGCGTCGCTCAGGACGAAATCGACGAGATTGTCGATGCGCTTCTTGAGCGCCAGGGCCTTGGGCGCAGACTTGTCGGGCACGCTGTTGTACAGCGCGAGATACGCCTGCATCGCGTAGGCGGCAGCGGAAGCAGACGACTTGAGCGGGGGCTTGTGCCGAGCGAGCGAATCGCCGGCGACGGCCGCGCGGTAGTGGTCGCCTGAAACCAGATACGCCGACGTGAGCATGAGCTTGGCGTCGGCAACCTTGGCGACAGGCGTGGAGTCGTTCGACGCGCTCACCGCCAAGTTGAGCGTCCGCACCAGGTTCGACATGTTCTCCTGGTATTCCTTCTTGAGCTTTTCCTTCTCGGCGGGCGCCGCCGATTCCAGTTTGCCCGCGGTTTTACGGATGAGATTCAGATCGAAGTTCGCCTTGAGGAAATAGTCGTCGAACCCCTTGAGTTCGGTGGCGCCGGTGGTAATGCGGACGAACTCCAGGGACTTGTAGATGCCGTCTGCTTTTTGGGCGAAATCGCTGTCGCCGTCGGCGAGTTCCTTGAAGTACTTCTTGGCTTGCTCCAGGAGCTTGGGATCAGGCCCGTCTTTCTTTTTGGCGCGCGCTTCGCCGAGCAAGATCTGCCCCATCATGAAAACGACGGCTTCGCCCTCGGGCGTTTTGCGCGCCGTGGGGAAGTCGTCGAGCCATTTCTGCACGAGCGTCTTGCGCAGGGCGTTGCGATCGGTCTTGTTGCTGATGTCGGGATCGTCGTTGAGGTTTTGCAGGTAGAAGTATGCGGCCAGGCGGCGGGCGGCGCCGGAGCCGGGTCCGGTCGCGGCCTTGACGGCTTCCTGGTACTCCTTCACTTTGCTCTGGTCCTGCAGTTCGATCGACGTCTTGATAAGCCAGGCGTTGGCGAGCATGCCGGCGGGGGACGTCTTGTCAGCTTCGAGCGATTTGAAGACGTTCTGCGCCTTGACGATGAGGGCCGAGCGCGCCTTGTTGACGGCCGTGACGTCGATGTTGATATTGGTTCGCCCCTGCTCGATGAACGCGAAGCCGCGCTCGAAGGTCGCCTGGTTGGCTTCCTCGTCGAACTTGTTTTCCTTGAGGAGTTTGATGGCCGACTCGAGTTCCGCGCCGGCGCGCAGGAAGAGCGCCTCGGCCGGGCGGGCGCTGTCGTGCTGTGCGGCCTCGCCGTCTTCGCGCAGGGCGAGCGAGAGTTTCGTTTGCCCCTCGACCATGAGCACCCGGGCGAGTTCCACCTGGGCGCGGGCGGCGTCGGGCTTGCCCTGGTTCGTCTTGATGTAATCTTCGAATTTGGCCTTGGCGGCTTCGAGCGGAGCGCTTCGCTGATGGAACGGCAGCTCGCGCGCGATGGCGAGCTGGGTGCGCGCCTGTTCCAGGCCGAGCACCGCCAGGAGGCCGGGGTTCTTCTCTTGCTCGAGGCGCTGGAAATATTCCTTGGCGACGCCGGCGAAGCCGGGCTTGGCGCGGAGCTTGCGTGCGAAGTCGAGTTTGTCTTCGGGACTTTCTTGAGCCCAGGCCAGGGGCGCCAGTGCCAGCGCGAGGAGCAAAGTCAAAAATGGCCGCATGGAAGTGTTCTCAAGGATGGCAGAGAGGGTCGTCTACGTCTCAGTATAAACGGCGTTCCGCGGGCGTACAAGCATCGACTGGGCGGATCGGATTGTAATCTTTTTTACAAGCCCGAGGGAATGCTTGCAAAACGCGAGTTGAGGAGCGAACCGCTCTTTTTTGCGCGGGGGCGTTCTGCTAACTTACCGACCGCTCGGACGCTGACGGAACAGCGAGCGAGGAACCCCCGCGAAGGAACTGCGGGACCGACACAGAGCAAGGAGGCGGGCATGCGCGGCATGGCCTGTGGACTGATGGCGCTCCTGGGCGCGGCGAGTTGGTTGACGATGACGCCCGCCCGACTGGGCGCCGGCTGAACGCCTCAAGGCTGCAGTACGCCGCAGCCGCCTTTCGGCCGTGCGCCGATCTTCATCCAGCCGGGAATGACGATGTTCCCGCAAAATCAGCAGATGCCGGGCTTCCCCAGCGCGGCTCCCTACCAGGGACAAACCCCTTACGTGCAACAACCTGCCGCGCAGCCGAACTGGCAGCCGGCGAACCTGCCGAACTTCCCCGCGCCGCCGGCGCAGGCGAAGCCGCCGGCGCCGGTCGCTCGCGCTTACGCTCCGGAAACCCCGGCTCCGCAGACGTTGGTGCTGCCGGCGCCCGGCCAACTTGGGATCGCACCGCCGAGCCAGCAAGCCGTCGCTTCGGCGTCCGGCCAACCAGGATTCGCGCCGCCGAGCCAATTCGGCGTCGCGCCGGCGCCAGCCTTCAACTGGAACGCGGCTCATGATCGATTGCGCCAGCTCGGCCAGGTCGGGTTCTACCTGAACAAGGACGGACAGGGAGGCTTTCGCGTCCTGTGCGTGATGCAGCAGGGCGTCCATCTGCAATCGGTGGAGGGAACCGGATCCAGCGAAGCCGCGGCCCTGACGCAAGCCGTTGCGAGGGCGGAGAGCTGGCACGCGACGCTGCCGCGGTAATCCAAATGGCAACGAAAAAGAGCGCGAGTTGCGGCAACTCGCGCTCCATCGATTCGGCTCTGAATCCTTCCGCTGCTAGTACTTATACTGAGCTCCAAAATTGATGCCCTGAGCCCAGAAATCGGTCGTGTTGAAAAGGGCAGTGTTCGATTGCACGGCATTTCCCTGCCGGTCAATCTGATCGCCGGGGCGCACCACGTTCGACCAGTACATGAAGTTATAGCCGACGCTGGCGCTCAGGTTCTGGGTGATGTGCATGCCAAGCGCCGCGGTGACTTCCGGCATGACGCTGAAATCATGACGGGACTGGCTGCCGACTGCGGCGCCCGGAACAAAGAACCCCTTGGCGGAGGTACCCGTGTTATCGGTGGAGGAGCCGTTGACCGTGGCGATATTCTCATTCGTTCCCAGCGCGATCTTGCCCGTGACGTCGACGAAGAATTTGCCGAGATCCTGGTGATAACGAAGACCCAACTGGGCGCCGTAAAACTGGCTGCGAGTATCGTACTGATCGTTTGTGGTGAACGTGTTAAGAGGAGTTCCGCCGACCGATAGAGTCGATGCGAAGCCGAACCTCAAGCTCTCTTCCAAACTGGCGTAGCGGAAGCCAATCAAGCCGTCCAGCCTGCTGGTGGAAGTTTGTCGAAGGTTAAACATGCCGTTCGCTTCCGCGCCCCAAAGTTCACTTCGAGCTTCGAGCGTCGCCGTCCCAGCCAGGACGAATCCGAAAATGTTGGCGGGAACCGTCAGGATGGCAGCGGTCTCTTGCCCTGCGGCATTGAGGAAGGGAATCGTCAGAAGGGGGTTGCCGGCGGCGTCCGAGCCGACGCTAGAGCGTTGCGATTGCTGAGCCAGGAAGAATCCGCTTGCTTCCAAGCCCAAACTTCCATCGCAGTTCCAACCGCCGACCGTGAATCGTCCGCCCGAGAACATGCCGAAGTCGATATCGGACCCGCCCAGAACAACCGTCGCGTTCCCCGAACCCAACACACCCGCCGAGTCGTTGAGCGGGGCGCCGGTGGGAGGCGTGGGAGGAGTTCCCGTTCCCGTGGTGACCAGCGGCACAACGGGAGCGCTCTTGATCCACCACATCAAATACTCGGCCCCGGCGTAGAAACGGGGAGCGTGCGTATTTTGAGGTTCCATGTAGACGCCAGTGACAGGAGCCCAAATAGGCGCCGGGGCGCCGGCTACCTCGGTGACCTTTGGCAGTTCTTTGGGCGCGGCCTTCGGCGGTTCCTGCGCCATCGCCGGTAATGCGCCACATGTCAGGGCCACCCCTGCGAACCAACGGACGACCTTGTTCCTCATGTTACAGTCCTTGAAGAAGATTGGTGGAAACTCAACACATTCACGTATCGACGAGATTCCACGATTTGTCCAAGTCCATTCGGGATATGAGACCGGCAGCAGAGCAAATCGCAGGGCATTATCCGCCCCACAGGTGCACGCCGCATAAACGGCACAGAATGACGAATGACCGGTTGTGCCGATTGTAACGGCGGTTTCCAATCGCGAATTTGGGCGTACCTCGCCCGCAACTGAGGCGATTCACCGCTAGGCTTTTTTTATCCGAGAGATGTTCTTGGCGAGCCGACGGGAAACGATTGCACGGGGGCGCCGACGATCCCGAGGCCTAGTGTCTAGCTTGCTCGGAATGCAATTGGGCCAAAGGACCAGCCCTTTCAACGTTGACTAGCCTTACGTATCATACTGACGGGTAACGGATTAGTTTCTTTTTTTTGCAAGGGTTCAAGGATGATCCTTCCACCAAAGCGCCCGCAGCCACCCAAACCTACGCTCTTGGACAAACTGC
>JBBQPM010000237.1:0-9275 GCA_038217425.1 Gemmatales bacterium
TGACTCGCAATCACAACCGCCCCCGCATCGCCACCCTGATGAATGACGTAAACTATTACCTCCACAAGCGGAACCGACGAAAGCAGAGACTCGCGAATCTGGCGGCTTGAATCAGCTGCGGAATCGCGCACGGCTATTTAGATAACGATGGAGTTCGTCCATGAACGTACATTATTTGTCTATTTGTCCCTCCACTCAGATTCTTCTTGCGTTTCGCACGATGCCCGCGTAGTATGCGGGCGTGTTGTGAAAAACTACGCACGTGCCAGGCCCAGTAGGCGAACGGCGTCGTCGCGAGCAACGAGCGAACGAAGGCTGTTCCCATCTGATGTTGTGTTTCACGGTTTCAATCGAGGTGCTATCGTCATGAACGCGAATTCGAAATGGCCTTTGATCACGCTCGCATGTACCATCGTTGCCGTCGGAGCGACTTGGTACTTCGTCAAGAAAGACGGCGCAGCTCCTCTGCAGAGTGGGCCTAGCGTCAAGAACGAGGAAACGGTCCAGCTCATCGTCGCTTTTAGCAAATCGCTGATGCTGAACTATGCTCACGAGTCCGACTCCGAGTCGGTGACGAAACTCCTGTTCGATTCGAGCCTCAAGACTGTTGGCGGCAAACGGATCGAAATCAAATACGTCAGCTTGAGTTCGCGCCAGATTATCGACGGAGTCCTCAACGGCTCGTTGAAAGCGCAGGTCATCGTCCCCTCTTCGGAAGTCTTCCTCGAGCTCGCCGATCGGGAATCCAAGTTAAAGACAGGAAAGCCATTGTTGGGCGAAAAAACGGTCTTCATGCGTCAGCCGCTCGTCATCGCGATTCGGCGGCCTATGGCGGAGGCCATGGGCTGGCCTGGCAAGGATCTTGGCTGGGCTGACGTGCTGGAAATCGCCAGGAACGGCTGGAAGACCGCCGGCCACCCCGAATGGGGCTCGCTCAGATTGGTGCTGGGCAACCCGAATCTCTCCGATGCTGGCATGCATGCCACGGTGTCCGCCAGTCTCGCGATTCTGGGAAATTCGAAGGGGCTCAACGAGGAGGATTTCCGGTCGCCCGCGCTCGTTGAGGCCACCAAAGCGCTCGACGGAGCCGTAGTCTGGTATCCCCCCTCGATCGAGGAATTTGTGCGCAACGAAGTCATGGGAGTGCCGCCTCATTGCCATATGGCCGTCTTGCCCGAGCATCTGCTCAGAACCTTGAACGATCGCTCGATCCGGCGGAAGACTCAGGCCGACTGGGTGGCGATTTATCCCGTCAAGGGAGCGATCGTCGATGACGTCGCCGCGGCCACGGTCCAGCGCGATTGGGTTTCGGACGAGCAGCGTGAGGTCGCAACGATGGCCTTGAAACAGCTCAGGTCGCCCGAGGTCCAAAAACGCCTCTTGGCGCTCGGACACCGGCCCGTCATGCCGAACCTTCCTCTGGCCGATCATCTCACGAGCGCGATGGGCGTCGATTCGACTCGCCCGCGGGAAAGCGCTCAAACGCCGGATGCCGAAATCGTGCTCGACTGCGTCTCGGCTTGGAACGACGGGTGGAAATCGAAGCACGTCGGCGCCGCAGCCACCACTGGGTCTGCGCACACCGCGACCGCATCGGCGCCGCTGAGCCTGCAAAAGTTCACCAGTTTGTCGCCGACCATTCAGTGCATTCGCCGCGCTCGGCCCAGCACCATTGTAATTAAGGACGCCGCCACAAAGGAAGTGCGTGGCTCAGGCGTCGTTGTCGATCCGCGCGGTTATGCCATCACAAATCACCACGTGGTCGGCAAGGAAAAGGTCGTGGCCGTTAGTTTCATCGAGACCAACGATAAAATCTACAAAGGTGACGTGATCTGGTCGGACTCCAACCAGGATCTAGCGATCGTCCGAATCGACCATCCCGGAAAGTTTCCAGCAATCAAGTACGGCGACTCCAGTGTTCGGGAAGTCGGCGAAACCGTCGTCGCCATTGGCAATCCCCTCGGCTACACGGGCACAGTGACCGTCGGCATCGTCAGCGCCCTGGGTCGCGACATCACCTTGCCTACGGGGGCGATCCTCACCAAGGTGATCCAAACCGATGCCGGCATTAATCCCGGAAACTCCGGTGGTCCGTTGCTGGACATCGACGGCCAACTTATCGGTATCGTGTTCGCGGTCCGCAACGGAGCCCAAAACATCGCCTTCGCCATCCCGCTCGAACGCGTTCAGACGTCGGTAAAAACACACATACCCGATTGACCGGCCGGCGGCGCGAGGCAAGCATGTCCGACATGGTACGCGATAAAATCAAACTTCACGCCATTAAAGCCGGCCTCGAGGCGGGGGAGTTCTTCCTGGAGTACTTGCCCACCGTCTCCCTGGACGATGGTCGCTGTATCGGTGCGGAGGCCCTCATCCGTTGGCGCCGGCCGACCGGCGTCGTCCCGCCGCTCGAGTTCATCCCGATCGTCGAAAACAGGCCGCTCTCCGGCCTCATTACCTATTGGCGTCCGGTGCGGAAACTTGTCCAATCCGAAATTCAGTATCGGCTTGCGGATTGGGATCGAGTTGGGCATTTGGATCGTCTCGGTCCCGATGGGCAAGAACACGATGTCATGCAAGAAGCGTCGATAGAAGGAGAAGAGAAAAGGGGTCAGGTTAAAATATTGGGACGGGCTGCTCATTGATTCGGTCGTATCGAGTTTGGTGCTCGACACCGTTTACTCCGACGCCGTTGCTCAAGTGCTGGGGAGCCTTTCGCCGGCGCTACTTCGAAAGTTTGACGATTGCTTGAGAGTAGGACTGGGGCTGCCTTGAAGGGCACAACGGGGGCAGGCATGTTTTTAATAAATGGTATCAGCTACGAAAAATGCCTCTCCCGTTATTCGCCCTTCCGAAAAACATGCCTGTCCCCTTATTTGCCTTCTTCGTAGGGGAAACCCGTACACCCGGAAATCCCGCCGCCTAAACCGCCGCGCCACCTCTCGACACTACTTTACTTTTGCCGATTATGGTCTGCCATGGGTTCGGTGTTGTCTACACGATGAGTTCAAATTCATGTAGACGATGTAGGCGAATTCGCTTTAGTTCGCGTTCGCCAGTTGGAGCGAAGAATTCCAGAACTCCCAGGTAGTGTTTCCCGGCATCCTCGAAAGGGCCATCAATGAGGGTGCCTACCATTCCAGCCTTGAGCGTCGTCCGCCATCCGTAAGGGCTTTCGTATCCTCTCTGCAACCTTCCGATAAACTTAAGATTCATGACGTTCTCCAAAAAAAAAGATTGCCACGTCCGAAATTTGGTCGCGGCTTACGAACGATGTTAGCGATGGTGCGAACAGCGTCCACAAGTTGAGGCGGACACATCCGGACACCAGCAGTTACTTATTCTTCGAAAAGTTGACGAACGTGCTCGACCGATAGTTGCCAAATTATCTAGTACGTCGGAAATGAGCATGATTCAAGGCTCTTGCTTGCCAAGGAAAAACCATCGACAAAATCTTGGAAGTATTACCGTCAGAATAACCCAGCCGAAAAGAATTGGCGCAACGAGGAAGATTAAGCACCAGATTACCGGGGGAGGTTCGTTTGTCCCGTTCATGTCGCGATGTAGCAGGTGCCTTACCGCATATACTCCGTACTCGCCAATGAAAATGAGATAAAGCTAGAGGCACAGGATAATCAAAAGCAACACTAGCCATGGGATCGCTTCGTTCCTCTGTCATCGAAGGAATGCTGAAACTCCGTTATCAGAGAATCTTTATCACGCAATTAACAATCCTAGTCCGACGAGTGTCGCGGCGGCGACAATTAGCAGCAAGCATCCGCCACGATCCAGAATCCCATTCTCTTTGCCTGCCCAGGTTTCAATATCGTCATTCCACTTAAATTGAAAAAAACGGGCCATACTTTCTAGCTTATATGAAATGACTCGATCATATAATTGGAGCATCAGCAGGCGGTACGGTTCGGATGCCCCTGGCGTTTGATTGTTTAGATCCGCTCGGAGTTTTTCAAGCGTCTGTCGCTTGTCACGTCGCAGGACACGGTAGGTTTTTGCAAATTGCGCGCAATCATCGCAGTTACTTTCGATGTCATCTAATTGCATTGCATTCCCCTGGATTAGTTCCTGTTCTCCTTTTTGAACGTAGGCCCGCTCCTCTGGGCTTAACATGGAAAGCTCTTGCGCAGTAAATTTGGGCCACGGCATTTGGCATCTCCCGCATGATGCGCCTCTCCAAATCGGATTGGCTCCGTAATTGACAATACTGCTGCCTCCTGAATAGGAAAGAGGCGGCCTGGAATTGTGTTTGCTTTGGCGTTCGGACAAAGCTCCCTGATCGCGTTTCGGTGCCAAGGATTGACACGGCCTTGTCAGAAACAGGGTAGAGTCGAGAGGTGACGCAACGATTTGGGCGGCGGGATTTCCTCACATCTTTTGATGCGAAGTAGGGCGGATATCAATTCGCCTCGCTCCAGCGAGCGCTCAACCAGAACAGAAAATCACTTCTTCTCATCAAGTCGATAGAGCAGCGTCTGGAACGCCGCCGCGGCGTCGCGTCCCGTCGTTTCGACGATCTCGAAGCGGTCGGCGTGCTCCGGGTCTTGCACGAAGGCATTGAGCCGGACGCCGTCGGGTAGCGGCGTGAAGTGATATTTGAACACGCCGCGGCGCTGCAGGTCGGCCTGCAAACGGTCGGCGGAATTGGCCAGGCTCTGCGAACTCGCGGTCCATGACGACGCGCTCTGCACCAGCGCGTTACTCTCATTCGGTAGCGGCACGATCAGCGCCCGCTGGCCGGTGTGCGTGCCGTCGCCAATCGCCAACTCTTTGCCCCCCGGCAGCGGTTGCAACCGACTGGCAAGGGCCGCCGGCGTGAAGCTGTTGGGCGTCGCCGGCATCGGCTGCAGCGGCGTGATCGACGACGTCGAGTTGTTGTCCTTCACGCCGGCCGAGGCGGGGGCGCTGCCTGGTTCGAACGTCTTCTCCTTGGGATGAACCTCGCCCAGGAGCGGATCTCCCTTGGCGTGCTTGGCGTTCTTGTTCCAGTTGCAACCGCCGACCGAGCAGAGGAGTCCGCCCGTCAAGGTGCAGACCCCCAGCGCTCGCAGCCAAAACGGCGCGGTCAGAGGCGATAAATTGCGTGCGTGCTCGGCCATGGAACTCGGCCTACCAATTCGTGGGTTCTCCAATAAAAAACCATCGGCAGTCTTCGTTTCAGACTTTAGACATTCTCCGAGGTTTTTTCATGGCTCGCATCGCGGTCATCGGCGGCGACGGTATCGGACCTGAAGTGATCGACCAAACCGTGCGCGTCGTCGATGCCGCCCTGGCCCTGGAAAATACACGATATCAATGGAACCCGCTCCCCTGGGGTTCCGACTTCTACCAGAAGACCGGCGCCATCCTCCCCGAAGACGGTTGGGATATTCTCGCCCAGCACGACGCCATCCTGCTCGGCGCCGTCGGCCGGCCTGACGTCCCCGAAGTCGTCACCGTGCATGGTCTGCTGCTCCCCATGCGTCGCAAGTTCGATCAGTACGTGAACTTGCGCCCTGCGTACCTCTTCGACGGCGTGCAATCGCCGCTGCGCGACAAGGCGCCCGGCAGCATCGATATGCTCGTCTTCCGCGAAAACACCGAAGGCGAATACGCCCCGATCGGCGGTCGGCTGTACGTCGGCACCCCCGCGGAAACCGCCATCGCTTCCGCCGTCTTCACCCGGCGCGGCTGCGAGCGCATCATGCGCGCCGCCTTCGAAGCCGCCCGCAAACGCAAGAAAAAGCTCACCTCCATCTCCAAGGCTAACGCCCTCACCCACACGCTCGGCCTGTGGGACGACGCCTTCCATGCCGTCGCCAAGGAGTATCCAGACGTTCAGGCAAAGTCGCTGCTCGTCGACGCCGCCGCCATGGATTTCGTCCGCAAGCCCGAAGTCTTCGACGTCGTCGTCGCCAGCAACCTTTTCGGCGACATCTTGACGGACCTCAGTGCCATGGTGACGGGGAGCGTGGGCCTGGCCGCCAGCGCGAACATCAATCCCGAACGCACGTTTCCGAGTATGTTCGAGCCGGTGCACGGCTCGGCGCCCGACATCGCGGGCAAGGGAATCGCCAACCCTCTTGCCGCCATTCTCTCGGCCAAGCTCCTGCTGGACCACCTGGGCAACCCACGGGCAGCCCAGGCTGTGCAGTCCGCCGTGGCCAGCGTGCTCAAGGCAGGGAAGGTCCGCACCCCCGACCTCGGCGGCACGTCGACGACGACGCAGATGGCCGACGCCGTTCTCGCTGCCATCCGGTAGCTCAACCACCCAGGGTTCGTAACTTGTGTATTTTCAAGGGAATAGGGTTGCCGAGCGATCGGCGCCTGGATTCCCGTGCGGCGCATTTTCGAGCGCTCTGTGCGATTCCGCCCCTAACCAAGTTGGCAACCCGATTCCACTTGGGATTTCTTCAAGATTTGCTAAAGTTCCGAACGTGAGGAATGTGCAGGGGTTGAGGCGAAAAGCCGGTGCGCCGGTTGTAAGGGCTATTTGACTGGCACTGATCTTGCTTCTATCATTCTTTCGCCAAGGGAGAAAATGACGGCCCAGAACCGCGTCTCCCATCAAAAATGGACTATAGTTGGCAGCAGTCCTCATCACTTTCGCTTGAAGGAGAGTAGCGACTATGTTGGTACTAAGCCGTAAGTTGGGCGAGAAGATCTACATCAATGACAACATCTGCATCACGGTGGTCGACATCGACCGCGGCAAAATTCGGCTAGGCATCGAGGCGCCACGCGACGTCCCGATCTTCCGGCAAGAATTGCTCGGCGAAACCGCGACGAAGTCGGACATGCCGGTGCTCGCAGCCAAGGGATAGTTTCCCTTCTATCAAAGACCCATCAAGCCCGCAGCGATCCTGCGGGCTTTACCTTTTTTGTACGTGACCCGGCGAAAGCCCTGGGGAAGGTTACGCTCCGCGCCGCAACGTCCGCTGCATCTCCCGTCGTCGCTCGACAGACGTATCACTCCACAATTGCCGATATAGTTGCTCGTGCTCCGCCGACAGCGTTTGTCCGCGCCGCTGCATCACGCGCCGCGCCGTGGTCAGGAGTTGTTCGAGCGCAAACCCTTCGTCGAGCACGCCGTTGTACCAATTCGAGAACGACGGTACGACGCGCGGCGCATAGGGGCCTGCCGGCAATAGATTGCAAAACGTCCCGACGATGCTGCCGGTGTTGAGCAACGTGCCCAGACCCGTCTTCGTGTGATCCCCAATGAACGAGCCGACCTTGGTCTGCGCCGTCGGCACTTTGCGCCCGGCGTGGATCATCGTCACTTCGCCGTAATCGTTGCGCAGATCGCTGGTCTGCGTGCCGGCGGCGAGGTTGACCCATTCGCCCAGGTAGCTGTGACCGAGGAAACCGTCGTGCGCCTTGTTCGTGAAACCCTGGATAATGCTCGCCTCGACTTCGCCGCCGATCCGGCATTGCGGCCCGATGGTGGCGCCAGCGCGGATGTTGGCGCCGTTCAAATGCGTGCCCGGCCCGATGTAACAGGGCCCTTCCAACCGCGTGAAAGGCGCCGCGATCACGTGATGGTCGAGTATGACCGGCCCCGCCGACGTATCCGCCGTCACCAGCGGATCGATGCGCGCGGATGGATCGATCCAGAGCCGATCGCGGGGGCCGACCAGATGGATTGGCGCCTCGGTCCAGGTCGGTCCGCACTGCGCGTCCCACCCGGCGAAATCGCGCACGATCTCGGCGCCGTTGTGCTCCACCAGATCCCAGAGCCGTTCCAGTAAGCGACCGGAACAAACGCGGTTGGGCAGCGCCAGCCGCCAACGATGCAAACACTCGGCCGCGTCGTGCTGCGTCAACTCTTGCAATCGTTCCGGCATCAGCCAGGCATACACGATGCGATCGCCCAGGAGCCCGATCTCTTCCGCCGAGAACGGGCCGGGCCAAACGCTCGGCAACCAGGCGGCGTTCACCAGTAGCGTCGGCTCTGCGCGGAGCCAATCCCAGGAATTGACGTTGAAGTCGGGTTCTCGCGCCCGGTACAGAGCTTCGAGAGGAGGCCGAACCACCGCGCCGTAGGACGTCGGCTGGAGAGCTGCGAGCCATTTCTCGCGCAGCGTCCGGGCGCCGCACCATAGATCGAAGGTCGCGCGCGTGAGCGTCAGCGGTTCGAAGTCTTCGGGCCGATCTTCCAGGAAGCAAACGCGCATGACTTATCTCCGGGGGCGTCGTATCGAGGACGACTATACCGGCGGATCCGATTCGAGCCAATGCCGAACGGCAAGCTGCTCGCTCTCTGCGGGTTCTAGGGAAGCTGTCGGCTCTAGCAGAACGGGGGTTTCGAAAACGATTCAAGTTTCGGGATTTGGCGCGAGCGGGCAGGGGCGTGGCGCATACTTGACCGCCCCTGGAGAGAAGTCATGCCTAAAGACGCGAAGTTCGGTCTGGTGTTCGGCATCGGCCTGGTGCTGTTGATTGCGCTCTTGTTCTTCCGCAAGGAGCCGCTGCCCAGCGCGATCCAGCAGGCGGATACGAAGCCAACGGTCCGCGTTGCGCAGCCGACTCGGACCGCTCCGGTGCAGAAGCGCGCGGAGCCAAGGGAACCGGAACCGATCGTGCCGGCGGAAACGGAGCCATTGGAGGAGATCCCGCCGTTGCCGCCGCCCCCCGTGCGGGAAGATGGGAAAGACCAATGAAGCCCATCGCGTTTGTCTGCGAAGCGATGCTCGTGCAGTCTCCCGAAGCGATCTCCGAGGGGATTCTCGATTTATCCAGATGGCCCGAGTTTCCCGGCTACGGCCCAATACCGGGAATCAAATCCGCAGAGTTCGAGACGCGGACGCCAAACGTCGTGGGAACGCGCATCCGCGTCCGGAATACCGACGGCTCGAGTCACATCGAAGAAATCATCGAATGGCAACCCGATCGCCGAGTGGCGATCCACATGAAGGACTTCGCGGCTCCCCTTTCCCGATTGGCCACGCGAATCGTCGAAACGTGGGAGTTTTCGCGGACGGGCAGCGAAACGAAGGTCGCTCGAACGTTCGAGATGCACGCCAAGTCCGTTTGGGCGTGGCCAGTGCTCTGGCTGATTTCGTTTCTACTCAAAGGCGCCGTCACTCGGCACATGCAAATCATGCGGGGTAAGGCTGGATGAAGCAGGTCTGGCGCAATCCTGTTCGGCACGCTATTTGCGCCATTGAAATATAAATGTACAGTATTGCGCTCCCGACGACAATCGCGCATCTTATTGTTCATGGAGCCGGTTACCCCCACCCCTGAACCCAAGATCCGCGAAAAAGATATTCGCG
>JBBQPM010000238.1:0-9190 GCA_038217425.1 Gemmatales bacterium
GCTTACGCGACCTGGCTCGCCAGAATCCATTGGCGCGCCCCAACCTGTCTTTGCCCTTGACGTTGTGTTGACAAAGCCAGAAAAGTGGCGCTGTCCAACTAGATCGGCATGCTCTGCTTGCGGCCCGGCCGCCAGAGGATCAACAGCGCCGCCAGCGCGATCAGCGGCGCCGCGCCTGCCAGCGTGATGGCCAGGCGGTAGTCCTTGTTCGCTTCCAGGTCCTTGCCGACGTAGCCCTGCATCGCCGCCGACGCCACCCAGCTGAAGAACCCGAGCGTGCCCGTGATCTTGCCCTGATGCCGACGCGAGAGATCCTGCGAGAACGCGTAATAATTGGGGAACAGCCCCAGCGATCCGGCCGCCACCAGGAACAGCATCAACACCAGCCACGGGCCCGGCGGCGTCTCGGCGATCACGAAACTGAGCGACGTCAACCCGGTACAGGCTGCGAACGTGAAGACGCGCGCCTTGTGCACGTCCCAGCCCACGCCGGCGAGCTTGCGCACCATCGCCCCGGCGCCGATGCAACCGATGTCGGACATGATGTAGTACATCGAAATGAAGATGCCCATCGCCAGCTTGCTGTAACCGTGATGCTCGCCCATGAGCTTGGGGAGCCAGGCGCGGTAGAACTGCCACATCAGGTTGATCATCACGACGATGATGATGCACGCCAGAAACTTGCGTACCAGGAGCGCCGTCGACGGCTCGCCCCCCTCCGCGGCCGTGCGGACCATGGGGCGATACTCCAGGTCCCGTTTGCCGATCAGCAAAAACCAGGGTATCAGCCAGCTGAGGCCGACCAACCCGACCACCACGAACGGCGCCCGCCAGGCGTCGCTGGCAATCTCGGCCGCCACGTCCGGACGCGACGGAAACGTACACAACTCCCAGATCGCATCCGCGAACGACGGCTGATTCGGTTGAACGCTCACCGGACTCAGAAGCAGCACCACGATCGGCGTCAGGATGGCGCCCAGCGACGCGCCGCTCTGCAAGATGCTGTTGCCCAGCGGCAACTCGCGATGCGCCAGAATCCGCTGCGTCGTCACCAGCGCGCACGGCCAATGCCCCGCCTCGAAGAAGCCCAGCGAGACCCGGCACGACCAGAAACCCAGAAACCCACGCGACAGACTGCCCTGTTTTTCGGGCGACCACGTGCGCTGCTCGTCGCTGAGCCCGGTGAAGCCGATCAGCCATTGGCCGGGGTCGCCAAAGATCGGCGTCAAGAAGGTCGCCAGGGCGTCGCCGATGTCGACGGCGAACGCCGTCGCCAGCCCGGCGCACGACCAGCACGTCAAGACGAACGGATAGAGCCAGCGGATCGGAAAGCGATCGACGAGGATGCCGAAGAAGATGGCGCCGACCGCGAACGCGATGCCGAACCCGAACTCGAGCTGGCCATACTGTTCGTTGTTAATGCCGATGTCTCGACGGATGTCGATGATAGTGAGCGCGAGCGTCTGGCGATCCATGTACAAGAGCATGGTCGCCAGGAGGAGCAGGCCGCACACGCCCCATTTCCAGCGGGGGGAGCGCGGCGCGGCGTCGAATGAGGAGGAATCGCCTGGAGCGGAACTCATGCGTTCCACTCCCTGCCGTCCCAACGGATGACGCGTTCGAGTAGCTTGACGACGTCGGCCGCGAACGTTGTGAAGATCGTCTCGCCCTTCTCCGCGGTCGCCTGGCTCGGATCGCCGATGTGCCCGGTTTCGGTGCGATCCTTGGTGATCCAGGCCCGCGTCGCCGGCGTGAACGGCGTGCCGAACTCGATCGGCTGCGTCTTCTCGTGCTCAATCACCAGATCGGGACGGAGCCGTAGCATCATCGACGTTTCCCACTCGCAGGCATGGCCCATCTGCTTCTGCTTGAGAGCGGGGTTGGCCTTGGTCGGGTCGCCCCCCAGCGTCCAGTAGGTGGACGACAGGAGCAGAACGTCATTCCGCGCACGGATCTTTTGGCGCAGCTCGAACATCGCTTGCTGTGCGGGGACGATGTTGCCGCCGTGGCCGTTGATGAAAACGAAACGCTGGAAGCCGTGCGGCAAGAAATTCTCGACCATGCCCGAGAGCATGTCCAGGTAGAGTCGCGGTTCGGCGGACATGGTGCCCGGGAAGTCGAGGTGGTGATGTGAGTTGCCCAGCCATTGCAGCGGTGCGAACAGGCAGTCGCCTTGAATCTGCTCCTTGACGCGGCGCATGACTTCACCCAGCAGCAGGCTGTCGGTGAAGACCGGCATGTGATGCCCGTGCTGCTCAAGGGCGGCGATGGGGAAGACGATGGGGATGGTTTTGGGCAGGGCGGCCACTTTGGGCCAAACGAGTTCATAAAGTTCCACGAAAGCTCCTTGTCAGGGCGCGGGGGGCGCCTTCTTTTTTCCCTTGATGTTGTCGACCGCCGCCTTGGCGAGCATGCGCAGCTGTTCCGGCTCGCGGGTGTCGGCCCCGATCTTCTCCAGCTGCGGCACCGCGCTGGTCGCGGCCGATTCGAGTTGCCCCAGCGCCCAGATGCCGGCCGCCTGCGTCGTCGGATCTTCGTCGCCGATCATGACGATCAGCGTGGAGAGCGCGGGCTGCGCCTTGGGCCCGATCGAGCCGAGCGCCGTGGCTGCCTGGGTGCGGACGATGGCGTCCTCGTCCTTGCAATACTTGGCGATCGCCAGCACGAGGTCGGGCCGAACGCCCTGTTCGACACCCATGATGCCCATGTTCGCCCAGATTTTGACGTTGGTCTCCGGATCCTTGAGGGTCATGTTCCTGAGCTTACCGAGGATGACCGCCTTGGTGGTGGGATCGGCGGGCGCGGGCATGGCGACGAACGCCTGGACGGCGGACATGCGGACCTGGAAGGCGGGATCCTCGAGCAGGCGCGACAGGTTCATGATTACCTCCGGCCGAGGCGTGGTCTTGAGATCCATGCTGAGGCTGGCAAGGGCGATGGCCGCGGTCTGCCGGGTCTCCCACGACGTCGGTTCCTTGCTCAGCGAAATGACTTCCGGCAGCGCCTCCATCGCCTGAGGCCCCAGCCGGGCGAGCGACTGCGCGGCGCGGAAGCGGATGACGATCTGGTTATCGCTCATGAGGCGTTTGAGCTGGACGATTCCGTCCTTGATGACTTTGGGGTCGTGCTTGTTTTCGGCGAGGATGGGCCCGAGCGCGGAGGCGATGGTATTGCGCACGCCGAAATCGATGGGGGAGAAGCCGGTGCCGCGTTTGACTTCGGCGATGAGCGCGGGCGCCGCCTTGGCCGCATGTTCCGGCCCGAACGCGACGATGGCGCGGACCGCGGCCTCGCGTTTACTCGGATCCTTGGAGCCGATCTCCTTGATCCACTGGTCGACGGTTTTGCCGCCGATGTCGAGGATTGATTTCTCTTCCTTCTTCTCGTCCTTCTTCTCAACCTGCGCGGACGCGAGGCTGAAGCTGAGGCACAAGAGGGCCGACAGCCCGACGGCGAACGAATATTTCATGGCGAGCCTTTCGTCTAAAACCCTTCCCCAGGTTCAATTATCGCAAGCCGCGGGAGGATTTCCAAGCGGATTATTTGGCGCAACTCCCGCGGGTGAGGTACTCCGAACCCCGGAGTTCGGAGCACCTCACCCACGGGGCTTTTTGGCATCCACCGCCTCCGCCGCCCGCAGCAGCACCAGCTCGCGCAACAGCGGATGCGGCCCCAACGGCGCTGCCAATACGAACTCCGCCTCCGGAAAACGCGCCGCGAACTCGTTGCGGTACATCTCCAAATCGCGACGCACGTGTACCCCCGCCGACAAAAAGTACGGCGCCAGGACGATCCGCGTCGCTCCCGAAGCGACCGCCTGCGCCGCCGCCTCGGGAATCGTCGGCTCCGCCAACTCCAAAAACGACGGGAAGACGCCCGCATAATCCGTGATCGTCCCGGCAAGGTCGAACAGGTCCGCGTTGGCCGAGGGATTTCGGCTGCCGTGCGCGATCAGGACCAGCGCCGCCTTCATCGCTCATTCCCCTTTGAAGACGTACTCGGGCAGCGGCGCGATGTTCCCGCGCGGCGGCGTGATGCCAATCGCACGGCTCAAGATCGGCGCCAGCGCCTGCGGCATGATCCGCTCGTCGTATTTCCCCGCCTTCACGCCGGGGCCCATCACCACGAGCGGCACCCACGTATCGTAGTCGTTCGGCGAACCGTGCGTCGTGCTGTACGCCGTACCCTTCGGGTTCATCGCCACCGGCGGCACCGGCAACCACTTGGGTTCCATCACGAACATCACGTCGCCGCTGTTGTCCGGATGAAACGTGAGCTTGACGCGCTCCAGGAGCGGATCGCTCGCTTCCGATTTCTCCATCATCTGCGTGCGCGTGTAGGCCGCCTGGATTCCCTTCTGCTTGCGCAGAAACGCCGCCAGCGTTTCCGCCGCCTCCTCGGGCGACTTCTTCATGGCCTTGCACGTCCCCGGATGGATCGTGAACCAGCTTCGGCCATCGAACGAATCCATCCAGCGCTTGCCCCCCAGGACCGAATCCATGTGGGCGTGGGCGGCGCTGTTGAGTTCGCCCGGATCGATGCGTCCGCCTTCCTTGGAGAACTCCGGCAGCGGGCAGACGCCGTGATCAGCACTCATGGCCAGGACGTAGTTGTCCTTACCGACTTTCTCGTCGAGATAGTCGAGCAATTCGCGCACGAGCTGATCGGTTCGCAGCGTCATATCGAAGACTTCATGCGAATCGGGCCCGTACGAATGGCCGACGACGTCGTTGCAGGAGAAGCTGAGACAGAGCAGGTCGGTCTCGCTCCCCTGCCCGAGCTTCTCGGCCACGATGCAGCGCTTGGCGAGTTCCAGGAGCATCTCGTTGCCCTGCGGCGCACACGTCACGGCCTGATAGTACTCTTTACCGGTCTTCTTGGGGAAGGGATGGGGGAAAACTCGGCCCTGCGCGTAGCCCGAACCTTCGCCGACAAGGTCGTCGGGCCCGGCTTCCTGGTCGTACAGCGCCGCGTCGTCTTTGAACCGCGTCCACTCTTTGCCGGCCCACTGGTCGGGCATCTTGCTCTTGTTGAATTCCTTCACCCAGGGGGCGAGATCGTCGTCGAGGTAATACGTGGATGAGACGAACTGCCCGATCGCGGTGCTGAACCAGTAACAGATCCGCGCGCGAAACGCCGCCAGCAGGATCGCGGCCCGGTCCTTGATCGACAGCGAGGCGACCTTGGCTTTCCCCTTCGTGACGCGCAGGAGCACGTCCCCCACCGTCTCGGCACGGCGATGTTCGGGCGTGCTCCCCGGCAGATCCTTCGGAGGCTTGGGGACGGGGCGGAACTTGAAGCTCTCGACCGATTCCTGCATGTCCCCCTTCTGCCGATTGAACCACGAATTGGCGACGATGCCGTGCCGCGACGGCGTCGTCCCGGTCGCCAAGGACGCGTGCCCCGGCGCCGTCAGCGTGTCGGAGTAGGGATAATGGCAGTTCGTAAACCACGCCCCGTCCTTCATCAGACGCTTGAAGCCCCCCTCGCCGTAGTGCTTCTCCCAGCGACTCAGATAATCGCCGCGAAACTGGTCGAAGACGAGGATGACCGCGAGCTTGGGCTTGCGCCAGTGAATGGTCGGCAACGGTTCATCGGGCCCGGCATGGGCCAGGCGTTTCTCGATCTCCGCCAGGGCCAATCGCCGAGCTTTGACCACATCGGTGCGGTCGCGGTTGACCCAGAACAGGAGCAGCACGCTCGCACCCAGGAAAAAGCCGACGACGCCGAGGATTTGCAGTTTGCGCATGGGGGGATTACTCGGGCAGGGGTTGACCTTTGGTTTCGGGCACGAGCCAGATAACGATGACGCCGACGACATAGACCCAGCTGAGGGCGGCGCAGGCGAGGGCGACGCCTTCGACTTCGACGGAACTATACCACGAGCGAAGGTTGCCCAGTTGCAACACGCCGATCGCCGCCAGCACTCGGCCGAAATTGAACGCGAAGCCCTGTCCGGTGGCGCGGACGTTGGTGCGAAAGAGTTCCGGTAGATACAGGGGCAGCCAGCCGTAGAACGACGCGGTGATGGCGCCGAGCATGAACGCATGAAACATGAACCAGCCGTCGAGGGTGCGGTCGGGCTGGAAGAAGAAATGGACCATGAAGAACGAGGCGATGCACAGGAAGAAGTAGGTGATGCGCCGGCCCATCCAGCCGCCGATGAGGGCGGCGAAGATGGTGCCGACGATGGCGCCAAGCGAGGCCATCGCCAGGGTGTTCTCGCGGACCAGCGTGCGCTGTTGATCCGGCGGCAGTAGCTTGTTAATCATGTCGGCCCACGACGGGGCGGCCTGCACCGTCCCCCACGTGCCCAGGAGCGCGACGAAACTGAGCGTCGCCGCGAGCAACATGCGCGTCAGCGTCGGCTGCAGCCGATGCGCCTCGGGTGTCTGCGCCGTTTCCGAGCGGGCCAAAAACTGGTAGACGGGATAAACGAATCCCGCGAGCGTGATCAGGAAGAGGACGAACGAGCCGGCGATTTGCACGAAGTGATTGAGGTCGATCGCCCAGAGGACGATGATGCCGCATGCGGCGGCGCCGCCGATCAGGACGCCGATGAGGTCTTGCGTCTTCCAGTGGCTGGTCGAGCCTTTTTCGCGTTCGTCTTCCCAGCGCGTCGACTCGGGGACGTACAGGCGGATGAGGAAGGTGAGCAGCGCGGGCAGGGCGCCGAACATCATGAGGAGCCGCCAACCCTGGTTGCTAAGGAGCGTCGCGGTCGTCTCTTCGGAAAGGCCGACGGCGCGGAGGAACTGGCCGGTTTCCTGCACGAAGCTCGAGAGGCCCATGCCGACGACGGCGATGAGGAGATAACCGACGTTGGCGGCGGCGCCGATGAGCCCGGCGAGGAAGGCGCGCGAACGATCGGGCCAAATCTCGTTAATGAGCGCGACCCCCAGCGACCATTCGCCCCCCATGCCCAACGCGGCGATGAAGCGCAGGATGCCGATCTGCCAGGCGTTGGTCGCGAAGCCGCACAGGCCCGACACCAGGGCGTAGGTAAGTACGCTGAGCATCATGGCGCGGACGCGGCCGATGCGATCGCCCAGCCAGCCGAAGAGGACGCCCCCGGTCGCCGCCCCCACGAGGAAGAACGCAGTGATGATGCCGAACCATTTCGGGATCGACTCGCCGGGCGGCAGCAACTCCTTCAGCGCCGGATTGGCGACGAGCGGAAACAGCCCCATCTCCAGGCCGTCGAACAGCCAGCCCAGAAGGGCGGCGGTGAGAGCCATCCATTTTCCGAACGACGTCGTTCGCGCGGGGACATTCATTCCAGATCCTTCGCCGTCAGGGGTGTCGGTAGGCCTTCATGTTTGAAAGAAACAAGCCACAGAGGTCACAGAGGAAGACAAAAGACTGAGGAATTCGATTTCTCGGGATCCTCTGTGGCTTTTCTTATATTCGGCCTGCAAGGCCGAACGAAGTCGCGTCCACACGCATTCATGGACTCCCGAATTTCGCTCTCTTCCTTCTTCCTCTGTGCACTCTGTGCCCTCTGTGGCTTTTCTCGTATTTGTCAGCGAAACTCAAAAGGCGTCACGCTCCGCAAGTCCGCCAGCCGCAGCCAACGTCGGCCCTGCAGCACATCGAGCAACTCCGGCAAGATCGCCCGGCTCCGCCAACCCGTGTGCAGCAGCGTCTCGATCGGCGCCTCGTCGCGCTCCCACTGCGCCCGCGTCAAACTCCGCAGATCGCTTACCGACGCGATCAAGTTCGGCGCCAGGTAATTGCGGGCCGCGAAGTCCGCGAGGAACGCCTGCAAGATATTCACCGCCATCGCCACCTGGGGAGGATCGACCTCGCGCTCCACCACCTCCGGGCACTCCTCGTTCGGCAACCCTCGCGCGGTCTCCAGGGCGTGAAACATCTCCTCGAGAAACTTGTGCGCCACGCCGCGAACCACGCTGAGATCGCGCGCCTGCTTCGGCTGACGACGGGCGATCTCCACCAGCAAATCGTCGCGGACCAGCACCCGGGGCGGACGATTCAGCTCCGCCCCTTTGCGTTCGCGCCACAGAAACAGTTCGCGGACCGCGGCGAGACGACGACTGTCGAGCCCGCCGCACCCTTTGAGTCGGCGCCATTTCTCGCCCAGCGAATCGACGTTCGGCTCGAGCGGCGTCGCGATGTGCCGCAGGCGCTCGAACTCCTCGCGCGCCCAATCGTGACGATCGAGCTGGGTGAGCTTATTCTCCAGTTTCGTCCATGTCGCCAGCAGATAGCGAACGTCGTCCAGGGCGTAGCGAAGCTGCGCGGGCGTGAGGGGCCGTTGATGCCAGTCGGTGAGCGTTTCGCCCTTGCTCAACCGTTTGCCGAGAACCTGCTGCACGAGCGGTCCGTGCCCCAGCGGATACGCCAGCCCGACCATGCCCGCGGCCAGCTGGAGATCGACGAGATTCGCAGGCGTCCGTCCGCACGCCAGGTGGCAGAGCCGAACTTCTTCGCGCCCCGCGTGGACCACGACCGTTCGTTTCGGATCGACGATGATCTCCCAGAATCGGCTCAAATCCTCGAGTTCCAGCGAGTCAATGAGGTAGAGCGCATCGGGCGTGGCGACCTGGATCAGGCAGAGATCGGGGTGGTACGTGTTTTCGCCGACGAACTCGGTGTCGAAGCCCAGGAGGTCGTGCGCCTCGAGTTGGGCGCACAGGGCGTTGAAGTCATCGGGCTGACGGATCAAGGAATTGTGCAGTGCGTCCATCGGGAGCCGGCAAGGTTCTGGGGGTTCACTGGAACATTGTAGCAGTTCCGGGCGCCCGGGCAGGGTGTAGCCAAGTTTTCGAGGAACCCGCAGGCCTGGAGCTGCTCACGCTTGCACTGCATATGGCGAGCCGTGATAGATGGGCAATATAAACGCAAACGGCTCGAATGTCGCCCCTCTCTCTCGGTACTCCGGGGGAGTGAGGGGACAGGGGTGAGGGGGGGTGAACCTGCAAAGACGTTGATTTCGCAAAGGATACGCCTCCCCGGCGCTTTCCCACCCGGAGTCCCGGGGGAGAAGGGGGAACTCGGCGGCTCGCTCGCTCTCCGAAGAGGGCGCGCCAATGGTTTCCGGCACTCGTCCCGGCATAATCGGCGAGGGCCGGGGGGGGGGGGGCGGGGGGGGGAGCACGCCGAGGGGGTTGGAGCCGGGCGGGGGGCGCCCCGGCCGCCCCCGACCGAAAAGGGGCCCCACCCCGCCCAC
>JBBQPM010000239.1:0-9092 GCA_038217425.1 Gemmatales bacterium
GTCTGTAGTCACGGAAGCACCCTCTTTCTTGAGGAAACGCTCCCTGAAACTGGCCAGTACAGGAATCAATGTAAACCCTTGACTTCATTGCAGCTGAAACCAAACTCCATTACAAGGGCAATGTGCAGCTGTAGAATTAACGTCCCTCGCGTAATTCGTCCGGATGTCTTTCGAGGGCGACTTGGCGAGCCACCGAGAGTGGCACGC
Organism: Gemmatales bacterium; assembly: GCA_038217425.1. GTDB lineage: Bacteria > Planctomycetota > Planctomycetia > Gemmatales > Gemmataceae > JAIEPT01. Next base: position 208 of record JBBQPM010000239.1, read on the forward strand.
TTCGGTGAACTGGGCACGAAGATCTGGCCCGTCAAGAGCGAGGGCGAGGACACCACATCTGCCTTCAGTTGTCCAACGTTCGCGATCGCGCCGCTTGGCTCAGGCTGCGGATTGTCGCCCGATGCTGGAAGGTAGACGGTCGTCATTCTTCCTTCAGCTAAAGTGGGTTAGGCGAAGTATAACAGGAGGCGCAAAGAATCGACTTGCTTCCATCGACTTTCGGCGTCGAAAATTCTTGTCAACGCGTGCCCTTGACGATGTAGTGTAATTACCTTCCCATGTGCCTCTCGGCGACATGGCGCGACAAGAGGGCGGAAATGTGACGTTGTCACGTTCTGTTCGCTACTGTGGCCTTATGCGTTTGGACATGCAGGCGGCGTGAGCCGGCGCGAACGTCGCCATCGGCAAAAAACGACACACGACAAACTCGCATCTGGTGTGCAAGGATCGACATCGAAGGGGGTGCTTACGTCAAGAAAGCCCCGCCGACGTGCGGCGGGGCATTAAGGGTTCAAGAAGGCGCAAGCCTTCAAGACACCAAGGTCAGGACTTCCGGCACCCGAGAGCCACAAGCGGCCGCGGCGGCTGCCGCCCCAGTAGACGCCCACGCGACCCCCCGCCCACGGCGAGTACGACGCGGCCCTCGCCGGGGAGCGCCTCCGCGCAGTGGGTCCAGTCACTGGCCAGCAGATCGTTCCCGGTCTGATTGAGGTGGCAGAGGAGTGTCGTGGCCGCGAGTGCGACCGGCGTGGCCTCCTCGCTGGGAAGCAGAAGAGCCTGCTGCTCGGGGAAGTTCTTGCTGTTGCTGTCAGGGACAGGCAAGCGGAGGCGGCAGACGCCGGGGGTGAACTTAACGCTGCTCCAGGCGTACTCGTCGGACCACGTGTCGCTCCACATCAGGTTGGAAGCGGCTGAGTCTCTCTCAGCCGCTTCTCTCGCTCCGGACTCTACCAACCGGGAGCCGGTTTCGGCATGACACAGATGAACTCGACGAAACGGATCTAAAAAATCACCGTAGCTGTTCCCGGTCCGCCCTTCGTCATCTTCTTCGATCCGTGACAGGAACGAGCGACGATTCGTAGCGACGAATCGTTTCGGCGGGCAACACCTTTTCGGCGGGCGAGACCTTTCGTCGGCGGTTCCTACGCCAAAAAACGCCCATCCTGCGCCCAGCTATTTGTCTACATTATCAGCGAACATACTTCGCTTTGACCTGCTTCCTCGACCCACTGGCTGGGTCGGGGCTCTGAGTCGAGAGGCTCTTTTGCCGCAACTTCAAGTCTGATGAGGTCGACATGAGCACGGGTGTTGACCGTGAGGTACTCGGAGACTGGAATAATCTCAAGGGGACCAGTTATCACCTCGTCTACGCCATCTGGCTGATCCTCAAAGCCAGGGTAGGGGAGGTCCGGTTCTTCGAGGGCAACGACCTCCTGGCGGCCCCGATTGTCCCGCCGACCGTGGCTGGAGGCGGGCCCGCGCCCACGCTGTCGATCGGAGTACAGATCGCTGCCGAAGATGTCTGGATGCAACTGAAATGCACCCGGTTCCCCTGGACGCCCTCTGCCCTCCTCGATGAGAACCTGCTGCTCAACTTCGTAAGCAACGGCTTCGCCTCTGAGCGGCGCAGACGTTCTTGGCAGGTTCGGTTGGTCACCGAGGCCGAGGTCCGGAAAGGCGAGATATTGGAGTTCGCCAGCGACCCGACCGCGAAGCCAACCCTTCAGAAGAAGCTCGACGGAATCGTTGCGCAGGTCGGCGCGACTCTGGCCACCTGGGGAGCCGATGCGCCCTCGCCGGCAGACATCAAGGCCCGCGCGCTGGATATCCTGCGCGCGCTCTCTGGGACAGAACCCGTTATGCTCGACACGCTCAAAGCAGAGGTGGAAGTCGAGATCGCGCTGGCGTCCCCCGACCGATACCAGATACGGCGTCTTGCGAGCCTCCTCGTCGGTGCCATGCTCGAGGACTCCGGGGCCGGCCCCGCCTCGGTCCGGCCGTACAATGCTGCCTGGGTGAACGAGGTTACGGGCTTCAGCATCCGCTCGGACAAGCCGTTCGACGTGGACGTGGTCCAAGCCTGCGACCTCGCCGCTGATGCCGTCGCCCGCCACCGGCTCTCCCGGCCCTTCGACCCCGCCCGGCACATCCGCAGGAGCGGGTTTGTCCGAGCGCTGGAGCGGTTTGCGGTAGCCCAGGAGACCGTCTTCGTCCTCACAGGGGTTAGCGGCAGGGGAGCGAGCTGGTCCCTTGCCGACTGGGCGACCCGGGCGCTGGCCGGTCGGGTGCGCGTCATGCTTTTGGGGGCGGATGCGTCCCCAGGTGCCACGGCGGAGCGTCTCATCGCAGGGCCGCTGGTGCGCTACAGCGACCGCGAGTGGAGCGACGCTCAAATGTTCAAGCGATTGCTCGCCGCCGCCCGAGCACCTGGCAAGGGCCCTCTTGTCGTCCTACTCGACGACCTCCAACCCGAGGAACTGGTCGCGCGGGGGGACCTGACCCGCCTGGTCGAGCTTCTCCGGGCGACTGGCGGAAAACTTATCGTCAGCTGCGAGGAGCAGCGCTGGAGACTCTACCGGCCCTGGAGCCACATTCCCGCGGGAGCCCTATATGATCCGGATGGCGCGTCCACGGGGCGGCCGACCAATCGCAGTTACGCGCAGCAAGAACCGTACCTCGCGCAGATGCCAGAGCAGGATGCACCCAGGGGCCAGCCGACCAATTGCAGCTACGCGCTGCCGGAATTCGATCCGGACGAGCTAGCGGAGGCGGTGCGTCGCGGGTTCCCCCAAGGCACGGTCGCTCCAGCGCTCGCCCTGGACCGAGTCCTGCTTGGCCCTGGTTACTTACCACTGCGAAACGCATCGCTCCTGGCCCGATACCTACAGGTCCACGCGCGGCTGCTGCGCGAGGGGGGAACGCCGCCCCCACCTGTCAATGTGGATCGTCTCTTGGCCGAGTCGGTTAACTCGCAGATAGAACAATCCGCGATGACGCTTCTGGCAGACCAATACACGGTGCACGCTGCGTTCGACGGGCTTGTCGATCGCTTGTGGGCAGGCCGGCGGTCCGGCGTCGGTCACGGGGAGGCGGTCGATGTTCTCCAGAGGTTTCTCCCTGGACAAGGCCCCGCGGCACTTAGCGCCCTTCGCCGGTCCAGCCTCCTGTCCACCGACATCCCGCTACGGATTCTCGACAGTCACGTCTCTGACCACTTCTTCGCACTGTGCCTCGAACGACAGCTCGCGGCGGATCAGGGCGGAGTCATCGGGCTCGATCCAGACCGGGATGGGACGGTAGCCGAGGCGCTCATTCGTACCAGTCCTAATTTCTCCGCCCGCTCGGAGGCGCTGCTGGCTCAGGACGTGCGCTGGCATGGCCCCGTCGCCCGTGGGCTCGCGCAGAGGGAACCGGGTCTGCGGTCGTTCGCGATTGCCGCGACGCTGGCGCGACCCGGCGGGAAATTTCTCGTGGACTACGACGGCTGCCTTGCCCTGGGTATCCTTGCCGCGCGGGACGACGACACGTTCAACCGCGTCGAGAGGATGTACCTTGGAACCGACGGGGCAGACGCGCTTAGAGGGGCGGATTCCCTCGCCGTCGCCCTCGAGTATGCACCGGAGCGGGTCTGCAAACTCGTCCGAAGAAGGTGGGCACTTGAGATCGCCAACACCGCCTTCGCAGATAGACGGTCACTGGGAAAAAGACTCGGGGACGCGTTGATTCCGCTCTCGCAGGTCAACCACCGGGCGGCGGCCGTCGCCGTGCGTAGCACCCTCGACGCCCTCGTGAGCGGCAGCGACTTGTTGTCGATCCCGTGTGCCGATCAACTCCAAGAACTTCTTGACTTCATCCGAGGCCGGCTCGTCCCCTTCGAAGGAGATGGAGCCCTGACGACCCTCCTGGCTGAGCTCAAGTCCCCGGACGGGCCGACGCGATTCCGCGCCGCCGGGGTCCTGCGTTCTGTCGGCGACGTCATGCCCGAACGAGTGATCGAACCACTCTGTGCGGCAATTCAGCGCGAGAGCGATCCTGAAATCCTGGCCCGACTCCTGTGTAGCACGTTTGCGGTCCTCGAATTCAATCCTTCGGCGGTGTTGAGCGCTGTCGATGCAAGGCGCGAGGACATCCTGGCCCACGCAGTCTCGACGGCTCCGACGCTTGCGCTGCTCGGGCATGCAGCACGCTTCAATGCGGCCGCCGTCCACCTTTTGCTTCCACGTCGGCTCGATCAGTTTGAGCCCTGGACGCGCGCCTGTCTCGCGGACGTTCTCGCCTTCGCTTGGTGGCGGCTGGCAGACCTCCGCCCAGAGGCGGTACCGGGCCTGGAGGCTCTCGGCGAGCCTGACCTCGACGGCGTACCCCAGGAGTTCCGAGCATTTTCGGAGCGAGGAGCGGCTGTCGCCCGCTTGGGGCGGCTTTGCCTTGGCAAGGCTGATGCCCGTTCGACGGTGGTGAGCATGACGCGGGAGATCCCCGGGTCAATCCCCTACTACTACACGAACACCACCAACCTCTTCCTCCGCCATGCCGGTGCCATTAGCGTTGACGGCCGATCGGCGGTGCTGGCAGAATCCCTGCTCCGCGTTGTGCGAGCCGCGGGCGGTTCGCCAGCTCGGCCGACCGAGGGCACGCTCCGCACCCCGCTGTTCTTCGCGGCTCAGAATTCTCTGGACGAACTCCTCGAACTCGCCATCCGCCAAGCTGACCCGGTCTCGCTTTTCTGCGACCTGCCACGCGACTGGGAGGCGCTATACGCCGCGAGGCGACTCCTCCAGGCCGGGATTAAGAGCGAGGCGGTCCTCGCTTTTGCGCAGCAGGCCTGCGCCGATCACGAGCGCGGCCGATCGATCGACGCAATCCACGAGCGAGAACTCTGCCTCGCCGAGATCGCGATGGCGGCCGGCGACCCTGGTGGGTCGGTCGCGGCCCACTTGACCGGCCAATCATCCTCCCTCTTTGGCTCAGCCTCAGACGCCCAGGCGCACGGGATCGCTTCGTACATCGACGCGCACCCCGACAAGATTTTCTTCCACCTCGACGCAGCGGTGCGGGATGTCGAGGCCGTCGTCGCCCTCTTTCATTGGCAGGGGCTCGCACGACATTGGCGGGCGTATCTTGTCGCCGAGGTATTCCATCGGATGTTCGACCCTCTCCCGATCGATCGGAACGAGTCGACCCGCCTCGTGTGTCAGATGCGGGAGGCGATCTGCGACCTTCCTCGCTCCCAGCTATGCGAGGAGTACGACGCAGTTTACACAGCGATCGCGTCCTGGCTGTCAGGATCGTTTGTTTCGATCACGGTTGCGGCCCCTTCGGACACGCCAACTGGCCGAAGCCACCGGGCGGTGGCCCGCCTGTTAGATCGCGCCCTTGTCGCCCGGAACAGTGGAGAGGACGCCGCCTGGCTCGATGACTTCCTTTGGCAAGAAGCGAGCTGGTGGGAATCGACTCGATACCGTATTGAGGCCGGGCGGATCTCGGTGGCGTTGGGTGAGGGAGCCTACTTGATCACCACGCTACCCGCGATTCGACTTGCGTCGGCCGCAGTGGGCCAACTGGTCGGTAGGCTCGACCCCGCGGGGCAGTTCATGCGGGAGCGCCAGGAAGCGCTAGCGCGAGCTGACGCAGCCAGGCCGGCTGCGGACGGTCCGACGGCGGGCCTCGAGAGTAAATTACGGGATCTGGAAGGCGCGGCACCGTCACGGGTGCGCGACGAACGTGTCCTAGGCCTAGCAGGGCATTTCCTGCTTCTGCAGGGAAGGCTTGCCGAGGCAGAGGACAGGCTGCGGCGAGCACTCGCGTCGCCACTCATCGACCAAGAGCATCGAGCCCGCTCCCTCTACAACCTTGCCTGCGTTCTGGCGCAAAGCGGACGGGAACAGGAGTGCCGCGACGCCCTCGAAGAAGCGGTCCGGCTCGAACCAAGGTACGGGTCCGGTCTTCTCCAGGACAACGACCTCGCTTCCCTCAAGGGACGCGACTGGTTCGTGGCCATCTGCACCCTGCCCCCCCAGTTCCCTATACAGCCAGCCTGACCTGTTCCCATTTAGCCGGAGGCGCTACAGTTCGCGTCTCTTCCGGTCCAGTGCAATCACGCTACGCATCAAACCGCCGGCGGAAGCATCGACTTCCTTTGGTGGTACATCCAACATGACGACGTACCGCCGCAGCGGCTCTAGTCGAACAAGTCATATTTCGGCCAGACTAGGCGCGAGAGGCCGTCAGCCACGGCGAGGAAGAAGCTGTCTTCTTCGGAAATTGCCGCTTCGCATTTCGACGCTCAAACGGGCCTTCGTGCAGCCGATGAGTTCGGCGACGATGCAGTTCCCGTATCTCAACACTACGACCGCCTAGGCTTCGGGTAACTCGCCGTTCTTCGGCGGCGTCATCGCCTACTGGAACGCCGAGGCCGTCATCCGCACCGAGACCGAGCCGACGCTCAAGATGATGGAACTCAAGGCCCGCGAACTCTCGGGCTACACCATCAGCTCGAACGTCCTCCTGCGGGTGACTGGCTCGTCTGCGTCGCCAAGGCAAATGGCAAGAAGCACAAGGAGGCTGGCGGAATCGCGAAGGGTTCACTTTCAACCGACCGTTGCGACGCGGGCTTGTTTTAGATGGCGGCTTCGGTGAACTCTATAAATCCCATCCGTAACCAAGACCGAAAAGAAACGACTGCTTGGAACGACGGGAAGGCGAATCCCACCCGCCATTTCTTGCTCGCGATAGCAGGTGACAACGTCGGGTAGCTCTCCCGGCGCATGCTGAATCCGCTGGTAAAACTCAACCGGCGACTCGTCGTCACGCGGAACTATCTCGGCCCGTCGGGCCCGCTCCAGCACCCCCGTGCAAACGACGTTTAGAATTGGCAGATCCGTCCTCAATTGATTCTCAGTCGCGGTGACGATAACTTCGAGACCTCGGCTCGCGCCGTGGGAAACTACAACCATTTCATGTTTGGCCGCGACCAACAGAATCTCCTTGACTAGGTCGTAAACTACTTCCGGGGACTCTCCGATCTTCAAGTCTTCCAAGGTAAGTTGTCGGAGGGAGTCTGCTCCAGCCAAGGCTCCCATCGCGTCAGTTCGATTGAATTCTTGTTGCTTGGACATGAAGTATCGTTTGCAGGCGATCGGCAGGAACATAAAGTTCTCAATCTTCCCGTCGGTGACCGTGATCTGGCTGTACGAAATTGGCACGGTTTCTCCCGCCACTTGCATCGTCTCGACCGCAACGACAAGCCTGTCGCTTGCCCAATGGTTTTCTGAAAGCTTTGTCTTCATCATAATTTTCTCCTAGTTGAAAAGTGGTGCGTGATTCGGCTTTCTGTCGCGAACTACAATGAGCGTCGGCTTTGCGATTACGATCTACCCTGCTAGCGCCAGTTGGAGAACAAGCAAGGTGCCACTCCTTTGAAACGTTTGAAGGCCAAAACGAGGCTGACGTGTTCGTCCTTCTAAGGTAGGCTGCGGTGGAGGCCAATTCGTTCCACAAACACTTTCACCGAAACCAGTTATGGTAAACCAGTGTAGGTAGGGGAGGTTGATGCAGAAAAAGCAGAGCCAGCAATATAGTTTTGAAGGATGACGTCAGGGGAACTTATTTAAATACAACCTACTCTACCTACACCAGTTTTTTCTAAGTGCCCTTCTGAAAATAACTTAGGATAAGAATCAACCTACCTGAATAGACCCTCAATGTACCCAGTGATCAAGATCCGGGAATGAGCCGCAGCTTATTGAACATCGTTGCGGTCTTTTTCGGCTTCGCATGACTGCCGCGCCAGACCCAACCGGGCCGACCGGTTTTCTTGGAGTAGCTCAATTCCGCGATAGAAAGGGCTCGCAGATAAGGAGTCGCCTTGTTGATCGGCAAGTTGTTACCGGTAGCCTTCTGCAGCCAGTCGGTGATCTCCGCCGTGGTGAAAAAGAGGCAGCAGGTGTCGGGATTCTGATTCTCGTCGCGCAGTTTCTGTCGAAAAAAGTCGACGACTAAGTCGGTTTCGTTGCTATCGTCATCCACCTCCGCTTGGCGCTCGGCGATGAGCTTCTTACATGCTTCGGGATTCGCAACCTTCGATAACACGGCCTTCTCGAACGAAGACCAACGAGTAAAAGTGGTCTCGGCTTGCGGTTCGTCCGGGACCTGCGAAGGGCAGGCTTTATTTCCGGTTGAACCGCGTTTCCCTTTCGTCTTCCCAGTCGTTTTCATGGTTGTTCTCCTAAAAGGTTGCCAATATCGTTCAGAATGTGCCAGCGAAACTCATTGATGTAATTTCGTACGTCTTGTTCCCACGTCGGGTTGTAGACGGGTCGTTGTAAGGTAACGATGAACACACGTTTCGCCATGTCCTTGGAGAGCGACGCGCCGTTAAGCGTCAGGGCCCATGTGAGGGTGTTAGGACGTCGGCCCTCGCCCTTGTACATTTGATGCCCGGAGATGACGGGAGAGGTGATTAGGCCTTCCAGATCAGCCCAGCTGAAGCGATATGTTTTGATATTGTCGATGCGTGCCACGCGTAACGTACTCGCACCAGGCGACAACAGGCGTTTCTTGATGGCCACAATGTCCTCCGTAGGAGAGATCTCGATCATTCCGCCTACTAGCTCGCTGCACAACTCGATCAGCTTCGATTTACCGACGCCGCGCCCGACCTCAGGGTCGTTGTCGGCCGCGGTGAATAGCCACGCCGGGCGAGAGCCCGGCGGTCCTCCCCAGACCAAGCAGAGAATAAACGCTTTGATCAGTTCGCGGTCGCCGGGAGTCATGGGACTGAAAAAATTCACAAGCTCCTCAAGGCACTGGCCGTTCGACTCAGGCAACTCTGGATGCAAATAGTACGCATCAGGTAACAGGGGCATGTGCGGATAGCACTCGACGGA
>JBBQPM010000240.1:0-8969 GCA_038217425.1 Gemmatales bacterium
AGCAGTTGCCGAGAGCGGGCCAGGCGCTCGGCGCGTCGGGCGTTGGCCAAGAGGCCGTAATGGCGGATCTTGACGAAGCTCTTGGGCAGGACGTGCTGCACGAAGCGGCGCAGGAACTCCAGAGCGTCCAAGGTCATGGTCCCGGCGCCGCCAAGACGCTACCGTCTTTCCCCTCAAGTTCGGGAATCATCATGCGCCGTTCGCTCAGCACGCTGATAAGCGCGTCCTGCACTTCCGGTAAACAACGCGTGATTTCCTCGATGCGAACCAGTTTGCCGGAACGCATGGCGGCAAGCACGGGCGAAGGGACCAGCGCCTCCGGCCTCGGCCCCCGCTCGAGCAACATCGCGTAGTTCCAACCGTAGCGGATATGGTCCTCGCTCGCTCCGGCAGTCCCCTGAACCGTCAAGGCGGTGGAGCCGCTGATCGCCGCGGCGAGCAACTCTCCGAGCATGCTCTTGGCCGTTCCCGGCTGTCCGACGAGAAGCAGCCCGCGTTCGCCCGCCAAGGTGACGACACAACGTTCGACCAGCGCGCGCGAGCCGACGAATTTCGGCTCCAAAAGCATCGACCGGGGCGAATCCGGAGGCAACTCAGCGGATGCGGGCGCTCGAATCGTTTGCCCGCGCGTACCGCACAGGAAGTCGACCACCCGTTCGGGCGACAGCAGCCAGCCCCCCGGTCTCGGCGCCACATCGGCAGCGCGTAGGAAAGCGAGTTGCTTGGCGTACCGCTCCTCCGCAGGCGGCTGCTGCACCGACGTCGGCTGCAAGACGGGCTCGGCGCCGAGTTCATCGCTCGGTTTCTTCTTGGCCATGGCTATCTCTTCTTTTTCGTACGTTGTACGTCTTCATAACGAGGTTCGTCGCCGTCCAGCACGCGTTGCCAGGCGGCGGCGAACAGATCCTCGAAAGGCCGAAGTACCAACGGCCCCCCCGCGGGGCACCCCGTGCCCGCGTCCATGTCGAGTTCCGCCAAATGGGCGAGCTTCCACTTCTCGATCGGCAGCCAGGGCGCCTTGAATTCTTGCCATTCGCCCGGCAAGAAGACCGAGCGACCCGCCCGCGCCCGCGACGCTTCGAGAACTAGCTTGGCTTCCAGGAGTTCCGCGGAGGCCTTCTTGAGTTGTGCTGCCTTCCAGCCGTTCCAAAGGCAGACGTTGGCAGAGGTGGGCTCGGGCAGCGCCAAATTTTGGGTGTAGAGCACGGCCGCCTCTTCACTCAGTTTGAACTTCTTGCGAATCCCGCTCACGACGGCGGGCGCCGTGTGTTGCGGATTTTGCGGCCACGCTCCTGCCGGCACCTCCTTGGCGACGATCGCCTTTGTCAGCTTCTGAAACCCTGGGCTTCGAATAAGGGTGAGGATCGGAAAAATGCCGTCGCCCGCTACGTACCCTTCGCCCGCATCGACTCCCAGGAGAGCGCGAAGTCGGGCCAAATCGCTGTCGTTTTTGAGCTTGGCCGGTCGAAAAGCCAACAGCACCTGATGGTGTCCGTCCAGCGCCGCGGCGGCGATCAAGCCGTCGTCGAAACGGGCTGTCCCGTCTTTGGACTGAGGTTTAGTCTTGCCGACATGCCGATTGAGCCACTCCGTCGGCGTCGGCGGTTTCTTGGTGCCGTACTCGAATAGATGCACGGTACGTACCGGGAGCATCGTACTTGAGTGGTCGAGCATTTTGGCCGTCTGCTGAATCAAAGCCGGCATCGCCGCGCGAGCAGGATGTTCGGCAGCGGTTTCCGCGTGAATCATGGCGACCAGGAGCACGACGGAACGAAGCGAATCGTCGGCGAGCACTTGTTGGTTCTTGTTGACGGCCATTAGTTGCAACGCCTGGTAGTGCTGCTCCTTGGTCGCTTTGATTTCGACTTCGCGCGGCTGCAACCACGGATGTCTGGCCGGGTCGGCCGCCGCGGCGAGGAGTTCATCGTGATCGGAACGTCCCCAACGCGACACGTTGCCCAGGGCCGAAAGACGTTTCTGCAGCGCCGCGTCGAGCGGCAAGCGCTTGGGCATACTCTTCAGCCAGGTCTTTTCAAGGGCGCGCAACACCGGCGTGCGATCGGCCGCGAACGGGGCGGCGCCTCCTTGCGCCACCACCGCCTGGTAGAGTTGCGCGAGTATCGCTTCGTTGAGATTGCGCAGCGCCTGGCGAGCCGCGCTCGCCTCGGCCGCTTTCCATCCCAGTGCGGTTCGCAGCTCGGCGGGCAGAAAGTTTTGCTCGTATCGTTCGACGTTCAAGCCCCCCAACCAAATCAAGCCGATCTCCGCGGGCGACGCCGAAACCGTCGCCGCAACTTGCGCAAGCTCTTCCGGGGAAGGCAACGGCAGTGCGGTGCTGGACTCGACTGCCGCGATGAACGCCGCCATGGCTGCGCCGTCGGCTTTCGTTTTCAACTTGCGGATGTTCTTGAACTGATAGCCAGCCAAGCCGCCAGGCGTTTTGGCTGTCGAGTAACGCAGGATATGGAACGGGAACTGGGCATACGACTCATTACTTATTACAACGAAACGGTCGTCACCGTTGCGGACCGTGAAGGCGCCCCCCCCGCCGTCATCATCGTCGTCGTCGAACGCGGGTTTCTTCTTTTTACCTTCGAGATGTCCTTCGATGAGGTCGAACTGTCCGGGGAGATCCGCGATACCGAGTTCGTGCCAGTGCTTCAGGAAGTCGAGCCAGGAAAAATCGCCTGCCGACTTCGGGCCCATCTTCGCGGCCGTCGCGCGCCAATACATTTGCCAGGCGCGTAATGAGAGATCGACGAGCATCGAGAACCAGAGAAGACCGGTTCTCGGCAACTCGCCCGGTTCGGCTTCGCCTTTGAGAAATGCGGCGGCCGCGATTAGATGCGCGCTGACCGAAGCGTCGGCGTCGTCGCCAAAGACATTGAAGTTTTCCATGCCCCACTGAGCGGCGGCGCGATCGCTCTTGAGATACTGAAGCCGCGTCGAACCGCCGGCCGACTTCTTCGAGTCTCCTCCCGCCTCGTCGCGCAGGGCAGCAAACGCGGCGCTTTCGCGCTGGGCTCTTTCGATCACCTTGGCGACGCCAAGCGCCAGTCGATCCGGGGCTCCTGGCAGTATCTTCTTGAGGGCGGCGAGCAGATGCTTCAGCGAATTTTCGGTCTTGGGCGTCGGACTCCGCGGCAGCGCGCGATCTTCAGCCGCCGCGTTCAGCAGGACGGTACATTGTTCCGCGCTGATCGTGCGCAGCTTCTTCGACGACGCCTCATCGCGTACTTTGAGCAGATGCCAAAAGTGCATTGGCAGCAACACCACCTGGCCCTCGGCGTAGTCAGTGGAGAAATCCTGAAGGCTGGCGATCCGCGTCGAACCGCTCGGATCCCAAAGAAGGTAGTTCCCCGCGCGAGCGGACGACGTCACCGGCAAATATTCCTTCGTCCCGGGCTGGCGGAGTAGGCCGACCGGCATGGCCGCGGAACCGTCGGAACCGACCAGGGGTTTGTCCCAGCGCCGGCCGTCGATGCCGAGGCCGAAGTATTTGCCGTCGGCGCGCTGTAGCGTCTTCCAGCCGAGCATGCCCTCCTTAGCGCCGAGCGGCGAATTCTCGGCGCCGGCGGGAGCGAGCATTAGCTCCGAGCCGACCAGGACGAGCGCGCTCCCTTCACTTTCCTCGAACCACGCCGGCACGCTCACGCGCAACTGCTTGCCGGTCCGCGGGTCGATTTCGCCGATCTTCCAGACGTGCTGATGCGTCGTTTGATCGTATTCGCCGGTCAGCCGCCAAAACCGCTGGCCGTCGTGGAAGTAAGGATTCGTCGCCGGCATCTGCTTGTCGCCGGAACAAACGACCTGCTGTCCCAAGAACACGCTGCCGTCGGCCAGCACCGTCGCGACGCTATTCGAGAAGTAACCTTAGCCAGGCGAATCGTATTGTTGCGCGGGATCGCTCGCCCAGAAGAAATGACCTCGATACTGGTCGTCGCGGTAGATCACCGCCAGATCGTCGCCGATCGCGACGAGAGCCGCGAGCTGGGACTTTTTGGGCAAGCGCAGTTCGTGTTTGCGCACTTTGTCATCACTGCCGACCACGGTCTCATGCACCTTGTCGGAGACGGCGATGTTGGGAAACGTCAGATGAAGGTTCGTGTCGCCGTAGCGGTCAGGCGAAATCTTGATCTTGCCGTCGTCGACGATTTTTTCAAAGGCAGGCAGACCGTACTCGTCGAAGACGCCGGCCTGAAGCGTGCGCCGGAGCATGGCGGCGGCGTCGACGCGCTGGAGTCGTTCGGCCAAGTCGGGGAACAGGCGGAGCGTGTCGGGCCAAAGCGTCGCTTCGAGCCGTTCGCGAGCGACTTCAAAGCTCGCCAATCCCGAGCCTTCCAGACTGGCGAAGATTTCCTCGGCGTGCATGCGCCAGACTTCACAGATGCCGGGACGATCGCCAGCAGCCAGCGCGAAAGGACGCTGTTCCAGATTCGATTGGCGGTAGCCTCGCTGCACCGTTCCGCCTCGGCACGTCAACGCTTCGTCGAGCCCTCTATAGATCGCCGACTTGAAACGCTCGTCGCGCCACGATTTGACGACGTCTTGATTGCGCAGCGGATGATCGACGTCCGCCGACAACCAACCGGCAAACGTCACCTCGAACTCCGCTGGCGGATCGTCAACCTGAACGCCCAAACCGAAACAGGCCTCGAGTACGTCGATATCGATGGTGCTGACGCCGTATCGCCGGCGGATCGCGAGCCCGAGCGGTGTTTTTTCCTTCTTGAGGCGCGGAGCCAACTTTTCGAGCATCTCCAGCGTCCGCTTCGGCGCCGGCACTTCGTCGCACACGACTCGGCCAAACCAGACGGCGATCGGCTCGTCCAACGGCGGCGCCCCGCGGAGCCTGTCCTCCCACAAATACTCGATCACGCCCCACTCCTCAAGCATTTCGAACCAAGCGCCGAGCTTGCTTTCGCCGTAGTACCGCGTTTCCGGGCGGGTGTGCCTGAGTAGCGCCACCGCGAAGGCAGGACTGCGCGCCGTAATGCGTTTGCAGGCGCCGCTGCACGCCTTCCAGAACGGGTGCGGCGCTCGGCCCATCGCGGGGGCCTCGATCAACTCTTCCAGGAAGCTTTCGATTTCCTGGTCGCAGTCCCGCTTGGCTGCCTTCGCCAGTTTGAGCAGGTCCTTCGGCAGCGTCGCCCAGGGCGCCATGCCGCCGCGCGTGCGACGGACGCACAGGTCGCGGAAGATGGCGTACGCCTCGGCAGGCGGGTAGTGATTCTGCAGATCGTCGCCGTACTCCGACAAAGCGCTGCCGGAGACGCAGCCGGAGAGCACGAACTCGAGCACGACGTCGCGCCTTCGCGCCCGATCGGATTCGAGAGCGTGGACGCGCTCGGCTTCCAACGATTTGTTGAGCGCCCGCCCCGCGTAGGTCTGGTTGCCGATGTCCTTGAAGGTCCGCCCCGCCTCCTCCCAAAACGGCGGCAAGAAATGACGCGCGGAACGGCCGAGATCCTTCGCCATCTCCGAGTACGCATCCCAGGCGTGTCCCGGTTTCGACTTCGCCAGACGCGCCGCCCCCTTCATGCGTTTGACCATGTCGAGGGCGAAACGAGCATTCTTCGGGTCGTTGATCAGCGCCCAGGCCGCGAATCCCAAACTGCGGCGCTGCTGCCAGGCAATCGGGCCCGAAATCTTGGGCGCCGCGAAACCGAGGAACTCCATCGCCAAATCTTCGGCCTGCCCCAGACGGTCCGACGCCAAACGAATCACCGCGCGATTTCCCAGCGCGGGATGAAGATAGGTTCGGGCCACCAGCTGCTCCGCCGCGTTTTCATCGACCTTGGCCTTTGCGGCGACGAGTCCGCCGGCTTCGAGTTGCACGGTGGTTGTGCTCATGCTTCGCCTCCTTCGTCTTTCTCAACCTTACGTTTCGCGTAAATCTGCGAGGCCATGCGCACCCCCTCACTGAACGTAACTCGGCCCACGTCGGCGATTTTCTGAGGCTTCTGATCACTATCGACGAATATCAGCTCGCCCGTATAGGTCTCTCCTTCCGGGAAATCGTCGCCGATCCAGAAACGCGCCTCGACGGGCTTGGCATTCTCCCAAACCTTACTGCACGCATAGCCGCCGCGAACGGGATAGCCGAGCCGGCGACAGAGCGAACTCGCAAAGTTCAGCTGTTCGAACTTCCCGTTGCTGTAGTCCATCAGCAGCGACATCTCTTTCTGTTCGGCGCTGGCCGCGAAGATCGGACGGAAGATTTGTTCGATCGCCTGCGAGAATTCCATATCCGCTGCGATCTCGCGCAGGTCGTCGAGCCCGTCGATCAGGATCGGATGGGGGATCAACATCTGGGGCGCCGCGATCCACTGCGTTTCACCGTCGCGATCGACGACCCCGATTCCCTTCTTCGGATCGACGTCGCGAAGGAGCCCCGTTTGAGCTGCGTTGCCCTGAGCGTCCGCCGTGGTCACGACCAGGTTGCGAAGCATGTCGCGCCAATCCGGATCCGGCCACAACGCCCGTACGACGTCGCACGGAACCGGCAGCGAACGCAGCATCCACATCTCCACGCGGCGCAGGCACTCGGTTCGATGGTCCGCCAGCCACTCGCATAGCGCGGAAAGCTGCTCGGCCAATTCGGACTCTTTCAATTCCTTGGGAACTGAGGTGAGCTTTTTTCCTGCGGGATTTCGGCACACGATCTTTCCAGCTTCGATGCCGAGCGAATACTTCTTATCGGCGTCAAGCCAGGGGATATCTTTGGTCGCCGATTCGTCGGACTGTCGCGGAGACGCGGCGGGTTTGGCCATAAATTACTCCCTCGGAAAGTATCGTACGATACGGGTAGGGTTGGGATCCTAGAGCGAGTATATGAGTTGAGTTGCAGCAATTCCATCTGGTGCGCAGCGACCCCAATTTTCTTCTCAGTATCACCGCGCCCGTGCACTGTTCAAGTCGTCTGGTGGTTCCCCTCGACGGATTGCCGGCCGTACGATCGGGCGCTTATCGTCATCGACAGCAACAGCATCGCTCACGAACCTTTGCGAGAGATCACGTCGATCGAACTGCCCATCGTTGGAGGCGCGTCGCCATTTTCACGGTTGTTCCGGAACGGTGATGCCCAACGCGCCAAGATCTGGTACCACCTTGCCGACCCCCAACAGTCGGGGCAAATACCGTGGCTAAAGCTCACCTCAGTGCGGTCGCTGACGTAAGTATCGACCTGCTGCCAATAATTCTCGTCGTCGCGGACTTTTGCAGTAGGAGCAAATGGGCAACAGCCCTTGCAGTAGCTTCACCAGCGCCAGCGCGGCCTCCAGTTCCCGTACGCGAGCCGCGAGTCCCGCTTGGGGTTCCGTGACCAGGTGTCCGACCTATACGCGCACGCAGTTCGTTCTGATCGAACGGCTTGATCACGTAGTCATTATCGTCGGCTTTTCTTGCGGCAACCGCCAGGCCTCGGTCCCATTAGTGGCGACGATGACTTCTAGTGGCGACGATGACTTCGTGCCCCCAATCGGCCAAAAACCCGCAAGCATTCTGCGAGAAAGCAAGTCATCATCGGCGATCAAGTTTTTCATGTCTGCCTCCGAAGTATCATGAACTCAGGACTGTTTCGAATCGGACCACGGCCCAGTCCAGGCATTGGATTTGCTTTTGAAGTGCGACGAAGGCGCTATCGGCTTCGGCCATGTCACCACCGGCCGCCGCCGTTTCGATCCGAGATGCCGCTGCTTGGGCATCGGACGCGCTGAGGTTGCCGAGCATTCCTTTGAAGGTGTGTGCGGTCCACTGAATGCGTTCCATGTTGCCGCACGCGATGGCTTGGCGTAGTTCCTCCATCAAGCGTGGACTCTCACCGCGGAACAGTTCCAGGATTTCCGTGAGGAGTTCCACGTCTTCGCCAACACGGGCCAAGAGAGCCGTTCGGTCCAGAGTTTGATCGTCCGGCCCATCGGGGAGCGCCACGCTTGCTGGTTCCGCAAGCGATGGAACGCATACCGAAATCGCTCTCCAAAGCTCTTCGAGTCGAATTGGTTTAGAAACATATCCGTCCATGCCGGCGGCGAGGCAACGTTCGCGATCCCCTAACAAGGCGTGCGCCGTCATCGCGATAATCGGCAGATGACCGCCTGTGGATTTTTCGGAAGTGCGGATGCAGGCGGTTGCTTCAAAACCGTCCATTTCCGGCATCTGTACGTCCATGAAAACGAGGTCAAAAGTCTGGTGGCTCAGCGCCGCCAGCGCCTGTTTGCCGTTCGCGGCGGTTTCGACGGAGTGACCGGCGCGCTCCAGCAGGCCGATGGCCAGACGCTGGTTCACGGCGTTATCTTCGGCGAGCAGGATTCGGAGGGACCGAAATTTCTCGGGTTTCAACTCCGTGGTTGCCTTCGGAGCAATTCCGGCGGCGCGTTCCAACGACATTCCCAACGCATTGGCGATAGCGTCCAGCAACTCTCCTTGCGCTACGGGCTTGAGCAAGTGGCGGGCAATTCCCAACTGACGGCATCGTTCCAGATCACCGGGCCGGCCGCTGGAAGTGAGCATTACCACCGCCGCGTGCGCATGGGCGGGAGTGGATTTTATTTCCTTCGCGACGACAAACCCATCGACGCCTGGCATGAGGGCATCCAGAAGCACGAGCGGGAATGAAGTTCCCGCCTCCGCCGCCCGCGCAAGAAGAGACAAGGCGGCCGACCCGCCATCGGCGGTCGTCGGCTTCATTCCCCAGCGCCGGAGCATTTCTTCAAGAATCCAGCAGTTGACCGGATTGTCGTCCACGATGAGCGCGGCCATGCCGTCGAGCTTTGGCGGCGGAATGCCGATGCGCCGAGCAATGGGGCCGCGCCCTGCACGAAGGTGGGCAGTGAAGTGAAAGGTGCTGCCTTGGCCTGGCGTGCTTTCGACCCAGAGCCGGCCGCCCATCAACGCCACCAACTGAACGGAAATGGCCAGGCCCAGCCCGGTGCCACCATATTTGCGGGTAGTGGAGTTGTCGGCCTGGG
>JBBQPM010000241.1:0-8903 GCA_038217425.1 Gemmatales bacterium
CTCCGCTTCACGCTGCGCGGTCTGAAATTCCCCGTCGCCGCCGAGCGCGTTCGCGTCCCGCCTCGGCGCAAACAATTCCCAAACCCGAAGCGACTTCTTGCAAATTTCAGCCGAGAGCAATCGTCGTGCCGAACAGGATTGTGCCTGTCCCCTTTCCCCCTTTTACTTTCCAATGCGCAAAATACCAATGAAATCCGCAGAATCCTCGCCGAAAAACCCGATGCCAGAGCGACCATACCGCCTTCAAGGCGGAACATTCCTCAAGACGCAATTGGCATCTCAAGGGCCGGCGATTTGTCTACGATGAAAGGCTTGCCACGTAAGCAATTCACGTTCGCGGTCAGGTGCGACGGCAAAGCCCATCTGGAATAGAGCCTTGGTTACGCCTGAGCGTCCAGGGCCATCTGGTGGAAACAGTGCGTCACCTGGTCTTGATTGGCCAGCAGCCAATCGATCGTCGGCTCGTGGTGCATCGCCTTATGGATCGCCTTGGCGGTCGCCTCGCGGTGGGTCCGGAACAGCACCTCGAAGTCGACCTTCTCGGCGAGGACGGCCGGATCGAGCCAGACCGAAACGATGATGCCCAGGTCGTTGGCTTTCGACTTGGGGATATCGCCGGCTCGCACGGCGTCGAGGACTCCGTTGGCGATGGCGGCTTGCACGGTGCCCATCAGAATGTTCGTGTATTCGGTCTTTTTCACGGTCACCTTGCTGACCATGACCGTGGTGGGCCTGACCTGGACGTCGCAGTTCAGGATGGCGAACACGCGCGAATGGCCCATGACTTGATCGCCGATCAAATTCGCGATGGCGGCGCCGACCGGCCCGTCGAGTTCGCCGATCACCACTTCGGGCTCTGCCGCCGACCAGGCCTGCT
The DNA here is from genome assembly GCA_038217425.1 of Gemmatales bacterium. Lineage (GTDB taxonomy): Bacteria > Planctomycetota > Planctomycetia > Gemmatales > Gemmataceae > JAIEPT01. The sequence goes on from JBBQPM010000241.1 coordinate 878, forward strand.
CGGCCTCGACGAGCGCCTCGCCCGTGCGGAGCACGATGCGCGGCTGTGGCTTCTTTTTCGCAGGTTTCGCTTTCTTGGCCATGACGTCGCTCGTTTCCTTTTTATGGTTGACGGTAGCTTAGTATCCGCGCGTTAATCTCCGCTTCGGAGCCCGCAGCGCAAGCAAGGCCGAAATTCGATCCTTGCTCGCGCTGCGGGCTCTGTCAGATTGTTGTCAATCGAGCGACTATTTGCGCGCGGCGCCTCAAGGACGATACGCCCACACTTCGGTTCCCTGCACGATGACGAACACGCCGTGGGCTGAATCGAAGTACGCCAGGGGCCGATTTCCTTTGGGCATCGGATCGCCTTGAGGGCTGAGCTTCTTCCAGGCGGTCTTGTCCGGATCGTAGGCCCACAAGGTCCGCGTTTTGAACTCGATGAGGAGCCCGAGGCCGCTGATCGGGTCGTGGACCATCGGGGCGTAGGCGTCGTGTCCGTGCGGAACGTCGTCGGCGTCCTTGGGACGATCCAGAACTTTCGTCCAGGCGTTGGTTGTGGGATCGTAGTGCGACGTGGCGCGGTGACGATGAACGATGACCAAACGGCGAGCGGGGTCGTAATAGCCGACCTGTTCGGGTTCCGGGGCGTGCTTGGCGAAATCCTTGGTCGCTTGATTCGGCTTGAGGTCTTGCCAGGCGTTGGCCTTGGGGTCGAACAGCCAGGTGGCCTGCATTTGCCAGTTGTTGGCGTGCCAGAGGGTTCCGCCGCGTTCGGGGAGATACTCGAGCATGCCGCCGAAGATGGGACGCGGGTAGGGCTTTTGGGTTTGGTGCATTTTCCATTGCCGGCTGGCGGGGGAAAAAGACCACAGCGGCGGGCCGGCATAGAGGTTCGCGGGATCGCCGCCGAGCAAGGTCGCAGCCTTCTTTTGGTCGGTCACCCAGGTGTTCATGAAGTAGAGGGCCCGCTGCTGCGGGTCGTACGTCAGGCCCCACCAGGTGTGGGCGATGATGCCGGGCCCGCCCCGCTTGGTGACAAAAATGCCGTCCTTAAATTCCACGTCGCTGGCGTCTTTGCCGAGGCCCAGGTAATCGCGGGCGTTGTCCGGAGCGTAGAGCATGAACCACGCGAGCGCTCCGAGGTCGAACTCCCAAACGTCGTTGAGCCGGTGCGGCACGCCGTGATTGGCGCCGAGAAAGAGGGCGCGCTTGCGTTCGGGGGCCCAGACCATGCGAATGCTGAAGTCGCGCGCCATCGGTCCCGTCTTGTGTAAATTGAAGCGGCGTGCGGTGTCATTGAATTCGCCGAGCACCTGCGCCTGGCCCAGCTTCACCCCATGATTGGACGGGAGGCCCTTGATTTTCTCCAGCACGGCGTCGTTGACCGGGAGGACCGGTTCGATCGGGGGCGTCTCCGTCGGCGGCAGCGCGAGCAGGAGCGCGAGCGTCGCCCAGGCGCTGCCGGCCATCGAGATGAACTGATCCTTGCCGTGCGGAAAGCCGCTCTCGAAATAGAGCTGGAACGGCTTGCTCCGCGACTTGACGTACCAGGATCCGTCTGCGTTTTGATTCTTAAGAAGATACTCGATGCCGCGTCGATAGACCGGATGGTCGGGTTTCAGCTCGCCCGCTTCATGCAAAGCCGCGAGCGCGGAGCCGGTTGCGTAGGCGTCGGATTCGCCCTGGTCGAGTTGCGACCAGCCGCCGTCGGCGCGCTGCGAGTCGATCAACTCCTTGCGCGCTTCGGCCGTCTCGGCGCCGACGCGTTTCAGGCCCCACAGGCGAAAGACGCGGTCCTCCGTTTCCTGGGTCGGCGTCTGCGTCATCCACCCACGCACCTTTTCGAGGCGCTCGTCGATGCGGGTTCGGTCCTCCTTGGCGCCCCACGTCTGCAGGCCGCGCACGGCGACGTACGTCGACAAGAACAGGCTTCGCTCCGATGGAGGCCGAACCGAATTCGGTTTGTAGTGGTTCAGATCCTTCTGATAAAGGAGCAAGTACTCCGCGACCGCGGCCGTCGTGGCGTCGGCGGGCGCGCCTAACTTCTCCAGCGTCCAGAGCGCGTACCCGGCGGTATCGACCTGGCCTCCCTGGCCTTTTCCCTTCTTGTAGTTCTCGCGATTCTTCTCCAGAAACGCGTGAATGAACTTCGTCTGGGCACGCAACTCGTCGTCGTTGACTTCGAAGCCGCGCGCCTTGGCCGCCGTCAGCGCCATCAGCGGGATGCCCTGATTGTGGCACGCAAAACACGCGCGATTCGTGCGATGGCCGAGCGCTCCTTTCTCCAGAAGCGGCAGCGATTTGGTCACGGCCGAGCGCAGGGTTTTCAACTCCTGGGCGTGGAGCATTGAACCGGCCAACAAGACTGCCAGTGCGAGAAGTCTCATGACGTGAATCCCGGGTGAGAGTGAATCGCCTTACTTGGACGCCTTGACGCCGCTCATCGGGTACGCGGTCACCGTGTCCCAGGCGATTTGCTGCAACAGGGCGTTGAGTTCGGGAGTGATCCCCATTTCGGTCACCTTCAGGCCGACGGGGCTTTTGCCGGTGATACAGATGTAATTGCAATACGACGTGAGCAGCGCCACCGGGGCTTTGCCGTGGCCGATCGGATCGGTGAACAGCTCCGATTGCTTGGCGATCCCCGGCGCCTTGCCCTGGGCCACCAACTCGCGGAGTTTGACGACCGCATCGCCCGCCGGGACGATGTGGACGACGGTTCGGCCAGCTTTTTTGTTGATCGCGATGGCCTGAGTCTCCATGAGCGTGCGCCATTTTTCCTGGTCGGCTTTCAGCTGTTTCAGATCGGTCTCGTTGCGTTGGTCGTTCGCCTTGACCTTCTTCTCGTAATAGTCGAAGGGGAACCACGATTCCTGCACGAGCACGCGCAGCTTCGGATTGTGCTTGAGCCCGAGTTCGACGAAGCTGTCGATGCCACGGTCGGGCAGTTTCAGATGCGGGGCCATCGTGAAGACGTCGGCTCCGCCGACGCTGAGGATCTTCTTGGCTGCATTCTCGGCGTCGGCCTTATCCCAGTGCTGATCGACGCGCGAGCCGCCGATGCTCTGCGTCCCCACGGTCTTGTATTCGGCGATGCCGGCGAGTGTCGCCATCCGGGCGACCCGCATGGGAACGAACATATGGAAGCTATGGCCGGTGTAGAACGTGCGAAGACTCGGCTCCTCCGCCCGCCCCGGCGCCGTCGAGGCGAAGAGGACGAACATGATGAGATAACGTTTGGCGGACAGCATGCGACAGACTCCTGGAGGTTGCGGGGGGTGAAAGCAGTCTACCAGTTTTCCAGGTCGATCGCGAGCGGTTACCAGCTGAAATCGAGCCGGGCGTAGAAGAGCCGTTGGCGATCGCCGACCTGGTAGAAATCCTCGAGCATCAGCGCCATGCTCGGCGCCACCGTCTTGAAATGCGCGGCGCTGCCATTGATCTGCACCTTCACCGGCTGATTGAAGTCGACCTGGTTCGGCGCGAGCCAGACGGAGATCTGCTTGAGCCCGTTGGCGCTAATCTGAATTTGGGTCCAGATCTTGGCGCCCGTCTTGGCGTCGGCCTGATTGGCGACGGTCATCGTCGCCGTCATCCGCGCCGGCGTGGGAAAACGTTGGCCATCGCTCTGGTATTTCTCGACCACCCAGTCGCTCGAGAGCCAATAGAAGCGATTCCCCTGGGCCCGGGTGAGCTTAAGTTCGTGATCAACTCGGCCGAGGGATTTTTCGGGGCTCGCGCGTTTTCGGCGGAGCAGCCAATCGAAGGCGCTGGGGAGTTCGCCGCCGAACCAGTCGAAGCCGCGGCCTTTGTATTCCATGAGGAGCGACGGGTAATGGCCGCGAACCCAGTCGTGGTAGATAGCTTTGACGGCCTTGGAATTGAGCCCGTGCTGATCGCCGCCGATGGTGTAGAAGGGGAGGTATTGACCGTTGCTGGCGAGTTTCTCGGGGAAGCCTTTGACGACGCCGGCCATGGGGATGACGGCGCAGAACTGATCGGGGTGAGACAGGCCGACGTCCCAGGCCATGGCGCCTCCTTCGCCGAAGCCGAAGAGGGCGACGCGGTCGGAATCGATAACGAATCGGCGCCGTAGGTCTTTGATGGTATCGAGCACGAGCGCGTGTTCGATCATGGTGGCTCCGTAGGTCGATTTCTCGCCATCGCCCCAAACCGGCGCCGCGAGGATGTAACCGTTCTTGCCGGCAAAGTCGCTGAAGCGATGAATGAACTTCTCCGCCTTTTCGGGGCCATGCAGCACGATGAGCACGGGATAGGGGCGGTGTGGCTGAAAATCTGGCGGGAGCTGCAGCATGTACGAGCCCCCCTTGGAGTTGGGGACGTCGATCGTCACCGTCTGCACTTTGGTATCGATCTCCGCGTGCGGCTTGACGGCTGGGAGCAGCTTGATGAGCCGGGCGACCACGTCGATGGGCAGGGCGACTTCCTTCTCCCAGTAGGCGAGTTTCTGTCCGCGCTGCTGGGCCGAATCCGTGCCGAGGTAATCGAGCAGGAAGGTGCGGGTCTGCCAAAGTTTCAGCGCGACGGCGGGGTCGGGTTCGGCGGAGCCGTTGCCCAGCAGAAAACCGGAGACGGCAAGACTGGCGATTTGCTCCGTCGTCTGGTCGGACGCCTTGCCTTCGTCCTTGGCCAACAGATGACTACGCGCGAAGCCGACGAACGTTTCAAGTCGATCGACGGTCTCGTGATCGATTTCGTCGGAAATCGCCTTCAGGATCGGCTGCCAATTTTTGTTTGCGGGAAGGTATTTAAGAAGATCGTCGCAGCTCTGACGTGCGGCCTTGATCTTGCTCTCCGCCTCTTCGGCCTTGATGCGCCAGTCTTGAAGCTCGGTCTGCAGCTTTAGCGACACGAAGCGCAGGAGGTTTGCATTGAAGAACGGCTCCGCGCGACGCTGCGCGAGTTGCATCTGACCGACCTTGAACATGCGTTCGAGATCCTCGGCCTGTACCTTCGCCTTGGCCTCCTGAATCTTTTCCGCGAACGATTCGTACTGCTTCTTTTGGCCCGGCGATTCCAGCAAGAGCGCCTCCATCTCCTCCTCTGCCTCGGCCAAATGGCCGCACTGCACGAGGAATTTGGCGAGGAAAAAACGCCGTTGGTGATTCGCGAGATCCTTGTAATCTTTCTTCGTGTTCAGGTAGTTGCGCGTCATGTCGCGCAGCTCGGCGGCGCTGAACTCTTTCGTCGAGTACATTGAATCCCAGTTGTACTCGCGCGCTTCGACCTTCGCGCAAATCGGGTCGAGATAAACAATCCGCTGCAGCAGCGGGATCCGCCCGCCGGTGTTGCTCACCATCTTGAAGACGCGCTCCCAGTTCTTATCCCAATCGCTTGGCGCCCCGTCGAAGTAGTATCCCGGCAAGATGCGAATGGTGCGCGTGCCGAAACCGTTACGCACCATGTAAAACATGTCCGGAATGCTCAACTCGCCCTGCTTGAGGACGATCGGCTTGGCAATCTCCGAGGGCGAGAAGTAGATCCTGCGATAGAAGTCTTCCAGATAAAGGAACCCTTTCCAGGCCGCGATCTCGATCATCCGTCCCGAGGCGGGATCGACGATGAAAATTTTGTCCTGAAGAACCTTGGCCTTGAAGTGAAAGCCGTCCTTGAAGACGATCAAGAGATCCTTGGACCCTTGCTGAGACCAGCCAGCGCCCGGGAGGATGAGACATACGAGCAGTGTGAGGTAGCGCATGGGAAACTCCGTGGGATTCACCCGCTCATCGAACGAATGGCGTTCAGAAGTTGCTTGAACTTGATCGGCTGCACGAGGATGGTTTGCTTGGAGCGAGGCTCGACTTTTTTCGCCCACTCGGACTGGTCCGCGTTGAGGAGCAGAATGCCGCCCAGCGTCAATTTTTGCCGGGCGGCGTCGGCCATGATGCGGCCGAAGATCAGCAGTCCTTCCTCGCCCGTGGTCCCCGCATCGACCACCAGTACGTCGAACGGCTGCTGCCGAAACCGGTCCAGCGCCCGCTGCGGATCTCCCGCGATGAACACCCGGAAGCCCTTCTCCTTCAGCTTCTCCCGCAACGCGTTCTGCAGACTCTCATCGCGCTCGGCGATGAAGACCGCCTTCGGTTCCGTCGATTTCTGTCCCTTGCCTTCCAGCTCGTGACGCGTCTTACGCACGGCATCGAGCAATTGGCTGGGCGTCTGGTAGCGATGGTTCGGCTCCAGGCTCATCATGTTCTCGATGAGTCGAAAGACGCTGCCGGGCGCGACGATCTCGTCCGGTTTCATCGGCTCGATGTTCGAGAAGCGGCGCGGATCCATGCGCAGCCGAGCTTCCTTGGCCATGTCGATCGGCGATCGGCCCGTGAGGAGCTGATAGCCGACGCAGCCCAGGAAGAAGAGGTCGCTACGCGTATCGCCGTGCGGCACGCCGGTGGCTTTTTCGAGCCCGGCATAATCGACCGAGCGTGCGACTTCGACTTCCTTGTCGCTGGCGGACGCCTTGAAATCGGAGATTTCCGCCAGGCCGAAATCGACGAGCTTCGCCGTCCCGCCGCTGGAGATGAGCACGTTGGAGAGCTTCATGTCGCGATGGGTGAGCCCCTGGGAAAATGCGTATGCCAGCCCCGCCGTCGTGTCTTCCAGAATCTTGATGGCTTCGATCGGCTCGAGCTTTTTGCGAATCGCCAGGAAATCTTTGAGCGTGCCCCCCTCGACGAATTCCATGACGAGATAGTACTGGCTCGTGGCGCGGTCCTGGCTGACGGCGAGAATCTCGACGATGTTGGGATGATGGAGATTCATGCCGACCTTGCCTTCGCGCAGGAAGAGGTCGATCTTGTGTTTATCCTGGCTCCACTTGCGCCGCAGCACCTTGATGGCGACGATGCGTCCGCTGGAGGGGTCGTCGGCGCGGAAGACTCGGCCGAAGCTTCCCGCGGCGATCATGTACAGGAGTCGATAGCCGCCGAGAAAGTAGCCGTCGGTATCGCCCTTGACGAGTTTCTGCGACTGAAAGGGCGTGAGGTAGCCTTTGCGCTGCATGACGCGAACGAAGTCTTCCCAGGGGCCGGCCTTGCTCTCCAACTCCTCCCAGGCCTCTTGGACCTGATCGAACTGAAGCAGGCCGACGCGCACGGCGAGATCGGCAATACTGGAAGCGTCGGCAGCCATAGGTGCGATCGGGTGAACCTGGGAGAGATTGGCAGGAGACAGCCTCATTGTAAGCGGCTGAAGTGTGCGCGCCAAGCAAGGTTGTCCGTAGGACGCTGGACGTCGCGTAGCGCGGATCGGCGGGCACGCCGTCGACGCCGCCGAGGTTACCGTCAAAACCCTTTGGCGCTGGTGGGTCAAGGACGCCTGCGTCGATCAGCGCCGCAGGAGTTTGAATCGCTGGCGCAGGAGTACGTCAATCAAGGGCACAAGGATCGTTTCCATCAAGCGGTCCACGCCCTGGTTGTCCTCGGCCTCGTCAGCAGGCAACTCATCTGCGATCAGCGTCTGCTATTTCTTACTACTTTTTTTATCCTTTTTCTTCAAATACAGCACAAAATGTCCTGTTCCTGTTGTTTGAAAACCAACGGGCCTTTCTCTATTATCACTGGTGTCGCCGAAATCCCCGGCCACACAAAATACCAAGTAATCTTCTTCAAGTTTGTATATCGCCATCATTTTCTTTTCAGGGCGATTTAGGTCTATTAGATCAACCATATTTCGCATATTTTTTATCGACAAGCCGATCTTTCTCCGCATCAAGAGCTTTGCATTCTCGTAGACCTTGACAGCGTCGCCTTCGATCTTAAACCGAATAGGTTCCGCCTCAGTTTTTTTCCCATGCTCTTCTATATGCTCGGCAATCCACGTCCCCTGCAATTTGGCTAATTCGTCATCTTGCGAATTGGAAATGACCAGAATAATAGACAGGAACAGCGCACTAGGCATTTGTAACTCCTAGCACTACAGCGCCAGAAACCAGCAAGGCGTTGCAGTAACTTCAAATACAGGAAGCATTTACTCCCCTCTCCCTCCGGGAGAGGGGTTGGGGGTGAGGGGAAAATGGCTCAACT
>JBBQPM010000242.1:0-8894 GCA_038217425.1 Gemmatales bacterium
TTTCGCGGATCTTGGGTTCAGGGGTGGGGGTAACCGGCTCCATGAACAATAAGATGCGCGATTGTCGTCGGGAGCGCAATACTGTACATTTATATTTCAATGGCGCAAATAGCGTGCCGAACAGGATTGGGTCAGGTTAGATTAAAAAACAAAGGGACGTGGGTGTAGATCATCGTCGTACTCACGTCCGTGTGGCCGAGTAATTCCTGGATAGTCCTTTTATCATACCCGGCTTCCAGCACATGCGTAGCGAAGCTGTGACGAAAACTGTGACTCGTCGCTCGCTTCTGAATGCCGCAACGCTTGACGGCTGCCGAGATGTCTCGGCCGACGGCGTCTTCATGCGCGTGATGGCGACGCTTGATTCCCGAACGCGGGTCGATCGACAACACCGCTGAAGGGAAGACGTATTGCCATTTCCATTCTTTGTCGGCGCCCGGAAGCTTGCGATCCAGAGCGGTCGGCATATGGACGGCGCCGAAGCCGCGGGCCCGTCGGCGTAGGCGTCCTCGGTGCGCAGGCTGTAATGCCGGTCGCGGCAGGCATCGCGAACCTGGTCGAGCAGTCTGGGCTTCGCGGTCGAGGGGTTCATGGGGAACCTGGGCGAATGATTCGTAGATTCTAATCGCGACCGGAAAACGCCGTCAAGGAAGATCGTATTTTCCGCTATGCCGGCGCCGGAAGCCGTGGGGAGGTCCGATCGATCGCTGGGTCAGGCGTATACGATGGGCCAGCGGGGGCGATGCGCGGTTCGGAGCTGTTCCCTGGCGACTTCGGTTGGGGCATTGGCTTCCGCGCGGAATCGGCGGCCGCGCTCGCCGGGCGCGGCGACGGGCTGGGCGGAACGGGTTCCTTTCGTTGCGGAGCGGTTGGAACCTCGGCGGGCGCCGGCGCGGGGGTCGGGGCAGGCGCCTCGGGCTTGGCGTTCGGTTTGCCCATCACGTACGTCAGCACCATCTTGGCGGCGGTCAGATTGCCTTCGAGCGCCCGCTTCAGGAGAACGCGGGCCAAGGCCTGCAAATCCTCGAGGCTGACGACGGAAGCGAACGCGGCACGGAACTCGGCGGGCGACGAAACCGGAGGGCAGGCGATCATGGCGAATCTCCGACGGCGACGGGGTGTGTATATATGTATATTATCCTTTGGGCACATGACCTGTCAAGCGTTGTTCGCGAGAATTTTCGTCAAATGGGGTTGAGCCGCTGCGCAAGCGGGGGTTGACCCGACCTTGCTTGCGCAGCGGGCTCCCAAAACGTCCGTACAATGCCCCTCGTGATCGACAGCCAAAAAGGGGACGGGCAAACCCGACCCCTTTTCTTTTCCAAGGGATCGGCAAAGTCCGCCGTCAGCGTTTGGGCACAGAGCCTGGTAGCGCCGGTCGGCGAATCATTGCAACCAATCGCGCGGGTCGGCGATCGTTCCTTTGAGGGCGCTCGCCGCCACGGTTAGCGGGCTGGCCAGGAAGACCTTCGCCTCCTTGTGGCCCATGCGGCCGGGGAAGTTGCGGTTCGTGGTGCTGATGCAACTGATGGGCGTGTTGAGTCGGCCGAACGTGTCGCTGGGGCCGCCCAGGCACGCGGCACAGGAGGGTTCGCCGATCTTGGCGCCGGCGCCCAGGAAGATCTCCTCGAGCGTCTTGCCGTGGATTTTCTCGGTTTTGAGGCCCCTGGCAATCTCGCTGGTCGCGGGGACGACGAACGTGTCGATCTTGACGCTCTTGCCGCGCAGGATGCCGGCCGCGGCGCGGAAGTCGGTCATCTTGCCGCCTGTGCACGAGCCGATGTAGGCGCGGTCGAGTTGCGTTCCCTTGACTTCGGAAACGTAGGCCCGGTTGTCGGGGCTGTGCGGTTTGGCGATCACCGGTTCGAGTTTGCTGACGTCGTAGACCTTCTCGAAGCAAAACTGGGCGTCGGCGTCGGTCTTGACGACTTCGTAGGGGAGATTGCGTTTGTTGCGTTGGTTGACGTAATCGAGCGTGATCTTGTCGGGGGCGATGACGCCGTTCTTGCCGCCGGCCTCGATGACCATGTTGCAGAGGGTCATGCGTTCTTCGATGCCCAGGGCGAAGACGCCGTCGCCGTCGAATTCCATGGCTCGATAAGTGGCGCCGTCGCAGCCGATATCGCCGATGACCGCGAGGATGAGGTCCTTCGCCATCAGGTACGGCGGCAGTTCGCCGTGAAAGACGAAGCGCATGGTGGGCGGGACTTTGACCCAGAGCTTGCCGGTGCCCATGACGAAGCCGGCGTCGGTGTTGCCGATGCCGGTGGCGAACTCGCCGAAGGCGCCCGCGGTGCACGTGTGGCTATCGGTGCCGAAGAGGACTTCGCCGGGACGGGTGTGGCCTTCTTCGGGGAGCGCGATGTGGCATACGCCCTTGTACCGATCCGTGCCGACGTCGTAGAAATGGGGCAGATTCTGTTCCTTGACGAAGTCGCGGAGCACGTCGACGTTGCGGTTGGCCATCGCGTCTTTGGTGAAGATGTAATGGTCGGGGATGATGACGACCTTGTCGCGATCCCAGACCTTGGCGTCTTTGCCGAATTCTTTCTTGAAGATGCCGATGGTGCCGGGGCCGCAGACGTCGTGCGTCATGAGGATGTCAGTATTGATCCACACGCTATCGTCGGGTTGTACGGCATCTCGGCCGGCGTGGCGGGCGAGAATCTTTTCGGTCATCGTCATCCCGGGCATAGTCGTCTCTCCAGGCTAGTGGCAATCCAGCGAATCCTTCATTATAGCTGCGGAGGGCGGAAAACCAACGTGGCCGATAAGCGTCGTAGGATTGTCCCCGCGCCTTCCACCTGCCTGAAAAAATTCTTTCGAGAAAATTGTCCGCTCTTTCGCTCGGAAGCCGTTTGTCTTGGTGGATACCAACCCTTTTACTGGAGATTCACCATGACGACTTTCACTCGTTCGCTGCTCGCTCTGACCCTGTGCGTGTTGGGAAGCTCGCTGGCCCAGGCCCAAAACGCGGTCCTCCAGCCCGACGGCAACTACAAGCCCGCCCCTGGGTACATCTGGCTCAGCGCCGACACGACCGACCACCGCACGATCTGGAGTCCCGGCAGCCGACACCCCCTCTACTTCAACACCATGGCCGCCGCCCAAGAAGGCAAGTGGATCCCCGCTCCCGGGTATAACTGGGTCAACAACATCGACGGCGATCTCCGCGTCTACTGGGCGCCCGGCAAACGCCACTCCCAGCACCCCAACGTCTTCGCCGACAATCGCCCCGACATGTGGGTGCCCGCGGCCGGCTTCACCTGGCTCACCAACAACCCCGCCGACCTCCGCGTCGTCCAGGTCAACGCCCCGCTCGTTCCGGTCCAACAGCAGGCGCCGGGCGGGTTCGTCACCGACGTTCCTCCGGGCAACTGAGGTGCATTTCCGAGCCGGAAGCGTGAGCGACGATCTTCGCAAAAAGCGTCGCTCACGCTTTCGGCTCGGAAAGTATCAGCGGATGCGTGCAGGTTCTTCGATTCTCTGTAGCTTGTCTTTTCTTGGCGTCCACGCGGCCGAAATAATCGGCGAACGATTGACACCCCTCGGCCCCCCGGCGATAATCGCCCTGTGTGAATCGTTCACGCCCCAGGCAGCCCCCGCGGTTTCCTGGGGTGACTTTTATTTCACCCCCCGCGCTTCTATGAAATCCCACCTCCTCTCCGCCACGCTCCTGCTCGTCTTCTGCGCCAACGGCCTGGCCCAGACTCCGTTCTATCGCGACAAGAGCGACCTTCTCGTCTGGCTCGACGCCAAGGACAAAAAGCAAATCATCGACGATCTCGCCGGCTGGCAGCGACGCAAGGATCACATCCTCGCCAACATGCAAATCGTCATGGGCGCCTACCCGACCGCGGCAAAGGTGGCGCTCGATCTCAAAATCGAGGGGGAGGAAATTCTCGACAAGGTCGTGCGCAAGAAGATCTCGTTCGCCGTCGCCAAGGGAGACCGCGTCACCGGTTACCTGCTGATGCCGCGCGATCTCAAGGGGAAGGCGCCCGGCATGCTCTGTCTGCACCAGACGACCAAGATCGGCAGCGGCGAACCCGCCGGCGTCGGCGGTCTCAAGAACTTACACTACGCCCTGGAACTCGCCCAGCGCGGCTACGTCGCGCTCGCGCCCGACTATCCGAACTTCGGCTCCTACAAAGTCGACGCCTACGCCGCCGGCTACGACAGCACCACCATGAAAGGCATCTGGAACCATCGCTGCGCCGTCGATCTTCTGCAATCGCTCCCCGAAGTCGACGGGCAAAACCTCGGCGTCATCGGCCATTCGCTGGGCGGGCACAACGCCCTCTTCGTCGCCGCGTTCGAACCGCGGCTCAAGATCGTCGTCAGCAGTTGCGGGTTCAACGCCTTTCCGAAATACCGGGGCGGCGATCTCACCGGTTGGAGCCACAAGGGCTACATGCCCAAGATCGCCAGCGACTTCGGCAAGAAGGCGGACAAGCTGCCGTTCGATTTCACCGAAATTCTCGGTTCGCTGGCGCCGCGCGCGGTGTTCATCAACGCCCCGCGCAGCGATTCGAATTTCGAGGTCGCCGGCGTCAAGGACTGCGTGAACGCCGCCGCCCCGGTCTATCAACTCTACGACGCCCTCGGCAAACTCGAAGCCGTCTATCCCAACGCCGGGCATGACTTCCCGCCCGACATTCGCCTCAAGGCGTACTCCGCGATCGATCGCCAGCTCAGGCACCGCTACCACTTCAACCGCATGATCGCGCACTGGGCGCAGTACGGCGACGACGATTATCTCGCCTTCGTCGACGAAGCGAAGCCGCAAGTCTGCCAGATCGGCTTTTACGGCGGGCACTTCTACAGCCTCGCCCACACGCCGCAGTACAAGGGATATCCCGCGCACTTCCCCGTGCAGGGTTTGGCCGAGTGCGGCTCCTGGTTCAAAGAACGCAATGCCGAGATCCACAAGCGAGGCGCCAAGGTCGTCGGGCATTTCAACGTCACGTTCCTCGTCGGCGAACCGGCGGACAGCCCCAAGGGGATCGGCGGCTTCTTCAAGTATTACACCGAACTGTGGGACGAAAAGGAACTCGGGCCTCGCCCCGTCGCCGACCCGATGATGCTCCTGGCCCGCAACGCCGACGGCACGCCGATGTCGTCCAAGGCCTACAGCATCGGCGGCATGCGCGAATTCACCGCCTGCCTCAACAACCCCCACTGGCGCACCGTCCTCAAAGCCTGGGCCAAACGCGGGCTCGAGCGCGGCGTCGACGGCTACATCGCCAACTACTTCTACCGGCACAACTGCCTGTGCGAACATTGCCAGGCCGGCTTCCGCGGCTACCTCGCCGAGCGCCACACCCCGGCCGACCTCGCCAAGAAGTTCGAGATTGCCGACCTCAAGACGCACAAGTTCACCGAGATCGTCGGCTGGCACAAACCCGCGGAGACCACGCCGCTACGGCTCGAAATGCTACGCTGGTCGCAGATCTCCGCCAAGCTCGCCTTCGAAGACGTCTTCGTCAACTACGCCCGCTCCTTGAAGCCCGACCTTCTGTTGGCGCAGTGGAACCACATAAGTAATTTTAGCCAGATCAGCGGCGACGAGCGCAGCCTGGTTCCCGCGGATCTTTGGGGCCGGGACGAAGATTATCTCTGGTACAGCACGGGAGCGGCCGCGTTCTTCACGGATCTTGCCGAGGGAATCCTGGGCGAAGGAACGCTGCAGGCCCGCTACATCCGCGGCACGTTCGAGGACAAGCCGTTCACGCTCGGCAAATACGAACAAACCCGTATCCGCGTCGCCATCGCCGAGATGGCGGCCAACGGCGGCGCGGCCATGGGTTTCTACGCCAACCACAAGAATCCCGAAAGCCGAGCCGTGTTCGTCGAGTACTACAGCTTTCTCGCCAAGCACGACGCCCTCTTCAAAGCCAACCTGCCCTACGCCGAGATGCTGCTCCTTTATCCGCGCCAGGCCGTTCATGCCGGCAACGTCGAACCGGTCGATGCGTTCAAGAAGGAAGGGACGCGTCTGCTCGACGAGCACGTCCTCTTCGACGTCATCCCCGACGACTACGTCACCAGGGCCCAGCGGGCGAGTTACCGTTCGGTGCAGGAAGTGTCGAAGGTTTACGTCCCCAAGGGGCTGAGCACGTTCGACGCCCCCAAGACAGTGCGCGTGAGCGCGAGCAAGTCGGCGGCCGGCGGGGACGTGGTGTTGCACTTCGTCAACTACAACCGCGACGAGCCGGACCAGAAACGCAAGGCCGGCACGGGCGCCAAGGACGAGAAACCGATCGCCGTCGAAAAGGTCGGCGTGCAGTTCGTGCTCCCCAAAGACGCCAAGGTGCAGAGCGTCAAAATCGCCTCGCCCGAGGCGCCTGATCTCATCGACGTCAAATACGTGGTGAGCGACGGCCGCGTGACGTTCACGGTGCCGAGTTTCCTGGTTTACGCGATCGCCCGCATCGAGTTGAAGGAATAATCCACGAAAGCCCAGGGATGGCTATCCCTGGACATGCCCCAGGGATAGCCATCCCTGGGCTTTCTCTACCCCTCAAGAGACATCTCCTATGAACGATCCCCGTCAGAAAATTTACCAGGATCTGCACGGCGGCCAACTGAGCCAGCAGGAACAGAACAATCGCCATTCCGCCTTGCACATCCTCGGGCTCGTGCGTCAGTACCTGCAGCCCAAGTCGATCCTCGACGTCGGCTGCGGGCTGGGCACCTGGCTCAGCGCCGCGCAGTCGCTCGGCATCGCCGACATCTTCGGCGTCGAGGGCCCCTGGGCCGATCCCAAGACCATCGCCATCGATCAAAAGCTCGTCAAGATCCTCGACCTGGAGAAACCGATCGCGCTGGGTCGGCGCTTCGATCTGGCGCTCTGCCTGGAGATCGGCGAACACCTCTCGCCCGCGGCGGCGCCCAGTCTCGTGCAGTCGCTTGTCAGCCATGCCGACGTCGTCCTGTTCTCGGCCGCCATTCCGCATCAGGGGGGGGCTCACCACGTCAACGAACAGTTCCCCGATTACTGGGCGCCCCTCTTCGCCAAGTACGGCTACCACGTCGTCGACTGCATTCGCCCCAAAATCTGGTACGACCGCGAGATCCTCTGGTGGCTTCGGCAGAACATATTGTTCTTCGTCAGCGAAAAGGCGCTTGCGGGCAATGAGAAACTGCGCCTCGAGAAGGAAGTGTCCCGGCCGCTGTCGATCGTGCATCCCGACGTCTACCTGAGCCGGCTGCAGACGCTGGGGCAGATGGAGGCGCTCGCCCGCATGGTGCAGGAGTCGGGATTGTACCAGGTGACGCGCAACCCGCAGACGCAGCAGATTCACATCGCCCCGATGGAGAAGGGGGCGCAGATTTTGGCCGAGCATCAGCAGATGATGGAGTTCCTGAAGGCGGGGGGAACGTTCAAGGTGAAATGGCTTCCGGACGGCCGACTGAACATGGAAAAGGTGGGCGAGTAGTGCGGCCATGGATTTCGTAGGGCAAGCGGCCTCGCTTGCCTTTGCGGAGCGAGCCAGCGAGGCCGCTGACTCGACGATCGCGCCTCCGGGGCCGGCGCGCGTCGTCGCCGACAAGCCCGGCGGGTGAGCTTCGCAGGATCTCACCCGCCGGGCTTGCGGGCGACCAATGGGTTGGGTGGGTTGAGAAAGTGCCTTTCCACGCCGTGATAGAACGCCAGCGCCGCGGGCAGCATCGCCAGGAAACACAGCGGCAGCACGCCCAGGAGCCAGGCTTCCAGAGACGTCCAGCCGGCGTCGTGATGCAAGACGCACGACAAGGACGTCACCAGCGGATAATGCACCAGATAAATGCTGTACGAACGATCTCCGAACCACTTCAGCACGCGCACGACGCTCCACTGGCTCATCGAGGCATCCCAGCGTTTGAGCGGGATGAGAATCAGCGCGAACGCACCGGCCATGAACACGTACTCGTCGAGACGTCGATCGAACGGCGACGAGAGCCCGCGCCGGTCCGCCCAGGCGTAGACCATCCCCGCCAGGAGCAGGCCCGCGAGCCACAGCGCTCCGCCGTAGTTGCAGGCGTAGTAGACGAGCACGCCAGCGGCGAACGTCAGCCAATGGCCGTCGAGGAAAAAGCCCTCGACGGTGCGGTCCGCCGTGCGCGTGACATGCCTTGTCACCAGGACGGCGAGCGACACGACCAGGGCGCCGACGAAGAACTTACGCCGGCTCGCGAGCAGGATCAGCGCCGTCGTCAGGTAGAACTGCTCCTCGTAACTGAGCGTCCAGGTGTTTTCCATGAGATAGTGATGTTTATCGGCGACGTGCTGCTGCCAGGTCTGGATCGCGGCGAAGTTGCCGAGCCACTGCGTCCACGTCAGATCCCGCCAGCGCGGCAACTGTTCGCAGTGCCGGGCGAGCGTCTCATGCTGCAGCGCCAGCGTCGCGAAGAGCACGGCCAAAACGAGGGCGATCCAGTAGGGGGGATAGATTCGGCGGATGCGGCGTGTGAGGTACGACGAGAGCCAGTGCGGCCGACGGCGCAGCCCATCGACGCTTGCCGCGATGCAGTAGCCGCTGATGACGAAGAAGAGCGGCACGCCGACGAAGGACCACGTCAGCAGTTTGTGAATGACGCCGAGGAGGGTCCAGGTTTCGCGGTCGTTCAGGTTGAAGTCCGACTGAACGTAGAAGGTCGTGTGATAGACGACGAGCAAGAGGCAGGCGAGCCCGCGCCAGGCGTCGAGCGCCTGGTAGCGAGCGTCTTTTGGTCTCGGGGGCAGCTCGAGTTCGGCCATGAAACCAGTTTAGCGTCTTACTTCTGGACTTCTCCGCAACACGCGGGGAAGTTATACGAGGAAGAATTTACTCCCCTCTCCCTCCGGGAGAGGGGTTGGGGGTGAGGGGGAATAGCCGTGCTATTGAGTTGAGCCATTTCCCCCTCACCCC
>JBBQPM010000243.1:0-8762 GCA_038217425.1 Gemmatales bacterium
CGCATCGATCGGCAGCTGATCGGCCGATCGGCGCGGCAAGGCGATCCGGGGAGCGCCCAGTTCTTCTTGTCGCTGGAGGACCAACTCCTGGAGGGCTTGGGGCCCGATTATCAGGAGTATCTCGAAAAGCTCGGCAAAGCCGGCGGCAAGCGCAACTGGCAGAAGTATCAACCCGACTTCGACAAGGCGCAGTACCGTTACGAGAAGCGTCACTTCCGTCAGCGGCTCGACCTCATGATGTACGAGAAGAATCGGCAGGAGGTCCTCAAGGATCTGGGCGCCGACCCGTTCGTGGATTAACGCATTGTGAGCCCGCAGCGCAAGCAAGGCAGCCGTCATACCTTGCTTGCGCTGCGGGCTCAAATCCCTTGCAAGCGCCGGCGATACTCTTCCGGCACCTCGATGCCGCGCAACTCGTGTCCGGCGACCCGGCAACAGACCGACGTGACCTTGCCGCGGGCGATGACGTCGCCGGCGCGCGAAAACTCGAACGCGTACGTCACCGACTTGGATCCGAGCCGCTCCAAACGCACGTCGATATCGATGAGTTCTTCGAAGCGCGCCGGCTTCAGATAATCGCAGGTGGCGGAGACGCGTGGAAACGCGATGGGCCCGTCCGGCCAATCGAGCATCTGCACGCCGAGACCGCGCGTGCGCAGAAAGGCGACCTCCGCCGCCTCCATGAAGCGGAAGAAGTTGCTGAAGTGCATGATGCCGGCCATGTCGGTATCGCAGAAATCGACGCGGCGCGTGAGACGAAACGGTTCCACGGTCACCTCACTTGCCCTGGAGCGTGTAGGCTGCCTTGCCCTGGATCTTGCGTGCGTAAATCTTGTTCCCGGCGGCGACGAAGAGGGTGTCGGCCGTCGGCCCGCCGATGGCGAGGGAGATCATCGGCTCCTTGCTCGGCGCTCGCAGCACCGCGCTGAGTCGGCCCGTCGGATCGAAGACCTGGATGCCCAGCGGCGTGCAGGCGTAGAGCAGATACCCGGCGTCCATCACGATACCGGTCACGGGGAGCTTCTCGCCGGGGACGGTCCGCAGCGAGTAGTAACGATCGCCGGGGCCGAAGCTGCCGTCTTTCTCGATGCGGACGGCCCATAGATACGCGCCATCGCTTTCGCCGATGACCAGATGGCCGTGATCGGGCCAGAGGGCGAGCGTTTGCGGATTCGTCAACCCGCGTAGTTGCAGCTTCTGGGCCGAGCTTTCCCCGTGAGCCAGTACCTCGTTCCCGGCGATCGCATAAATCCGTCCCGCGCGCGAGCCCACGCTGCCGCGTTCCATCTTCCGCGGCTGGCCCGGCGGCGGCGGGATCTCGTAGACTTCCCCTTTCGCGTTGATCCCATTCATGAGAAATCGGCGATAGATGTGCAAGTCTCCTTCCCGATGGGCGTCGAGAAACGTGATGTTCTCGAGATTCCCCGCGACTTCCTTCCAGTCTTCCTTCTCAACCACGATCTTGGAAAGCGGGATATCCTGGGCCCGCAGCGCGAGCGGCACGATGCACAGGAGCAGAACGCAGAGAGGTTTCATGGCGAACTCCGTTACCTGAAGGGGATGTTCTTTCTTTATGCGAAGTGCCGGGCGGGTGCAAGGAAGTTTGACGCGTGCCGCCGCCGACGACGCATGCAAAACGCGTAAAACGATAAGGACCGACGTTTCCTCAAATTGGACCGGACCATGCCCAAATACTTTGCGACCTGTGCCCGCGGGCTCGAACCGGTGCTCGCGGACGAACTCGCTCGGCTCGACGCCGAGGCGATCGAGCCGGGCCGAGGCGGCGTCGCTTTTGCCGGCGATCTCGCGCTGCTCTATCGGGCGAATCTTTATCTCCGCACGGCGGTCCGCGTGTTGCAGCCGATCCTCGAGGGGCCCATCGAGACGCCCGACGATCTGTACCTGCGCGTCCACGAATTCGACTGGGACCAGTTTTTGACGGTCGACCACACGCTGGCCGTCGATGCGAATGTGCGCGATTCGTGTCTGACGCATTCGCACTTCGCCGCCCTGCGCGTCAAGGACGCCGTCTGCGATCGGTTTCGCCAGCGCGTCGGTCGGCGTCCGAACGTCGACCGCGAGAAGCCGATGGTCGGGCTCAACCTGCACCTGGCTCAGAACCACATGGTGCTCAGTCTCGACAGCTCCGGCGAATCGCTGCACAAGCGCGGCTATCGGCCGATCTTGACGCGGGCGCCGATCAACGAGGCGCTGGCGACGGGGCTGCTGCTGCATCTGGGCTGGCGCGGGCAAGAGCCGCTCGTCGATCCGATGTGCGGTTCGGGGACGTTCTGCATCGAGGGCGCCTGGCTGGCGCTGAATCGTCCGCCGGGATTGACGCGGAAGCGTTTCGGTTTCATGGGCTGGATGGATTACGACATCGCCCTGTGGACCCGGCTACGCGATCGGGCGCGGAAGGCGACGCTGCCGACGTTGCCGCATCCGATTCTCGGTTCGGACATTCGTCACGACGCGATCGAGTTTTGCCGAACCAACAGCAAGGCCGCGGGCATCGGCCATCTCCTGCGATTCGCACTGCGCGATTTGAAAGAGTTCACGCCGCCGCCCGGGCCTACGGGGCTAATCGTATGCAATCCGCCGTACGGCGAACGTCTTGGCGAGGAGGCGGATCTGGTCGACCTGTATCGCAGCATCGGCGACCTGCTGCAGCGGGCGCCGGGTTGGCGGCTCGCGGTCTTCACCGGCAACGGCAGCCTCGCTCGGGCGATCGGCAGGAAGCCCAGACGCCGCTGGGATCTGTTCAACGGGCCCATCGATTGCCAGCTTCTCGAGTACGGCCCGGGGTAAAGAAAGTCGAGCCACAGAGGACACCGAGGAAGAAAACGGCCTTGCGTCGAGTTCTCAGCAGGCTTTGCCTTTCTCCGTGTCCTCTCTGCTCTCTGTGGCTCGTTCCCTTAACGCTTCGACACGCACTCGTCGAGGTTCATCAGCGCCTGCACCACGACCGTCAGGGCCGCGTGTTCCGACGCAACCAACTTACGATCGCGGGGCCAATCGCCGACTTTCAGGAACGCCTCCGCTTCCTTCGGCCGGGCATCGAAACGCGCCTTCTGCTCCGCGTACAACCGCGTGAGCACCGCCAACTCCTTCGAGTTCGGCGTCCGACTCGTGGCCAGGCGGAATGCCTTCGCGATACGGGAAGCCAGATCGGGTTCCGCGCACAATTTCTCCGCCAGGACGCGGGCCGCCTCGACGTATTGCGGGTCGTTCAGCAGCACCAGCGACTGCAACGGCGTCGCCGTCCGTTCGCGGCGCGCCAAACATAATTCGCGCGACGGAGCGTCGAACGTCGTCATCGACGGCGGCGGCGACGTCCGCCGCCAGAATGTGTACAGGCTTCGGCGATACAGCGATTCCCCCTTGCCCTGCGGGTAGCTCTGGTGCGTGCCCGATTCCTCCCAGATGCCGGCCGGCTGATACGGATACACGCTGGGGCCGCCGACCTTGCGAACCAAGAGACCGCTGATCGCCAGGGCGTTGTCGCGGATCATCTCGGCCGAGTGCCGGCCGCGCGGGCCGCGCGCGAGCAACGCATTCTCCGGGTCGCGCGGCAGCGGCTTCGCGCTCGATTGGCGATACGTCGCGGAGAGGGCGATCGTCCGGTGCAAATCGTGTAGATCCCAGCCCGAGTCGATGAAGCGGCGCGCCAGCCAATCGAGCAGTTCCGGATGGCTGGGGGGCGAACCCTGGCTGCCGAAATCCTCCGCGGTCGCTGCCAGGCCGCGGTGGAAGTACATCTGCCAGACGCGGTTGACAGCCACGCGCGCGGTGAGCGGGTTCTGGTCGTCGAGCAGCCAACGAGCGAAGCCGAGCCGATCGCCGGGATAGTCTGCGGAGAAGGGAAAAATCTCGGCGGGCGTGCCGGGCTCGACCGCTTCGCGCGGGGCGTCGTAGGCGCCGCGGTAGAGGACATGCGTGGCGCGGCGCGTCGGCATCTCCTGCATCACCATCACTTGCTTCACCTTGCCGACGAGTTGATTCTCCTCGGTCCGCAGCGTTTGCAGCATGCCGCGCAGTTCGAGGATGCGTTTGTCGTGATGAACCGCATGCAGGAGTTGTTTGAGACCGTCGACCTTGGCGCCGGCGACCAGGGCGATTTCCAGGGCCGACAGTTCCCGGGCGAAGATGTTCAGTTCATCGACGGCTCCCTGGCGGAAACCGACGTCGCGGAAGCGGGCGCCGAGCGCAAGCTTGATGTTCTTGGCGTCGGCATCCCCCCATTCGGCGCGGTGGACGATGTCGCGCGTCAGCCGATCGCGCACGACTTCCGCGTCCGCGCGCTTGCCGTCAATGTAGAGCGCGAGCCCGCTCGCCTTGCTCGAACCGTCGTACGTGAACGCGACGTGCGACCACGCCTTCACCGGGATCTTCGCCCTGGAGCGAACCTGAAGCGCGTTGCCGGGCCAAAAGTGAACCAGGGAAACGACGGCGTGACCGTCGTCGAGCACGAGCGAGTAGCCGCGAAAGGCGGAGTCCTCGGCCGCGCGCGAGCGATGCAGCACGACCATGCGCGGCAAATGCTGCGCGGGCTTGAGCCAAAGGCCCA
The DNA here is from genome assembly GCA_038217425.1 of Gemmatales bacterium. GTDB lineage: Bacteria > Planctomycetota > Planctomycetia > Gemmatales > Gemmataceae > JAIEPT01. Next base: position 4,568 of record JBBQPM010000243.1, read on the forward strand.
TGGAGAAGGGGGTGGTGCGGTCGAACTCGCCGGCGCCGGCGAGGGGGAACGCATCGTCGCCGCCGAACGCGAGGCCGGAGCCGACCTTGCCGGGGACGAGTTTCACGTCTCCGGTCGGCATGGCGCCTTCGAACGAAAAGGTCGCGGCCGGCGTCGGCGACGCGTCCTCGATTTTGAATACGGAGAGCAACACAAGACGTTCGGCCCGGTAATCGCGCAGTTCTTTCTCCGTGGCCCGAATCTTGCCGAGCAGGGCGTGGTGCTGCGCTTCCTGGTCCCCCTGGTACAGCAGCAAGTTCGGCGTGGGCGCCGTCTCGGTGAAGTGCGAGTAGAGCCCGTGCTCGTCGATGTTGTTGAAGAAAGCGCTCAGGCGGTAGTAATCCTTCGTCGAGATCGGATCGAACTTGTGATCGTGGCAGCGGGCGCATTCGAACGTCAGGCCGAGGAAGGCCATGCCGTTGGTCCGCAGCCGGTCGGCGACGATCTCGACGCGGAACTCCTCCTCGATGCTGCCCCCTTCGTTGGTTTGGCGATGCAAGCGATTGAACGCGGTGGCGAGTTTCTGTTCGCGCGTCGCTTCCGGGAGCAGGTCGCCCGCGGTCTGCCAGAGCAGGAATTTGTCGTACGAAAGATTCTTCTGGAACGCCTGGAGCACCCAGTCGCGCCAGGGCCACATGTGCATGAGACGATCCGCCTGGTAGCCGAACGTGTCGGCGTAGCGGGCGACGTCGAGCCAATCATTGGCCATCCGTTCGGCATACGCGGGGGACTTGAGCAACCGGTCGACAACGGTCTCGTGCGCCTGAGGCGAAGCGTCGGCGAGGAACGCGTCAAGCTCTTCGAGCGTCGGCGGCAGTCCAGTCAGGTCGAAGGTGACGCGCCGCAGCCAGACGTCGCGCGGCGCCTCTTCGGCCGGTTCGAGCTTTTCGCGCCGCAGTCGATCGAGGACAAAAGCGTCGATCGCGTTTCGCCCCCAGCCGTTGACATTCGGGACAGCGGTCTGTTTCGGAATCGGCAGAAACGCCCAGTGACGTTCGTAGGTCGCACCTTCCGCGATCCAGCGGCGCAGCAGATTCTTCTGAGTCGGCGTGAGGATCTTCTTGAGCTTGGGGGGCGGCATCGTTTGATGCGGATCGTCGGACAGGACCCGTGCCAAAAGCTCGCTCTCGTTCGGCTTGCCAGGGACTATCGCCCCCTGAGCGACGGCGGCAGCGCGTTCGTCGAGCCTTAGTCCCGCCTTGCGACTCGCCTTGTCGGGCCCGTGGCAACTGAAGCAATTCTCCGAGAGGATCGGCCGGATGTCGCGATTGAACCGCACCGGTTCCTGAGCCAAAACGGGCGCAGCCGCGAGCGCGAGAAAGGGGAGAAAACGCAGGATCATGGAGAGAACCCCGAGAAGGAATCCAACGCCTGCATCATACCGCACGCCACGGCTAAAGTCGCGGCTCGGCGGCGACTTCCTGCAGGCGCACGGAACGCGGCAGCAGCGGGTGATCGGAGAAGAGCGACAGACGGGCGAAGCCGAACGCCTCCTTGAAGTGTTCGATCAGGCGCTCGCGGACCATGGCGGGACGCACGGCGCCGCGGCGTTCCCGTTCCAGCGACGTCATCGTTTCGCTCACGTCGGGATGACACCGGAGGTAGCGGTACATTTCCAGGTCGGGCTGCAGATTGAAGCAGGCGCCGAAGTAGGTCGTGTGTTCGCGGATCGAGACGCCCAGCGCCGCGAGCAGGCGGCCATGCACAGTGACGCCGCGCTCGCTGGTCTCGATTTTTTGATGGATGCTGAAATCGCCGAGCACCCGGGCGAGGGCATCGGCGAAGCGGAGCAAGTATCCGTCGATGGAGAGCCCGAGGCGCTCCAGGGGCAAGATGGCGTAAAGGGCGAGTTGGCCCGGCAGATGCAGCCAGCAACCGCCGCCGCGATTGACCCAGCGGATCGGCCAGCCGCGCTGTTCGAGGTCGCCGGTCTCCCAGAACATATGGCTGCGCGAACCCTGTCGGCCCACGGTGACCATCGGCGGATGCTCGCAGACGATCAGCGCCGCCTGCGTCGGATCGCCCGTGACGTCGTAGTGCAGGCGCCGCTGCAGGCGCAGCAGGTCGTCCAGCGCGACCGTGCCCAGCAGATACGTCTGAAGTGCGGAATCTTCGGTCATGTCGTTTCCATCTTGGCATCTTTCCGAGCCGGAAGCGTGAGCGACGATTTTGCGAAGATCGTCGCTCACGCTTCCGGCTCGGAAATTCGAACTCTCATTACCGCCCGAGCGAACGGCACTGTTCAATTTTACGGTCGCAGTGCTGGATCAGGCGATGCAATTCGCGACGCACGTCTTCCGGGGCGAGGGTGCTCATGCGCTGGGCGACGCCGCGCAGTTCGTTGAACTGCTCGTCCATATCGCGCATCACGTCGCGGACCACGGGCCAGTTGACCTGATAACTGGGCAGACGCCGCATCTGGTCGACGACCTTGTTCACCTGGGCCGTGAACTGGTCGGCGTAGCGTTCGAGGACGGGTAAGAGATTCGTGAGCGTCGTGCGCGTCCGTTCCTCGACGCGGGTGTCGCCCGGGTATTTCTGGTGGATTCGGCGCAGGTCGGCGAGGATGCGGTCGATTTCGGGGAGCGAGCGGATCTCGCGGACGTCGAGTTCGAAGAGTTCGACGAAGGGATCGTTGGGCCGGACTTCGCGCATGCGGATGAGGATCTTGCGGGCGTCGTCGGGTCGGCGGAGTTGGGAGTAGAGATTGAAAAGCCGTTCGAGGGTTTCGTAATCGGTGGGCCGAAAGCGATGAGCCCGCTGCAGGAACGTCAGCGCCGCCGCCCAGTTCTCTTTCTTCACCGCAAGATCGGCCTGGCGAATCAAACACTCGAAGGCGAGAATGGGCAAATGATCGGCGGGCCTTGAGTGTTGTGCATTCTGCTCGAGCAGATCGACGTATCTGCCCCAGTGGTAGTCGGACTGCTCCTGCTTGCCCATCCATTCGAAGGCGAGGGCGAAGTTCTGCTCGATCCAGGCCGACTGCGGCACTCCCTGCGGGCTGAAGAATCGGCGCTTGCGTTCGTCGTTGGCAGCCGCCCATTCGCGCTGACAGATCTCGCTCGCCAGGCGGAACCACGTCAGCCCTTGTTCGTATTCCTGAATCATGCAGTAACAAACGCCGAGCATTTGGTAGAGTGCCAGTAGGTAGAAGGCGTCGACGGCCAGGCGGTATTGTTCGATGCGTCGGCGCAGCGGCATGAGCAGGATGCGGGCCTCGTCCCACTGGTTTTTCTCGAGGAATTGCTTGGCCTGCACGAGGACGGCGCCGAAGTAGACGGCAAACGCCGGGGCGCTTTGCGGCCGAGCCTGCACGAGTTTCGAGAGCATCTGGTAGGAAACGTCGAAGCGATTGAGCCCGGCGAAGACGTCGAGCAGTCTCGTCTCTTCTTCGTTGGACATGCGTCCGAGAACGAGCGGCGCCTCCAGCGCCTCGGTGGTGGCGCCGCCGCCTTCCGGGATGATGAGAACCAGCAACGCGCGGAGCAGAATGAGAAACCGTTGTTCCGCAGGGGGAGCGATCGGCGTCAGCTTCGGCAACAGATCCCGACACATCTCGAGCTGCCCGGCGTAGATTCGCGAGAGGAAGACGTTGAAAGCCGCGGGGTAGGACGTCGGCTCCTTGTCCCAGGCCGACTGAAAATCCTCGGCCGACTTGACGTAATCTTTTTCCTTGAAGAGGAGCAGCCCGCGCTGCAGGAGAACGGCGGCGTCGGGCTCGGCGATCTTGCCGAGGATCTGCCGGGCCTCGCCGAACCGGCCTTGATGTTTATAAGCCAGCGCGAGTAGATAATTCGCCTGGGGATCGTTGAGACCGGCACGGACGGCCTGTTCCAGAAGGCGCAGCCCGTTCGCCCAGTTCTCGCGCGGCGGGGCGCCGTTCTTGCGGGCGACGTCGGTAGGAGCCTTGGCGTTCATGCGGAATAAGTCTAGGCGCCTTCGCGGACGAGGACAAGTCAGACTTACACCGAACGGCGCATTCGGCGGACTTCGTAATCGCGAATCGTGCGCCGCCGGCCGTCGCCCGTCGCCTCGTAGAGCTGGTAGAAGAAATCGCGATGGGCGTCGGTCATCTCGATGCCGCGGCGGCTCATCACTGTCTGCGCGGTCGTCAGCAATTGACGCATGTCCCAGCGCTCCATCACCTGCCCGTACT
>JBBQPM010000244.1:0-8747 GCA_038217425.1 Gemmatales bacterium
CCAGAGTTGGCCGACGAGCCCGCAAAGTTCGAGATAAACGTCCAGGGGATGAATGCCGCGCGCGAAGGTGAGGACGGCGAGCCGACTGTAGGCGATGTTGAGTTCGCGGACCTGCGCCATGATGAGCCCATCGCCCTGGCCGCGACTGTCGAGCGTGATGCCGCGGGCCTCGATTTGGCTGCCGAGCACTTCGATCTTCTTACCGATACGGTCGTAGAGGTTTCGTACGATTCCCAGGGCGAGCGGCTGCCAGGCGTCGCAGGCGAGGATGGGGGGAATGTAGCTGACGTCGAGTTCGGGAGTTGCCTCGGCGCGGAACGATTTTTGGATGCGGGCGAGGGGGAGAATATCGTAGCCGGTCTGTTCCTGCTCGGAGAGGAGCAGTTTGAGGTTGTAGAGCCTGACCTGGATTGGCTGCGGATTGACGCCGGTATTTTCGTCCTCGAGTTCTTGCGAATCGACGAGGAAGCGCGCCCCTTCGCTGGGCCCCTCGGACGCATTGGCCTTGGCGAGATTGACGATGGGCAAGGCCAGGAAAACGGTAGCCGAGCGGTTCTGTTCGAGATGTCCTTTGAGATCGATGCTGGGGAGTTGCCCGTCGTGCGGCACGTGGATAACCGAGCCGTCGCGGAAGCGAGCGCGGAGCGAACGGACTTCGAAACGGGAGTTGGCCAGGGCGTCGAGATCGAGATCGAACTCGCCCAGACCCCAGTTGTGGTAGACGTTCAGCTTGTGCTGGCGTTGGGATTGCTCGTGAAGGTGACGTCGTTCGGCCTGGAAATGGTGCGGCCTGAGGAACATGCCTTCGTGCCAATGAACGGGTCGTGTCATGGACCTTGGGCTCCGTGGAGACGCTTGACTCTGCGAAGTTTACTCCAATGTTCTATGCGCGCCGAGCGTAAAACCTACCCGAATCCAGGCGCTTCCGGGTTAGTTGCGAAACGCCCGGGCAGGTCCGCGGATTTGCAGCGTGATCCACTGCTCGGCTGCCGGGGCGCCCGCGGGAGCGCCGACGATGGTTCGCTTCAAGCCTTCGGGGGGCGCGGGCCAACCTTCCAGCGTTTCTTGAAGCGCCGCCGACTTCGCCGCGTCGCCGGTGAAGAAGTTCGCCCGCAGCACCGTCTCGGCCGCGGTGAAACTCAGGCCGGCGGAATAGACCTGCGCCAAGCCCAGCGCCGAGAGTTTCGGCGCCGCCAGCGCCAGCATCGACTCCAGCGACCCCAACGCTCCCTTCTTGCCGGCCAGCCAAACCACGCTCTCTTTGTCGATCCGTTGCTCCTCGCCGAAGATCGGCAACAGCGCGGCGTCGAATCCTTCCTTCGGGTCGCGCGGCAATTCAGGCGTGAGCGTCAAATCGTCGAATGTCGCGTCCTGGCTCGAAAGCACGATCACCGCGCGCCGCTCCGTCGCCAGGTAAATCATCCCCCCCATCGGCGGAACTTCTTCCCGAAACTGATACACCGGTCCCCGGCGAAAACTCCCCGCCATCCGCGGCGAACGATTGTTCTCGAACCAGTTCACGTCGAGTTTGCCCATCGTTTCCACCACGATGAAGATCTTCGGCAATCCCTCGCTGCCCAGAATTCCCAGAGCAAATTGATCGATCTGCCCCGGACTCAGCCCCAGAATGTCGTGGACTTTGCCGATCAGAATCTCTGCCCATCCAGGCAGCGGCGAGGCGAGCAGTTCGCGCCCTTGCGGTTGCCCTCGAAATTGGCGCATCTGCACATGCCCGATCACGCCGCAGCGCGGCGGCATGAATCCCAACAGATAAAAATCCTGCGGCTGAGGCAGCGGATGCGCCTCGAGTTTCACGTTGGGCAGATCGCGCTGACGACGCTGCTGCACCGTCCACAACACGAACCCAACCGTGACCAGGGCAATCACGCCCATGAGCGCGAGCACCTGCCGACGCGTTCGGCGATTCTGCTCGACCGGCTTGTCCGAAGACGCAGTCGTAGCGGCCGCACCGGGGAGTTTCTCGCCGCAGCGCGTGCACAAGCCCCGCGTGGGATCGGCGAGTTCGGCGTTGCAATAGGGACAGGTGGTGGTCGACGAAGACATGATGCGGGGATCCTTGCTTGAGAAGTCACCCCGCTATTCTACACAATGAAAGCCCAGCGGATGAGGTACGCCGAATCCCTGGGGTCACGTTATCAGACGCTACTTCTTCGGCTCTTTGCCCAGTTCGTAGCCGCGCTCTTTGCCCTTGGTGTTCTTGCGGAAGACGATGCGGCCGTCGACCGTATTTTTGGCGGCATTCGATTCGACGTACCAGCCGAAATCGCCGGCGTCCGCCAACTTGTTCAGCAGACTTTCGACGGTTCCCTTGCTGACCTTGGCGGAGAGCTTGGTGTTGTTGGAAACGCCCGAGGCTGCGTCGATAAAGAATTTGAGCGGCATGTCGAGTTCGCGGGCGATTTCTTCGGTCCAAGCCTTGATGCCGGTTTCCTTGAGATCCATGGTGATCTTCATGGCCAATTTCTTACGCGTGGCCTGTGCCGCCTTCGACTCCTCCTGGGCCGCCGCGCTGGCGACGAACGATAAACTCAGAATGCCCAGAGCCAGACCTGAAATCCAAAACTTCATACGACCTCCGAATGGTGGGGGGAAAAAGGCTTCATTATATGGAGTAAATCTTGGGTCATCGTATCACGAATGCGAGCAAAGAAAAGCAAAATTCGGGTGGAGACGGAAGCGCCAGAGATCCGAACGCGCCGCACGCGAAATCTGTGGAATGCAGTAAGAAATCCGAGAAAAATGACCGAAGGTGTTGAAAGACGCCCCCCGGATCGTTTAAACTACGCTTTGCACCCCCGCCAACAGGATTCTTCCTACCCCCGACCCACCTGGATGGGACCCTTTGCCATGCATTGGCTCGACACCACGCTCCTGGCTTTCTTCGGCCTTGCCCTGGTCCTGGGATTCATGGCCGGGTTCTTCTGGCAAGTCGCTCGGCTCGTCGGGCTGACGCTTTCCGTCTATGTTTCCTGGCAATTCCACGGGCCGATCGTCAGCCTGATGCACTCGACCCTGCTCAAGGGGGTGGACGAGAACGTCGCCAAGGCGGTCTCGTACATTGTCGTCTTCATCGGCGCGTATCTCGCCATTTTCTTGCTGTGCCGCTGGCTCCGCGAACTGCTCAAAGCAAGCGGCCTGGATCTCGTCGATCGTTTGCTCGGCTCGATGTTGAGTCTCGGAAAGATGGCGCTAGTCCTGGGCGGCATCTGTTTGTTAATGGCCAACGTCGCCCACCCCGCGCCGCAGCGCTGGATGAAGGAGTCGACGATCGCGCCCGTCCTTGCACAGGGGATGGAAAAGGCCTGGAGCCTCGTCCCGGAAGAATATCGCCGGATGGTCATCAACAACGCCCACGGCGCCGCCGCCGATTCGCTGTAGCGATTGTGCCGAATCTGCCGAGTATCATCATTTTCTAATAGCCCGCGGTTATAATCCAGGTAGTTGCTGCAAAACTACACCGGGTCCCTTTCTCAAGAGGTTTCCATGAGGATTTCCTATCTGATCGTCTGCGCCGCCGCGCTCGTCTTCGGCTCGCAAGCCACGGCTCAACCCCCGAAGCCCGACGTCAAGAAGCTCGAATCGGAACTCGAAAAACTCCGCGAGCAAACCAAAGAACTCGAGTCCAAGTTGAAGAAGGCCAAGGAACCGGGCGGCCCCAAAGGCCCGCCGTTCGGCCGACCCCCGTTCGGCAAGTTCGACCCGGCCAAGGCCAAGGAAATGAAGGAAGCCTTCGAAAAGAAGATGGCCGAGGGCGACAAGAAAGCCCCGTTCGGCAAGTTCGACCCGGCCAAGGCCAAGGAATTTCGCGAAATGTGGGAGAAGCGGATGGCCGACTACCGCAAGAAGGCCGATGCCGATAAGAAGGGGCCGGAAAAGAAGGGCCCGCCTTCATTCGGCAAGGGCAAAGGCTGGGGCCCAGGCGGTCCAGGCCGCGGCGGTCCAGGCCGCGGCGGCTTTCGCCCCGGCGGTACGCCCAGCATCGAAGGCCGCATCGACCGCATCGTGCGCGATCTCGAAGAACTCAAGAAAGAGCTCAAAAGCAAGGATAAGGGCAAATTCAGTTCGCGATAACGCGCTGTAATTTCGCCGTCACGAAAACCCGACGAGCCCCGCCTTACCCGCGGGGCTCGCGTCGTTCATACCTTGTCTTCCCCGCCTCTACGACTACATTTCCCCCATCCAACTCACGGAGATGCACCATGGGCTTGCGAACGGTCCTCGCCGATTGGCATGCGGGGCACGGCGGAAAAATGGTCGATTTCGCCGGCTGGGACATGCCGGTCCAGTACGGCGCCATCGTCGAGGAACACACCGCGGTCCGCAGCGCCGCCGGGCTCTTCGACATCAGCCACATGGGCCGACTCTCCTTCAGCGGCCCCGACGCGCTCGCCTGGATTCAGCACGTCTTCACCAACAACGCCGCCACGATGAAAGACGGCCAAGTCCGCTACGGCCTGGTCTGCAACGACGCCGGCGGCATCCGCGACGACATCCTCGTCTACAAATGGCCCTACGGCTACGCCATGGTCGTCAACGCCAGCAACCGCGAAAAAATCCTCGCCTGGCTCGCCGATTCCAAGGGGAGTTTCAACGCGGAATTGATTGATCAGACGCTGGACACCTGTATGATCGCGGTGCAAGGGCCCCAGGCGATCAAGTTGGTCGCCGGACTCACCGACGCCGACGCCGGGAAACTCGGTTACTATTTCGCGACGCCGACGAAGTATCAAGGCACGAGCGCGATCCTGAGTCGCACCGGTTACACCGGCGAAGACGGCGTCGAGATCATCGTGGGCAAGCAGCAGGGCGTGCAGCTGTGGGAAGAACTGCTGCGTCGCGGAGCCAAACCGTGCGGCCTCGGGGCGCGCGACACGCTCCGTCTCGAAGCCGGCATGCCGCTTTATGGCCATGAGCTGAATGAAGAGATCGATCCGCTGCAAGCCGGGCTCTCATGGGCGGTGAAACTCGACAAAGGCGCCTTCCGTGGCCGCGAGGCTCTTCTTAAGAAGAAAGACGACCCGGCGCGCAAGGTTCGCGTCGGCCTGGAACTCGTGGGCAAACGGATCGCTCGCGAAGGCGCCGCCGTCCTCGAAGAGGGCAAGACGGTCGGCACGGTCACCAGCGGCACTTTCTCGCCCACCTTCGGCAAGACCATCGCCATGGCCTACGTCGATCGCGCCTATCAGGCCGACGGCACCAAGCTCGCCGTCGACGTGCGCGGCAAACCGGAGTCGGCGCAGGTCGTGCCGCTCCCCTTCTACAAACAATCTCGCTGATCCTTCCTTCCGGAGAGTTCCATGGTCCCCAAGAATCTGCGTTACGCCGCCTCCCACGAATGGGCCCTGCTCGAAGGCGATGTCTGCACCGTCGGCATTAGCAAATTCGCCGTCGAACAGCTGACCGACGTCGTCTTCGTCGAGCTACCGCAGATTGGCGACCACGTCTTCGCCGGCGAAAGTTTCGGCGAGATCGAATCGGTAAAGGCGGTCTCAGATCTGTACGCCCCGATCGCCGGCGAAGTCTCGGCCGTCAACGAAGCGATCGTCCGCGACCCTGCCGGCGTGGCGGTAGATCCTTACGGCACGGGCTGGCTCGTGAAGATCAAGGTCGAGCCGGGCAAGAACTTGAATGGGCTGCTGTCGCCGGAGCAGTATGAAGCGCAGATCGCGAACCACTAAACAAGCACAATCAGCCACAGAGGTCTCAGAGGACACAGAGAAACAAATGCAGGCGAACGAAGTCCCCGGTTTTCTTTCTCTGTGTCCTCTGAGACCTCTGTGGCTGATTCTTTTTCCGATCGGCGCCACATGCTTGCCGCGTTTCTTCTCGCCGCGTCGCTCCTCGGCCAAACGCCGCCCCTCGACCTCGGCGGCGTCACCGAAAAACACGTCATGATGCCGATGCGCGACGGCGTCAAGCTCTCCGCGTATCTCTACTTCCCCGACGGCCAAGGCCCCTGGCCCGTCATCTACGAACAACGCTACGCTGACCTGAAAGGCGCCGAGACCCGGAAAACCAACGCCCGGCTCGCCAAGGCGGGCTACGTCGTCTGCGCCCAGAGCTTTCGCGGCGCCCAGCTCTCCGAAGGAACCTGGGTCGGCTACCGCGCGCTCGGCTGGGGCGAGAAGAAAGACGGTTACGACAGCGTCCAGTGGCTCGCCAAACAGCCCTGGTCCACCGGCAAGATCGGTACCGTCGGCAGCTCGCAGGCGGGCTTCGCGCAGAACTTCCTCGCCGTCACGCAGCCGCCCAATCTCGTGTGCCAGTACATGATCGATACCGGCCTCAGCCTCTTCCACGAAGGCTACCGCATCGGCGGCACGACGCGCCCGGAACGCTTCAAGTCGATGGACGTCGTCTGCCGCAATCCCGAGGACAATCGCAAGCTCGTGAAGGAATGGTTCGCCCATCCGACCTACGACGTTTACTGGGCGGCCGAGGATTGCACGAAGCACTTCGGCAAGATGAACGTCCCGTGCTTCACGATCGGCAGCTGGTTCGACTTCATGTCGGTCGGCTCCATCGACAGCTTCGTCGGCCGGCAACATCAAGGCGGCGACAATTCGAAGGGGAAGCAGCAACTCATTCTCGGCCCCTGGCTGCATGGCCGAATCAAGAACACCAACAAGGCCAACGAAATGGTCTTCCCGCTGAACGCGAAGTTCGACCAGGAAGCCCACATGATCCGCTGGTTCGATCATCACCTGAAGGGCATCGACAACGGCGTCATGAAAGACCGGGCCGTGCGTTACTACGTGATGGGCGCGGTCGGCGAGAAGGACGCTCCCGGCAACGAATGGCGCACGGCGCCGACTTGGCCCGTGCCGGCGAAGGAAACCTCGTATTTCTTACATTCCGCCCCCGTGCCCGTGGTGTTTGAGCCTACGAGATCGGGAGTGTTGAGCGAAGTCCGCGATATCGGTTTGGCGGTCGGTACGTCGTTTCAAGCCGATCCGCTCAAGCCCAACCAAATTGTCGGTAAAGGTTTCCCCGGCGGCATCGACGCTCGTCCGTTTGAAAAACAAGAACAGGTCTGCACCTTCACCAGCGATGTGCTGAAGGAACCGGTCGAATGGACCGGCAAAGTCCAGGCCGAGCTGTACGTCGCCTCGGACGCGCCGGATACCGATTTCATCGTGCGCATCAGCGACGTCTACCCGGATGGGCGTTCAATGCTGCTCATCGACTACGTACGCCGAGCGCGGTACCGCGAGGGATACGACAAAGAAGTGATGCTCGAACCCGGTAAGGTCGCCAAGATCGCGTTCGACGTCGGCTCGCTCAGCCAGGTATTCAACAAAGGCCATCGCATTCGCGTGACAATCGCCAGCACCGGCGCCCCGTTCTACGAGCCGAATCCCAACACCGGCGAGCCGCTGACGATCGCCTTTCCCGCCAAAACGAAGATCGCCAACAATGTGGTGTTGCATAACACCGTCAACGCTTCGCGCATCCTGGCGCCCGTGAGATGAACGGCGAATTGACGAGTCGAACGGGGTCCGGTCTAGCTCATGCACGCTGCTTCCTTCGCTGAAAAGTTGCTCGCCTGGTTCGACCAACACGCCCGGCCGCTCCCCTGGCGCACGACGCGCGACCCCTACGCCATCTGGATCAGCGAAGTGATGTTGCAGCAAACGCAAGTCGTCACCGTCGTCGGCTACTTCGCGCGCTTCCTCGAACGCTTTCCGACGATCGCCGACCTGGCTCGGGCGGAGGAGTCCGACGTGCTCCGCCTGTGGGAGGGCCTGGGGTACTACAGCCGGGGCCGCAATCTGCATGCGGCCGCGCGCAGGATGGTCGCCGAGAACGGCGGCGAGTTTCCGCGCACCGCCGAGAATTTGCGGACGTATCCGGGTTTGGGACGCTACACGACGAACGCGGTGCTGTCGCAGGCGTACGATCTGCGGCTCCCGATTCTCGAAGCCAACAGCGTTCGGCTCCTGTGCCGGCTTTTCGGCGTGCGCGAAGATCCGAAAGCTCCCGCCACGCAGAAAAAGTTGTGGGCGCTTGCGGAGGATTTGCTACCGGAGCGTCGTGCGGGGGATTTCAATCAGGCGCTGATGGAGTTGGGCGCGCTGGTCTGTTCGCCGCGCGCACCGAGCTGTCTGTTGTGCCCGCTTTCGAAGCTGTGTAAAGCTCGCGAACTGGGCTTGCAGGAGTCGATTCCGCTCAAGGCGCAACGGCCCAAGATCGAAGCAGTGCAAGAAGTCACGCTCGTGATCCGCAAGCGGGAAACGATCTTGCTCGGGCAACGACCGAAGGTTGGGCGCTGGGCGAATCTGTGGGAGTTTCCCCGCCGGGCGCTCGCGGGGTCGCTGGAAGAAACCGCGAAGGACCTGGCAGGCGATTTGGGACTGACGATTGCGTTGGGTTCGGAGTTGGCGACGATCAAACATGGCGTGACGCGGTATCGAATCGAATTGGCATGCTGGGAAGCGACATGGCGTTCGGGGCAACCGCGTTCCGGCGAGTATCAGGAGCTGCGCTGGGTAAAACCGATGGAGTTGCCGGAGTATCCGCTGAGTCGGCCGCAACGGCGTCTGACGGCATTTGTTTAGCGCTCGCGTGGGATTACGCGAGCGCTAAGGCGAGCGGCAGGTCTTGATTTACCCACATCTCGGTTGTTTTGGTCGAATCAGGATGTCGTACTTGGGCAGCGTCGTCGAGCGTCCCAAGCGGGCTTCGTAGGGTTTCATGTCCTTCTTGGTGATGCGAATGCCGTCCGG
>JBBQPM010000245.1:0-8602 GCA_038217425.1 Gemmatales bacterium
CGCCGACACGGGCCCGGCGGCGCGGGAGGCGTTGGCGAAGCGCGGCTGGTCGTCTGCGGATTATCGCAAGGTACACGACGCGCTGGCGGCGCGCCGGCCGACGTTCGAGGCGGAAGCGGGATTCACGCCGCCAGGCGCAGCTGCGGCAAGGTGACGGTCTCGGGCTGCGCCTTCTCGGCAACAATCGCGCGCCAGATGCCGCCCAGGCAGAGGATCGGGTCGCCCAGGAAATCCCACAGATTGATCGACGGGCCAATCTCGAGCGCGAAGCCAGCGAGCCCGATCAGCCAGGCGACCGCCAGGCAGGGATGGCGCTGCCAGGCGTAGGCCAGGAGCACGCCGACGCCGATAAGGATTCCATTCGGCCGATATCCCCACGCGTAAAGGTCGTACTGAATATAGCTGAGGGTGCAAAGATACAAGCCGAGCAGCAGCCCGGCGAGAATAAGGGCGACGTCGCGCGGGCATGGAGCGGTCCACGGGGAACGCACGCCGAGCCTTTTCGCGTACTCGAACAGGAGCAGCACGCAGGTGGCCAAACTCAGATCGCCCATGAAGCCGCGCAGGGTGAAGATTAATGTTCGCCCTTCAAGGATCGGTGCGTAGAGCAGCACCCCGCAGAGGAAGACGAGGACGAGGCGCAGCGCGATCGGCGTGCGGCGCATGCCGGGGAGCGCGAGCGGGATGCAGGCGAAGAGGAGCGTCAGGCCGGCGTGGCCGAGCAGGTCATTCACGCATGCTCTCCTTGACCCAGGCGCGATTGAAGCGGATGTGGCGAATGCCCTGCCGCCGGGAGCTGAAGACGACATCGACTTCATCCCCGTCTACGAGCATCGTCGGATACGAGTATTCGTCCCGGCCCGCTTGGAAGTCGAGCCCTTTCTCTTCGAGAATGCCGACCGCGCGCCAGCCGCGTCCCTCGGTGCTGACGGCGAGCATCAGGCGATCGCGTTCGCGGGTCGGATTGTAAGCTTGCAGGAAGAGCCCGTCGGCGAAGCGGACGACGGCGACGGGTGAGTCGATGTTGGTGACTTCCAAGGGTGCCGGCGGGGACCAGGTTTCGCCGCCGTCTTGCGTTTGCTGAAAGAGAAGCCAACCGTCGTGCAGGCAGCGGTTGCGCAAGAAAGCCAGGGCACGCTTGTCGTCGAGCGGGATCATGCAGGGCTGGAGCGAGCCATGCTGACCGTCCATGCGGATCTTGCGGACGAAGCAGCCGTCGGCGTCGAACTGCAGGATCTCGGGGAATTTGTTGGTGAGTTCGAAGTAGAGGGGCAGCAGGAAGCCGCCGCACTCGAGGAGGATGCCCGGATGGCGGACGAGCGTGCTCATGTTGAAGAAGGGGCTAGTGATGAGCCGGGTGGGCGGCGACCAGGTTTCGCCGTCGTCGGTCGAGATCATGCGATTGATGCTGCTCCCCGCCCAGCCGCCGAAGCCGACGCTGACGAAGAAGAGGTGAATTCGTCCGCGGGGGTCGCGGAACATCGTGGTATTGCCGACGCGGCGCGTGTAGCGATTCTCGGCCCGCCCCACGTCTTCGGGTGCGATCAGTAATTTCGCGGGCTGCCAGGCCCCGTCCCGAAAGCGCGACTGATAAAGCTTGACGTCGACGGCACATTCGCTGGAGCCGCCGAAGAAGACGCACAGGAGTTCATTCTTGGGCAGCCGCACGAGCGAGGCGGCATGCACCTCCAGCACCCCTTCGGGCCGGTCGATCATGTGCCACTGGAAGTCGGGCGACTGCGCCGAAGATACAAGGGACGGCGACGACGAGGCAAAGCGCGGCGCCGGCAGCGCCGGTCGCCAGCAGGCGCCCAGAACTCCCAATCCTACGAGATAGAAGGCAATCGTGCCCAAACGCGGTCTGCCCACGCGCTCGCTCCCATTCCGTGAAAGTGCGGACCCTTCCGAAATACCCAACAGGTCGTCTTTATGCAATGCCGATTCATTCCGGGGTGCGAGGGGGGCGCCGACGGATTTCGGCGAGCCAGGTCGCGGAAGCGCCTGGAGTACTCGGATGAACTGCTTTTCTCCAGGCGCTGACGCAACCTGGCTCGCCATGTCAACCGGGACGAGTGCCGGAATCTAGTGGAGAATATAGTTTGGATGTCGCACTAGCACTACAGCGCTAGAAACTAGCAAGGCATTGCAGTAACTTCAAATACAGGAAGCATTTACTCCCCTCTCCCTCCGGGAGAGGGGTTGGGGGTGAGGGGAAGATGGCTCATCTCAATAGCACGGCTATTTCCCCTCACCCCCGCCCCTCTCCCGGAGGGAGAGGGAAGATAGCGCTGTAGTGCTAGCCGTCGCTTCCAGGCGATCTGCGCGCAACCGCTCGCAGAGAAGCATGCGCGCCTGGCCCAGGAACGCCAGCACTGCCGGCTCGCGATAGTCGGCGTACGTCCACGGCCAGGGTTCGAACGCCTTGCCGTGAAATTTCAGCGTCACCTCTGCGTAAATATTGTTTCCTAAATAGATTCGGTGCCCTTGATCCTTCGTCGTCGCCAGCAGGAACTTACCGAGTTGAAGGAGACCCGGATCGAGATTGAGCGGCCGAGCTTCCGGATGCTTTTTCGAGTCGATCAATTCCTGCTCGAGGGCGATCGTCCACGGCTTGACGTGCGGCAAGATATCGGATTCGCGCAAGCCCTCGAAGACGACGAGCCGTTTTTTGAGCTGCGTCCCCATTTCTCGGTCGTAGTACTTCGTGTGGTGAAATTCGAAGTCCGGACTTGCGAGCATCACGGGGCCGAACTCGGCGATCAGGCGCTGCTGGGCCCAGTCGAGCGCCTCGAGATGTTGACTAAAGGAAGCGACGACGAGCAGCGATCGATCGGGAGGTCGGCGGACTGGCATCGGCGGGCACACATGAAAAGAGTTCGTCTCGAATCCAAAGCGTCAAAAGGGCCAAGTTCGGCTAACCCGGTTCTCGTTGCTTCCAGTAGTCGGGATCTCTGCGATGATGCGCAACTGCCATGATTTCAATCAACCCATCAAATTCAACAAAGTGAAGCGTATACGGAAATCGCTTCAAGACGCATTTCATATGCCCTTGATCTGCGGATCTTGAAAATGAGGAAGGTCGATCGGAAATTCGCTGCGCGGCACGTTCCACCTCGTCGCGCAATTCGTCTCCCAATCCGTCGCCCAACCCATCATAATGAGCGATGGCGCTAATGAGATCGGCTTTCGCCTCAGCGTGGAAAACAATCGCATTCACGGTCTCGGTCTTTGGCGAAGTTCCGCGAAAAGTTCGTGGGCGGGAATGCCCTGCTGCATTTTCGATCGCGTTTCGTGTAAGCGGCGTCGCACCTCCGCTTCCCAGGAAGTCGCGGTTTCCTCGCTCGGCTCGAACGAACTCAGAAACGCATGGGCGAGTTCGCCGCGCTGCTCCAAGGTCAGCGCATCGATTTGCTCGATGATCCGTTCGACAGCCTGCGTCATGGGAACGACCTCCGGCGACTTGCCGCATTGCGCGTGCGACATGCACGACTCGCATTGGTTCCTGGGAAAAAGAGCGAGGAACGACCTCCATCGCTCCTCGCCTCAATTGCTGCGAACTTTTTCTTACGCGAACAGCGACGTCACCGCATGGCTCTGCACCAGTTCGCGCGGCTGGTTGAGGTGGTTGTTGACCATCGTGTCCGGCGCGATGCCGAAGGCGTGGTAGATCGTCGCCAGCAATTCGCCGGGGTGGACGGGATCCTTGCGCGGGCTCGAACCGGTGCGGTCGGATTCGCCGTGGACGTTGCCGCGCTTGATGCCGGCGCCGGCGACCAGGGCCGTGTAGCAGTAGGGCCAGTGATCGCGGCCGTCGGAGCTGTTGCCGTTGCCGGAGGTCGAGACCCCCTTCTGCGGACTTCGGCCGAACTCGCCGATGGCGACGACCAGGGTTTCATCGAGCATGCCGCGCTGATCGAGATCTTCGATGAGCGCGGAGAGGCCGCCGTCGAGCATCGGGCCCGATTGGTTGCGCATCCGCTGCGTCAGGCCGACGTGGTGATCCCACGAATGATTGTCGGAGTTGGCCACCTTGGGCCAGATCAGTTCAACCACGCGCGTGCCAGCTTCAACCAACCGACGAGCGAGCAAGGCGCTTTGGCCGAAGGTGTTGCGACCGTAATTGGTTCGCATCGCCGCGGTTTCTTTGCTGAGGTCGAACGCTTCGCGCGCCCGGCCCGAGAGCACCAGGCTCAGCGCCCGGTCGTAGTAGGTGTTGAGGTTGTACTCGGAGACGGCGCGGTCGATCTGCGGCATGCCGGCGTTGAGCTGGTCGCGGAGCCGAGCCCGGCGTTCGAGGCGGTTGCCGAAGACTTCGGGACGCAGACGCAGATCGTCGATGCGGATGCGATCCATCTTGTTCATGTCCATATCGTCCCCCTCGGGGTACAGGGTATACGGATCATACGCCCGGCCCAGGAAGCCCGCGGAGCCCCCCTTGCCGACGACGCCGCTTTCTTGAAGCGGACGCGGCAACATCACGAACGGCAGCATCGGCTGATCGATTGGCTTCAGGCGAATGATGTGGGAGCCGAAGTTCGGGAAGTCGCGCGGATCGGGCGGTTCGAGCTGGCCCGAGGGGCTGACCTTGTCGGTCGTCCAGCCGGTCATCATTTGATAGATGGCGGCGGTGTGATTGAAGAGGCCGTTGGGCGTGTAGCTCATGGAGCGGATGAGGGTCGCCTTGCTGACGGTCTGGGCGAGGCGCGGCAGGATTTCGGTGACGCGCACGCCGGGCATGCGGGTGTTGATGCCGGCAAATTCCGAGCGAACGTTGGCGGGGACGTCGTCCTTGGGATCCCAGAGGTCCAGATGGCTGGGACCGCCCTGGAGATAGACCATGATGATGCTCTTGGCCCGTCCCCACCCGGCAGGGCCGGACGCTCGGGGCGCTTCCGCGGCCTTGGCCTGGAGTTCGAGCATACCGCCCAGGGACATGCCCAGAAGGCCGGAACCGCCGACGCGGAGAAGGGCTCGGCGGGACATGCCCAGTTGCGGGTCGCACAGGTCTTTGCCACGCTGGCCGGGAATCACAAGCATTTGAGGCTCCTTAAAGGGTTACGCTTTCTTGTTTTATCTCATGAGGGCGAGGAACGCAATCGAAATCCGCTAATCCTCGTTTTCAAGTTCCGCGAAGATGTCGCGGAGGGCGAGGGAAAAGCCCGGCAGCACGTCGCCGCCGTCCAAGGCGTCGTCTTCGGACAAGATTCGGAAATCCTCCGCGGAAGTATGCACCGCGACCTGGCGTTTCTTGGGATCGACGAGCCAGACGAGACGTACGCCTGCCGCGAAGAACTCAGAGACTTTGCGTTCCATCTCACCTCTGGTATTGCTCGGGCTGAGCACCTCGATCGCCAGGTCGGGCGCCAGGTAAGGAACCGGCTCGCGATGCGCGGTTGCCTGCTTCCAACGAGCAATGGAGATAAAGGCGACGTCCGGAAGTCTCACCAATCCTTCAGAAAACCCAAACGTTCCGTCCGGCCCCGTCAGTTTTCCCAGCCTGCGAGGTCGAACGAAAGCGTCCAAGGTTACAATCAGAAAGACGGCCAAGTTCGATTCGGAATATCCCACAGGCTTCTCCACCAGGACGCCGTCGATCAGCTCACATAGCTTGTTCCGCTCAACGTCCCGAACGGTGGCCGTCCCCGGCGCTGGATTCAAGCGAATCCGGCTCGGCGCGATGTCCCCCAGTGCAAAGAGAAGATCCTCGAGCGTCTCGGGCTGCGCTTCTATTGCCTTGACGATCATTGCAAATCTCCCTACCGGTTGAACAAGAACGACGGCTGGTTGATCAGCGACCACGCCACGTCCTGCACCATCGTGAGCCGCGGGTTGGCCAGCTGCGCCTTGCTCTGCTCGAAGTCGCTGCGCAGTTGCAGCAACTTCTCGTCCTCGCGCACCGGCAACGTCACCTGCGCCAGCGTCTCCTTCAGATCGCGCAGCTTCGGGTCGACGGGGAGCGGCTTGCTCGCGTCGGCGAGGTCCGTCTGCAGCTTCTGCAGTTCCTTATCGGTCAGGCGGAAGAGTTTGCCGAGCGAATCCTTCTGCACTTTCGAGCGCATCCCCTCGGGCGTCTCGAGGATCGCCTTGTACTCCTCCGCAATCGACAGGCCGACCGGCGTCTTGCCCGTCGCCAGCGCGATGCGGAATCGGCCCGGGACGAAACCCATCTGTACGAATGAGCTGTTGAGCTTGAACGCCAGCGTCGTTCCCTTCTCGAAGCCGACCGGTTCCTTGAGCTGGAAGGTCGCCCAGTGGGTGATGCCGATTGCGGGAGACACGGCCCAGCCCTTGTCGCGCGAACCCTCGTCGCCGTCGATGGCGAACTTGACGTCGAACGTCTTTTGGCTGAAGCTCGCCAGCGGCGCCGTCAGTTCCACACGCTTGGCGAGATCCTTGCTCCCCTTGGCCTGGGCGAAGACCTGGAACTCGGTGAGCACGAAGTTGCCGTCCGGCGACCGGCCCGGGCCCCCCTTGGGGAGCTTCGGGTCGGCGAGCACTTCGAGCCGAAGGGCGCTGATGTTTTTCAGATCGCTGTCGATCGTCACCGTGTACGCGTCCCGGCCTGCCTTGCCGCCGGCGGTCACGGAACCGTCGGCTTCGATCTTGAGCGTCACGTCCTTGCTGGGGACCGCGCTCGTCGGTTTGGGCATGTGCCAATCGACCTTCACGTTCTGCTTCTTCTCCCAGGCCAGTTGCTTGGTCTGGAGCTTGCTCTCGTACGCCTTGACGGCGACCGACGCCTGATCGATCTTCGCCTTGCGCTCGGCTTCGAGTTTCGCGATCTTCGGGGCAAGAACTTTCTCGTAAGCCGAGATTTCCGCCTGGGCCTTGGCGATGGCCTCTTCGCGTTCCCTTTCCTTCTTCGCCTTGATGGCGACCGCTTCGACTTCGCGGATCTTGAGGGCGGCTTCCAGGCTCGCGTGATCTTTCTCGATCTCCTTGGCGATGGCCAGGCACTGCTCGATTTCTTCCTTGAGGGCCGGGCGGTTGAGGATGCGCAGGAAGAGCTGGTTCACGAGCTGACGGTCGTCCTTTTCCTGGGCGACGAGTTTCGCCAGCCCGTTGCTGGGCTCGGCGATGATCTCGGCGATGGTCGAGCCGTTGACCAGCGCCATGACGGGACCGAGCTGCATACCGGAGGTTCGTTCGCATTCGCAGGCGGAATCGCGGTTAGGTCGGCCGAAGGTCGCGAGGAAGCCGCTGGGGAGATCGACGCCGGAGTCCGGCAGCGACGACGCCCGGCCGCCGCCGGGGAGCTTACCCTTGGAGCCGGTGACGCGCAAGAGCGCATCGTAAAGGACTTCCGCGGGGAGCCGGCGCGGGATGGCGTGCGAGTAGTTGGTGCGATCGTCCTCGTTGAACTTGTTGGGCACGACCGAGAGTTGATAGGTGCGCGACCGTAGGATCAGGCGATGCATCCGGCGCACGTCGAAGCCGCTGGCGATGAACTCCTTGGTGAGATAGTCGAGAAGTTCGGGATTGCTCGCGGGATTGCCGGCGCGGAGGTCGTCGATCGGGTCGATGATGCCGGTTCCGAAGAAATAACCCCAGAGGCGGTTGACGTAGCTCTTGGCGAAGTAGGCGTTGTCGGGCGCGGTGATCCAGCTCGCCAGGGCTTCCCGGCGCGTCGCCTTCTCCTTGACTTCGTGCTTGGTGGGATACGGGAACTTCGGAGAGGCGACGGCGCTGGTCCGTTCGTGGATGACGTCGCCGGTGTTCGTGTCGGCGACGATTTCAAAGAGGGGCGTCCCCTTGACGACAGCGGTGCCGCCGACGGTTTTGCCGCCGCTCGCCGCCGCATCGCCGGTGATGCCGACTCGTGCGAAGAACGCCGCCGTCTCGTAGTACTGGTCCTGGGTCCAGCGCTCGAACGGATGGTCGTGGCACTTGTTGCAGTTGAAGCGAATGCCCAGGAAAAGATGCGTCGTGTTCTCCATGGTGCTCGTCGGATCGCGCAGGATCTTGAAGTACGACGCGGCCGGGTTGACGTTGTTGGACCCCTGAGCAGTGAGGATCTTGCGGGCGAACTCATCGTAGGGCGTATTCTTCGCGATCTCGTTCTTGATCCAGTCGCGGAACTTCGTCGCCCCCTCGGCGCCGAGGTACTTGCGATTGACGACCAGAAGGTCGGCCCACTTGTTCGTCCAGAAATCGACGTACTCCTCGCTGCCGATCAGTCGGTCGATGATCGCCTCGCGCTTTTTCTGCATCGGCGCCTCTTCTTTCAGAAATTCCTCGATGATCGGCAGCGTGGGCGGCAGTCCCGTCAAATCGAGATAGACGCGGCGCAGGAACTCCAGATCGCCCGCCACTTCGGAGGGTTCGATCTTCATCCGCTTCCACTTGGCGGCGGTGAGTTCATCGATGCGGTTGTACGCGGGCGGATCCTTCCAGACGAAGCCGTCGCGATTGCCCATCACGAGCATCGCGGTGGCGACGTAGGCGCCGTCGTAGCGGGCGAGAATGGGCACCTCGCCGCGGCGGAGGGCGGTGACGAGGCCGGCCGCGTCGGTGGCGGCGGTTTCGAGATTGCCCACCTCGATGAACGACTCGCGGGTGACGTCTTTCACCTTGCCGTCCGCGTAGGTGGCGAGGACGCGGA
>JBBQPM010000246.1:0-8581 GCA_038217425.1 Gemmatales bacterium
CGATCGCCTGGGCTTGACCCTGCCGCGCCGCCTGAAATGCCGGACCGAGATGCTGGACGTGTAGTGAAGACTTTAGCTCTCGAAATTCAAAATCCCCGGATTTTCGAGGGGTGCAGGGGTTGAACAGCGTAACTTGGGCTAGCGATGCGAGTGCATATTGAGCCTGGATTCGTGCAAACAAGACGTGAACCCCGTTACTTCGTCATGCAGAACGACGTCGAAGATATGGGTTATGTCGAGGGGTTTCGATTTCAGGTGCAATTGTGCAATGACGCACTGGAAGGCGGCGCTGTGGTCTTATTCCGTGGCGATGAAGCCGAGTTTCGAGTTTCGGAATTTGATGTACCGGAGGCCGTTTACCAAGCGGCGTTGCGGCAACCGCCGGGGAAAGGCGACTTTGTTGACTCACAAGGCGTAAGCGCCCAGCAACTTTGGTAGAAGTGGCAGGTACGAGTCCAACGATGAAGCCTCCGTCTTCCGGCCTGTAGGGCCGGTTCTTATAGCCCAGGCCGAAGGCCTGGGTTACGAACATGATCTTAATCGACCCTGTAGGGGGTCGCTCACCTTGCGGAATAGACACCTCGAGCGACCCCTACAGGGTCGATTAAATGCAATCGCCTAACCCAGGCCTTACGGCCTGGGCTGTAAGAACCGGCCCTTCAGGCCGGAAAGCGAAGCGTTTATCTGGCTGGAAATAAATTGTTTCGGAAGTCTTCAATCTATCCGGCCGAAAACAAACGATTCGAGAAGTTCCTTCAATTCGTTCACCTCCCGAGAACGGAGTACCCCGCGACGCTCGCCTGGAACTTGTACAGCGTCTTGCCAGCGGTGACGTAGACCGTGCTGCGCTGCGGCCCCGCGAAGCACAGGTTCGTGATCAGGTTTTCCGGGATCGAAATCCGACCTAGAAGTTTCCCTTGCGGCGAAATCACGTAGACGCCCGGCGGCACGTCGAGCGTCTCGCCCGGGTTGCCGCGCGGGACGGAGATGCCCGCCGCCGCCCAGATGTTCCCCTGGACGTCGACGCGGATGCCGTCGGCGCCTCGGCCTTTGCCGAAGTCGTAAACCAGGGTTTGCTTCCCGAGCGTGCCGCCGGCGCCGATCTCGAACGCCCAGATCTTGCGGGCGCCCCCCACCTTGGGATGGCTGTCGACGACGTAGAGTTTCGTATTGTCGGGCGAGACGGCGATGCCGTTGGGGCGGTCGATCTGCTTCTGGTCGAGCACGCGCGTCACTTTGCCGTCGACGTCGATGCGGTAAACGCCCTCGACGTCCATTTCGAGATCGCTCCGTTCGGGGCCATAACGGGGATCGGTGAACCAGATGCGTCCCTGGGCGTCGACGACGACGTCGTTGGGGCTGTTGAAGCGCTTGCCCTCGTACTTGTCGGCCAGCACCTGGACGATGCCGGACTTGAGATCGGTGCGCGTCACCTGGCGTCGCCCCTTGGCCATCTCGGCGCCTTCGCAGCAAAGAAGTCGACCCTGGGCGTCGAACGCGTTGCCGTTGGTTTGGCCGGAGTCGGCGCGAAAGACGGAAAGCTTCCCCTTGGGATCGAGGCTGAGAATGCGATTCCCGGCAATGTCGGAGAAGAGGATGTTGCCGGCCGGGTCTTCCGCGGGCCCCTCGAGAAAGGTGACGACCGCGCCGAGCGTGGCCGCGGTGTTGGGCGGCACGAGGCCTTCGGGGAGGGGCACATTTTCGAGCTTGGGCTGAGCGTGCAGCGTGCCCGCGAGCAACAGGAGAGAGAGTGCGAAGCGCATGAGAACCTCGGAGAAGCGTGGGGCGCACGACCGGCGTGCGCGGGAGCGGTATTGTATGACCGCGGCGACCGAGGAAAGGGAACTGTGCGCATGTTCCGCGCGGAACATTAAAATGGGTAATTTAGAACTTGATCGCAAACCCGGAGCCGAGGAAGAAATCTTCGGCATGGCGATTGAGACCCACGCCGGAGCGGATGTCGAACTGAAACGTCGGCGTGAAGCGATACGTGAAGCCGCCGTTGAAGTAGTATTCGGCAGTCGTGTCCGCCGCCTGGGCGCCGTGCGGGAAGAACGCGAAAAATTCGGTGAAGGCCCCGAGCTTCTCGGTCAGCGAGTAACCGACTGACAGGGACTGAGCATATTCGACGTAGTTAAACCCATCCGCGTCGACCGAGGCGTTGCCCTGCGTGCTGCCGGCGAGCGACAGGAAGTCGTTCAAGACCCAGCTGTAGGTGTAGTTGAGCCCCGGTAACATGCGGTTGGCCGAGAGGCTGTCGGAACCGGTGGGCACGGTCGCCTGGACAATGAGCCGGGATTCGGGCAGTATGCCCGCTTGTTCCGTGAGCGCGAGCCCGATGCCGAGATACATATCTTCGCCGCCGATGGTATTGAACGCACCGCCGTCGGCGCCGAACGCGCGCGAGTTCGACATATTTTGCCCGATGCGGAGTTCGAACCAGTCGGCGAACATGCCGACGCGGAGCAAGATTTCGGGGTAACTGTGCGCGTTTTGCACGCCTTGATCGCGGTTTTGGCTGTAGGTGTAACCCATTTCGAGCTGCACGCGTCCTTTGCCGACGTTGGTGGACGATTCCGTGAAGTCGGGCCGATCCGTGACGATTTCGTCCTCTTCATCCGCCTCGTCTTTGTCAGCGCCGTTCTCGCCCGTCTTCCAAGAGAAAAGCGTCTTTTTCTGGAACCAACTCGAAAGCCCGGTATCGGGGGCGGCGTCGGATTGTGCGGAGAGAACGCCGGCGATCAGAAACAACCAGCTGCCAATGACGAAATCGCGAGCGAGTTTCACAGGGCACTTCCTTGGGGTTCGAAATTGACTGGATGCGGGGATCGCAATGCCATTTAGTTCGACTTAGGAAGCGACTTAGTCTAGCCTAATTGGGCGGAAGTTGAAAAACACGCGTCGGCGCGGTCGGTACAAGTTGCAGGCTCATCATCTCTTGAAAAGGACGAATTGCGCAGTTTCGCCGATCTTCTGCCAGGCAGGTTCGCGAATCCGGAGAAAGTTGGCGTAGTTGCTGTAGCGGTCGAGCAGCGCGTAATCGCAGGGTCCGAAATTTTCTTCGTACTTGAGGAATTGCCGGGTGGCGCGTTCCTGACTTTCGTGGTCGCTTTTGATGTAATCGTGGACGAACTGCTCGCCGTAAAACTCGGCCCGGCCGTCGATGAAGATCTTGGTTCCGGGTTTGTGATAGATCAGGTACGAGCCGCAGCCGTAGCTGGTGAAGACTCGGGCGCCGGGGGGAAAGGCGGCAATCTCGCGGTCGAGTTCCGTGGGCCACCACTCGGGATGAAGCCGGACGGCGCCGCGGCCGAGGGTAATGTCGAGCGTGCCGTCTGTCCAGGGCACGGACACCGAGACGTACCGGTCGGCGCTCTGTAACCCCAGCACGCTAAAAATGAGCAACCCCGGAAGGACCAAGCCCAGCCAAGTAAAGCGAGGCCGGGGCACGTCGGTGTACCAGTCGCTCTTGCTTTTAAGCAACGCCTGCACAAGGCGCGTCAGGGGAAACAAATCCGCCAGCGCGACCAGAGCGGTGACCGCGAACAGCGGCGCGTGGCGAATGCGTAGATACGATTGTAGGAACCAGAAGAACGGCACCAGCCAAACGACGCGCGGCGCCCTGGGCCAACTCGAAAGGAGCAGGCCGAAGTAGACCAGGCCGAGCGTCAAGATCATCCAGGCTTCATTGGAATCGAACGTCATGGGAAGATGCTCTTGAATGACTTCCGTGAGCAACTTTGCGTTGTAGATGTCGAACCAGACCATCGGCAGATGGTAGCCGTAGGGATTGAGGAGGGGCGTGACGCCGCAACCGAGTCCGATGAGGACGACGAAGCCGAAATCGCGCCAGTTATGAATGGGGCTGTCCCAGCGGAGCAGGCGCCAAAGCGTCCAACCGCCGACGACCATGGCGAGCGACACCATGCCGCCCAGGACGCCGCCGTGCGTATTAGACCAGAGCCACATGAGCGGCCAAAGCCAGAGCAAATGCCGCAGCGGACGCCTGCCGCTTTCGACGTCGCAGAGGATGGCGAAGGTCATGGCCAGGCCGAAGATGGTCATCAAATGCGGCCGGACGTGAAAGTGATGCGAACTCCCCGCAACCCCGAGGGCGACGAACAGAAGTGCGAGAATCGGATGCATGCCGCAGCGGTAGAGTCGCGAGCCGAGCCAGGTGAAGACGGAGACGATGACGGTGGTGGTGATCCACAGGAGGCCGTCGAGTCCGGAGATCCAGTCGAAGATTCCCATGAGAATTTCGCCGACCCACTGGTGCGGAACCCACTTGTTCCCCTGCGGTTGCGAGTAAGAAAATTCATCGGTATCGAAGAATCCGCGGGTGGTGAGAATCTGTTGGCCGACGACGGTGTGCCAGAAGGTGTCAGGGTCTTGAAAAAACTGAGTGCTGCCGCCGATGTGAAAGGCGAGCCAAAAGTTGATGAAGATGAGGGCTTCGAAGCAAAATAGCCTGGAGAACAGCGATTCCCCTGTCCCGGCAGGCCGGGAGTCAGCGGGGAGCGAAGGGGCGGAGAGATCGCTTTGCATGGTCAACGGAGGTGCTCGAAAAGGGGGACGACTTTCGCTCATGATATGGGAAAGGAGTTTATGCTGTTCCGAAAAGGGGCGAATTCGTCGGTTTCGTTGATTCACCCATGCCCGCACCTGCGGGGTCAGACGGGGGCCAAAACCACGCGATTCACCGAAGCGCTTCTTACAGTAGGCCAGACACTTTGTCTGGCCTCGCCGGTCTCTGCAAAACCACACGATTCATCGAAGCGTTTCTTGCAGTAGGCCAGACACTTTGTCTGGCCTGGCCGGCGCCGAAACAAGATCGCGGACGATTTATCGTAGATGTGCGCCGCCGCTTCCGCTACACTTGAAGGAAATTCCGCTGGGATGTGCCTTTGTCAAGGAGTCCGCACTGTGATAGGTCACCGTTTCTTTGTTTCGCTGCCGCTACTGCTGGCGTTCGCCCTGTGTGCCGCCGAGGGGCAAGAGGAGAAAAAGAAGAAGAGCATCCGCGAGCCGGTTCCGATCCCGCCCGGCACGAAGCTCGTCAAACAGACCGCGACGCCGATCGAACTCATCAAGGCCAAGAAGGACTTCAAGGTCGAACTGCTCTACTCGGTCCCCAAGGAGACGCAAGGGTCGTGGGTGAACCTGTGCGTCGACGACAAGGGCCGGCTCATCACGTCGGATCAGTACGGCAAACTCTATCGCGTCACGCCGCCCGCTCTGGGAGGCAAGACTGAAGCGACCAAGGTCGAGCCCATCCCCGCTGACATCGGCGAGGCGCAGGGCCTGCTCTGGGCATTCGACGGCCTCTACGTCGTCGTCAATCGGGGCAAGAAATACGAGAGCGGGCTCTACCGCGTCACTTCTTCCCGAAACGACGACGTGCTCGACAAGGTCGTACAACTCCGCAAGATCAAGGGCGGCGGCGAACACGGGCCGCATGCCGTCATTCTCAGCCCCGACGGCAAGTCGATCCACGTCTGCTGCGGCAACCATACCGATCTCACGGAGATTTCTGCGTCGCAAGTGCCCAAGATCTGGGGCGAGGACTTCATCGTTCCGCGCCTCTGGGACGCGAACGGCCATGCCGTGGGCCGAATGGCGCCCGCGGGCGTCGTCTATCAAGTCGATCCCGCCGGTCAAAAATGGAACCTGATCTCGATCGGCTATCGCAACGAGTACGACATCGCCTTCAACCGTGCCGGCGAACTCTTCACCTTCGACGCCGACATGGAGTGGGACATCAATCTTCCGTGGTATCGCCCCACGCGCATCTGCCATGCGGTCCCCGGCAGCGAGTTCGGCTGGCGCG
Source organism: Gemmatales bacterium (assembly GCA_038217425.1). Classification (GTDB taxonomy): domain Bacteria; phylum Planctomycetota; class Planctomycetia; order Gemmatales; family Gemmataceae; genus JAIEPT01. Next base: position 5,831 of record JBBQPM010000246.1, read on the forward strand.
GCGGCACCGGCAAATGCTACGAATACCATCCCGACAACCTGCCCCCGGTCGTCAACGTCGGCCCGGGCAGCCCCACCGGCATCGCATTCGGCTACGGCGCCAAGTTCCCCGCCAAGTACCAGGACGCCCTCTTCTGCTGCGACTGGTCCTACGGCAAACTCTACGCCATCCACTTCAAGCCCGATGGCTCCAGCTACAAAGGCGAGACCGAGGAGTTCATCATCGGCACGCCGTTGCCGCTCACCGATGTCATCGTCAACCCGAAGGACGGAGCGATGTACTTCACGATCGGCGGCCGAAACACCATGTCGGGACTGTACCGCGTCACCTACGTCGGCAGCGAATCGACTGCGCCGAGTAAGGCGACGGACGACGGAGCCGCGGCGCGGAAAGTTCGCCAACAACTCGAAGCCTACTACGACAAGCAGGATCCGAAGGCGGCCGACTTCGCCTGGAAGTATCTAAGCAGTGAAGACCGATTCCTGCGCTTCGCCGCCCGCACCGTTCTCGAATTTCAAGACCCGAAAACCTGGGAAGAACGGGCGTTTGCCGAGACCGACCCCGTCGCCCTGACGCATGCCATCCTTGGCCTGGCGCGCCTGTCGACGCCCAAGTCCGACGTCCGCCAAGGCAAGATGCTCCAGGCCCTGCAGCGCGTCGACTGGACCAAGCTGAGCGACGCTCAGAAGATCGACTATCTCCGGGCGTATCAGCTCGTCTTCGTGCGGACGGGGATGCCCGATAGCGCCGCGCGACAGAGCGTGGGCGCCCGCATCATCGCCTGGTACCCTGACGCCACCCGCGAGGTGAATGCCGAGCTGGGCAAAATTCTCTGCTTCCTGGAAACGCCCGGCGTCGTGCCCAAGACGCTCGCGATCCTGCAAAACTCGCCCACGCAGGAAGAGCAAGTCGAAATGGCGCTGTCGCTGCGCACCGTGAAGTCCGGCTGGACGATCAAGGAACGCGAGGCGTACTTCAACTGGTTCCACAAGGGCATGTCGTACCGCGGCGGCAACAGCTTCCACAAGTTTCTGCTCAATATCCGCAAGGACGCCATCGCCTCGCTGGTCGCGGACGAGGAAGCCGTGCTCGCGCCGATGTTGGCCAAGACGCCCGAGGTGAAGGCGCCTCAGTTTTCGACGAAGCCGAGAAGTCCGGTCAAAAAATACGCGGTCGCGGATCTCGCGCCGATCGTCGAGAAGGGACTCGCGGGCCGTGACTTCGACAAGGGCCGAAACCTATTCGGCGAAGCGAAGTGTTTCGCGTGCCATCGCTTCGGCAACGAAGGCGGCGGCACCGGGCCGGATCTGACAATTGTCTCCGGCCGCTTCGCCCCGCGCGATCTTCTCGAAGCGATTCTCGAACCGAGCAAAATCATCAGCGACCAGTACGGCGCCGTCAACGTGCTCACCACCGACTCGCGCGTGATCTCCGGACGCATCATCAACCTGGCGGGCGACAACATTATGGTCAACACCGACATGCTCGATCCGAACAAAATCGTGGCAGTCAATCGCAACATCGTCGAATCGCTGGCGCCGTCGAAGATCTCGATGATGCCGGACGGCCTGTTCGACACGTTCACGCAGGAAGAGATCCTGGACCTGGTCGCGTACCTGTATTCGCGCGGCGACCGAAATCAAAAGATGTATCGGAAGCAGTAGGGAGTTTGTTTCGCCGCCGCCCCCTGGCGGCGCGGACGTGTGCTGTAAAAATCGTTGCCAACCACCGGTCCGCGCCGCCAGGAGGCGGCGGCTAAACGAAACGGAGTCCTTCATGAACACCCCCTCGTTTCGTTTCCACATCCTGCGCAGCGGCGTGGGCCAGCTCATTTTCGACATCCCCGGCAGCAAGGCCAACACGCTGGGTCAGCAGATTCAGTCGGAGATCGAGGAAATTCTCGATCATCTGGAATCGCTGAAAGATTTGCCTGGCCTGGTCTTCACAAGCGGCAAGCCGGGAATGTTCGTCGCGGGCGCCGACCTCAAGGAACTGGGCGCCGACCCCGGTTCGCCGGAGACGGTGCGCGCCGTGACGCTGCGCGGGCTCGCCTTTATTCGCCGATTTGAACGCCTGCCCTACCCCACCGCGGTTTTGATCGACGGCGGTTGCATGGGAGGCGGCCTCGAATGGTCGCTCGGGTTCGACTACCGCCTGGCCGGCAGCGATCCCAAGACCAGCATCGGCCTCCCCGAAGTCAAGATCGGCCTCATCCCCGGTTGGGGCGGCACGCAAAGGCTCACCCGCCTCATCGGCCCGCAGCTCGCCCTCGACTTCATCGTTTCCGGCGAACCCGTCAAGCCGGCCAAGGCGCGCGAACTTGGCATCGTCTTCGACGCCGTCGCCAGCGACAAACTCCTCGCCGAGGGCGAACGCCTGGTCCTCTGGTCGCACGAGACCGGCGACTGGAAAAAGATCCGCGAACGCAAAGAGCATCCCGTCGGCCTGACCGAAGAGCAGCACGAATACCTGTTCGACCATGCCCGCAAGCAGATCCTGGCCAAGACCAAGGGCCAACTCCCCGCTCCGCTGGCCGCGGTGGAAGCCATCGCCAAGGGATGCAATCGGACGCTCGAGGAAGGGCTGAAGGTCGAAACGGAGCTGTTCGTGCCGCTGATGGGGAGTCCGATTTCGCGCAACTTGATCGCCCTGTTTTTTCTCAATCAGAAACTCGCCAAGGATCCCGGCGTCGCCGACGCGTCGATCCAGCCGGCCAAAGTCGAGCGCGTCGGCGTGCTCGGCGCCGGTATC
>JBBQPM010000247.1:0-8572 GCA_038217425.1 Gemmatales bacterium
GGGGGGGGGGGGGGGTTTTGGTTCGGCGGCTCAGGCGGGGGCTGGTGGGCCGGGGGGGGGATTTAACCGTTAAATTGCCGGGCCGTACGCGTTCGCGCCTTTCTGGCTGTCGTCGCACACGCTTCCGGCTCGGAAATTTAACGTTTCATTCCCGCCGCAGGCCGACGAGCACCGGCGTCTGCAGCGAACGATAGACCGCCAGCGCCCCGGCGCCGAGACCGACCGCCAACACCAGCGCCAGCAGGCCGAGCAACTTGCCCCACAGCACATTCGCGCCGCTGCCGACCAGGTGGGGCGCCACCGCCAACAGCGCCGCCAGCGTGCCGACCGCCAGGCCCAGCACGAGTAAGAATGCGTTCTCCAGGAAGACCAGCCAGCCGAGCTGTCGGCCCTGGAAGCCCAGGGCACGCAAGAGCGCCAACTCCCGCCGGCGTTCCCAGACGCCGCGAACCAGGACCACGGCCAGGCCGAGGGCGCCGAGCAGAAGTCCCAGGCCCCCCAGCGCCTGGAACGTCGCAAGGTACGTGTTCGAGACCTCGCGGTACGCCTGCAGGCGTTCGCGCGACTGGGCGACGTTCCAGCCCTGCGTCACCATCCCCTTCTGCAGCGCCGACTGCACGGCGAGGGCGGGCTGGTCCTTGACGTCGAATAAGAAGAATTGATATCCCTCTTGCCGGGGATAGAGCTCCAGGAACGCCTTCTCGGAAACGAGCATCTCGCTCTGGAAAATGCTCTCTTTGAGCAGGCCGACGACGCGGAGTTTCTTGGGTTTGCCCTGGGCGTCGAGGGCGTCGTTAAGTTCGATCGTATCGCCGAGGCCGACCTTGACGATCCACTGTGCAGAGTTGGCGTCGAGGATGACGGGGTGGATGCCGTCCTCGGCGGGGAGGTCCAGAAGCAGCCAGGGATTGGCGCGTTCCTCGGGCGAACTCTTCGCCTGACTCTTGAACGTGAAGCCACCGCGCTGGACGAAGACGTCGGGGACGCCGAGCACGCGGGGGCGAAGCGGCTTGTAGAGATTGAGGCAGCTGGCGTCGTCGCCTGGTTGAATGCGGCACGCCATGGCGCCGATCCCGGCGAGCAGCTTCTGTTCGTCGGTGCCGGCGCGGAAGAATTTGCTGCGCACGTCGGCGTCGTTGAAATCCTGGAAGAACGGCAGATCGGTCTCGGCGAACAGGGCGTAGTTCCCCGCGGACCTCGCGAGGAAGTCGTCGTGCGTCTCTTCGTGAAACGCCTGGACCGCGACGATGAGGAACGACGCCGACGCGAGCAGGCCGGTCGTCAGCAGACTGCGGAGCGGATTGCGTCCGGCGTTGCGCAGGGCGAGCATGGAGAGGCTCGGCTGCGGATCGCTGTGCAGGGCGGCGCGGTGCAACCAGCGCCAGACGCCGGCGAGAAACGCGATGAGCAGCCCCATGCCGGCGCCGAAGAAACTCCCCGCCTGGGCGCCGGCGCTGGACGTCGTCAGCGCCGCGACGAACGCTGCCAGCGCACCAAGACTGGCGAGAATCATGACCCACAGACTGCACCGCCCCGCGCCGGTTTGGCCAAGATTGGGAGGCGTCGATTGCCCCATGAGCAAGAGGGGCGGCGCGATCTTGCCCAACCCGCGAATCGCAAAATAAAGCGTCGCCAGGCCCACGACCACCGAGGCGCCGTAGCCGATGCCGTAACTCGTCGGCGTCGTGTAGAGTTTGAGGAACGACAGCGTGCTCCCCTCGGGCCAGTTGCGCCGTAGCATCTCGAGCATGCCGTCGGCGTAGTACCTTGCGCCGATGAGCCCCAAGGCCGAGCCGGCGAGGACAAGCAACAGCCCCTCGCCCATAAGGAGGCGCCAGACGCGCCCCTGGCTCCAGCCGGTGGCGAGCAGAAGCCCCATCTCCTGTGCCCGGCGATCGAGATTGAGCCGGACGAGGAGGCCGACCAGCAGCAGCGCGGAGACGATGAGGAAGAAGCTGAAGGCGAGGAAGAGTTGGCCGAAGTCGGTGGAGCCGCCGCCCGCTTCGAGGCTTCGTTCGCGGAGGGGCTGAAAGACGAACCCGCCGCGCTGGGGATTGAGGTTTTGCAGTACGAGCTTTTCGAAGTCGCCCGAGCCTTCGGGAGCGAAGACGCGGACGGAGGTGACGTTGCCGAAGCGCGAGGCCCACCACTTCTGCGCCGTCTGCAGCGAGACGTACGCCTTGGGCGACGTCTTGTAACGCCGCCAATAGTCGCTGTCGGCGGTCTGCACGCGTTTGCGGTCGAATGGAAACCCAGGCGTCTCCCAATCCTCCATGTTCGAGACGTTGGTGATGCCCGGAAATTCGGGCGCCCAATCGGGATCGTTGGCGGCGCCCTCCAGCGGCACGACGCCCTTCACGATCACTTCGCGTTCCTCGAGCTTGAGATCGCCCTTCTGATCCGGCGCGTAGAACGAGAGCAGCAACTTTTCAGGGGAAGGCTTGGGCAAGTTGACGTCCGTCAGGTAAATCTGGTTGTCCACGATCTCATTCTTGGCGACCGGATGCGGCAGCTTCCGAGGTGGAACCCCCGCGACTACGGCGTAGGGGCTTTGCCAGGATCCGTCGGGCGTCTTGAGATTGTCGGCCAGGTAGATGAAGACCGGGTACGACGACAGGGCGAGCCGGCTCGCCGCCTCCCGTGCGGCATGTTCCGCGGCCGGTTCCAGGAACATCTGCGTGCTCTCCAGCGTCACGTAGGGCCGAGCTTTGCGGTAGAACCCCGCGATCGGACCGGCCGCGTCTGCCTTGTCCTTCTGAAACATCTCGAGCAGCTTGCGTTTCGCCGCGGGGACGTCGGCTTCCTTGTCCAGGCCGATCGACCTGGCGAAGTCCGCGAGCGCTAGCCAAACGTCCCCTTCGCGTTTGTCGTTGGGGCTCTTGCCGAGAAATTCGACGTACGAACGGACGCGCTGCTCGGGCGTCGTGAGTCTCAGGTTCCAGTCCTCGAGCGTGAGACGTTCGGAGAGGATCTTGCCGAGATCGCCGCGCGGCTTGCCGACCAGGAGCATGTTCGCCTTGCCGACGAGCTTGAGTTTCTTCTGCGCGGTGCCGATCGGGACGAAGAGGTTGAAGGGCGTGACCGGACTGGGCCGAGGGGAAAAGCTCGCCATCCCGGTGTTGGGGAGCACCTTGCGAATCACCGCGTCGGGGAAATCTTCCTCGAGTTCGCGGGCCTTGCGTTTGCCCAGCAGCGTTTCTCGCGGCGACGAATCGACGCTCGACAGGTAAACCTTGATCGTGTCACCTGCTTTGACTTTCAGTCGGTCGGCCAGCGCCTGATTGATCGCGATCGGCTCGACCTGGCTCTTGGCCTCGCTCCAAAACTCGGCATCGTCGGCGTCTTCCCAGAAAGAGGGGCCGACGCCGAGGATCTGGACCTTGCCCGCGGATTCGGCACCGGCGACTGCGGACCCCTGGAGCATGATCAGGCTGGTCGCCTTGTCCGCGGGGAGATCCTTGGCGAGATCGGCCCGAAAGAAACGTCCGGGCATGAGGGCTTGATCGACCCAGCCGAGTTGTTCGCTGGCGAGGGTGCGCAGGCTGCCGCGCAGGGAATCGCCGACGAGCAGGGCGCCGGTGAGGACGGCCGCCCCGAGCGCGACGCCGAGAAAGACGGCGACGTTGCCGCGTAGATGATAAAGAAGATTGCGGAGCAGCAGGGAGAGGAAACTCATAGTTGGTCCATTCACGAAACGCGTTCGTCCACCAATTATGGTAGCGAAACTCCTCTTCCCTTTCCCGGCGGTCCCGGCTATGGTCCGCCGTCATGGTCCGCTATGTCGTACTCGCCGGGTTGCTGGTTTCGCTGACGGGGTGCGTCGCTCCGCAGGCGGAACGCATGCGCGCGCTCAACGACGACGGCTACCAACAATTCTCGCAGGGCAACTACCGCGACGCCCGGGAAGCGTTCGAGATGGCGCTGGTGCTGAAGCCGGACGATCCGGCGCTGCTCTTCAACCTGGGACAATGTTACGAACGTCTGGGCGACGCGGGCCGGGCCGAGGCGTATTACCGCGAATGTCTGCAGCGCGACCCCGGGCATGCCGACGCTCGGCAATCACTGGTCATGCTCCAGTACCGCGCGGGCAAGGCCGAGGAGGCCAATCGCACCATCGACGGCTGGATCCGCGCCAACAAGAATCACACCGACGCCCTGGTTCTGGACGGCTGGCGTCTCATGCAAGAAAAGGCCTATCCCCAGGCGCACAGCCGACTTCAGCAGGCGCTCCTGAACGACCCGCGTCATCCGCGGGCGCTCATCCAGCTTGGCCTGTATCACGAGGCGATGAACCAGCCCGACCGGGCGCTGGCCTGCTACCATCGCGCCTTGGACGCCGATCCGTCGCAATTCGAGATCAGGCAACGGGCGCTCGCCCTCAAGGCCAAGGGCGTGAAGGAACCGCAGCCGCAATAGCCCGCAGCGCCAGCAAGGAACGACCCTTACTGCGGGTTCCGGGCGGAACATTTCCTTTTTTCTGCCCCCTCGTGCTCCCGGACAAGCTAGAATAGCGGAGCATGGATTCTTAACTTCCAACCATCGAGGGTGGCATGTCTAACAAGTTCTTCTTCGGCTCCGTCGCCGTTGTTTTCGCTCTGATCACCGGCCTTTCCGTATTCGGCTACGGCATGTTGCGTAACTCGAAGGAGCAACTCAGCGTCCGCGAACGCGAGCAGAAATACGTGCAGTCGCAGGAGCAGTTCAAGTCGATGCTGCAGGAATTGGAGCATCTGCGTCCGGAATCGGAACGGCTCAAGAAGGGTTGGGATCAGGAAAAGGAGTTTCGCCGTAACGACAACGCCAGCTTCGCGAAGAAGAATGCCGAGGACAAGGCGGCTTTCGACCAGAAGTTCGCGGAAAGCGAGGAGAAACGGCTCTACGCGGTGAAGACGTTCTCGGGATTCATCCCGGAGCAGCGGAACATGGCCGACCGCATGCAGGCCGCGGTCGATCGCGCGAGCAAGGGTCCGGAGACGATCGTGATTACGCCGCCGACGAATTCGCAGCCAGAGGTGATCGTGATCCCGATGTCGGTGGAGAAGAAGGTCGTGACGCCGAGCCTTGAGCAGGAGTAAGTCGCCGTGAAACGCCGGAGAATGGAACGCTGGCGATACGGTCCGGCGGTGCCGCTCGTCACGGCTGGGCCACAGCCTTCAGCACGATAGCAAGGCGCGACAAAGACGCGGTTGCAGCCGACATTCCACTGAGTCTGTCGGAGTGGGACGAAAGCGAATGGGAATGGTACCCCGAATCACTCGCTCTGCACAAAGTGAATAAGATACCTCGATAAGCCCAATGGGTGAGGTACTCCGAACCCTTGGGATGTAGCGGCCGCGTGCAATGATCCCAGGGGTTCGGAGTACCTCACCTACTGGGCTTGCATCGTTCTTGTCTCACGCTTGCTGCTGCTGAGGCGGCGCCGTCTCCGAGATCGCGCCAACCACGCCGAGCAAGTGTCCGAACTGCCCCAGACGCACGCCGTTCTTGTCGATGAAGTCCATCAACTCGTACTCCGACTCCATCGCATCGTCCCCCTGATCGACCAGGTCCGTCACCATCGAGTGAATCATCTTCACATACGCCTTCTCCATCATCGGGTAGACCTGCTTGCAGAGTTCCGGCAGAAACGGAAAGTCCTTGTCCCATCGGCCGATGATGCCCTTCCAGCGGGCCATGTGCTCGGCGTGGGCGGCGCGGGCGTGATTGAGGTTCTCCGCGAGCAGCTGGTTCATCTGGGCGAACTGCTGGCGCTGCAATTCGAGCGTTTGCTGCAGGACTTCAAGCACCCGTTCGCCCAGGGGTGCGGGGGGCCCGGCGGGTTGCGGGAGTTGTTGCGGGTTCGCTTCTTTATTGGCCTGGTTGGAGCTGATGTCGAAGTGAAATTGCATTTCGGCCTCTAATCCATCGGTAGAGTCGTTTCGGGCGCTACCCAATCCTATCGGGAAGAGCCCCCGATGGGAAGCAAAAAATCAGGCGAAACGCGTCCATCCGGGCTCAATCTCGATAGCCTATCCCCTGACGAAGCACGCGGCACGAGGTTTGAGGATGCGTTTCGCACTGGTCGGAGATCATGCCGACGGGCTCGCCGTCATCCGGGCGCTGACCGCGACAGGTAATCACCAACTCGTCCTGTACGGCGGGCCCATCCTCGGAGCCGAGTACCTCAAACGCTTCGGCCTGGAACCCCTGCGCAAGCACGATCTCGAAGAGATCCTCGCCATCCCCGACATCGACGCCCTGGTCATCGCCAGCCCTCCCGCGGTTCGGGGCGTCCATCTGCGCCGGGCGCTGCAGTCGGAACACCACGTCCTCTGCGTCCATCCTTGCGCTCCCAGCGCCGACCTCGCCTATGAAATGGCCCTGATCCAGGGGGACACGCGCCGTTTGCTCATGCCGATCTTGCCCCTCCTCGTACATCCCGCCTGGCAGAAATTGCGCGAGATCACGGCCCGTAGCGGCGCGGCGCGTATTCTGGAATTCACCTGGATTGGCGAGGGGGACTTGTTCCTCCCCGCCGACGAACCCGAGCCCCGCCCCGAACTCCCCGGCTGGGAACTTTGGCGGCTGCTGGCCGGCGAGATCGTCGAGATCTTCGCCCAGACGCCGGCCGAGGACGTCCTCCCCGACGACGCCCTCGCCGTCAGCGGCCGATTCGCCTCCGGCACGCTGCTGCACGGGACGTTCCTGCCCCGACATCATCAGACGTCGCTGCGCATCCGCATGGTTTTCGCCCAAGAAACCTGGGAAATGGAGTTCCCCGACGGTTGGCCCGGCCCCGCGCGCCTCCGCGGCCCCGTTGAAACGCTCGAATATCCGACGTTCGATCCCTGGCCCGGCGTCGCCCAGATGTGGGACTCAGCGCTGGCAGCGCTCCCGGTCCCCAAACCCGGGCAACTCCCCGCGCAATCGACGAGCGCGTGCCTGACCAGCCCGACGCCGCGGCTGACCTGGCTCGACGAAATCCGCGGCCTGGAACTCGACGACAACGTACGCCGCAGCCTGCGCTACCGTCGGGCGTATCTTCTGGATTTGCAAGAGGCGAGCGAAGAAGCGTCGTTCAAGGGGACGATGACGCTGGTCGGCTGCAGCCTGATCTGGATCATGCTGCTCTGGCTGATCCTGGCGGTGTGGTTGCCGTGGATGGCCTGGCTAATCCTGCCGACGCTCGCGATCTTCCTGGGGCTGCAATTCCTGGGCTACGCGGTGCCTGCAAAGGGCAAAAGCGAAGATGAATCCAAGGAGAAATGAGACGGCGACTCGACGAGACGATTTCGCGTTCGGGTCGAACGCGAAATCGCCTCATCGGATTGCCTACTTCCAGCGCACGACCGCGCACAGGTACTCGTCCTTCTTCTTGAGCAACCCTTCATACGTGGCGCCGAGCTGTTCCGGCGTGATGCGGTGCGTGATGAGCCCGGCGAGGTTGATGCGGTTCTTGGCGAGCCCGGCCAGGAGCCATTTTTGCGCCTTGTGGATGTCCCAGTTGCCCGCCAGGCGGGTGTGCGCGGGTTCGAAGAGCATGTTGCCGTGGGCGCCGCAGACGTCGATGTAACGGCGATGCAGGTCGTCGTAAAAGTTGACGTCGGTCGCTTTACCGCGCGGACTGCCGACCACGACAACCTGACCGGCGTCGGCGGCGAGGGACATCGCCAGCGGAATGGCGTCGGGAACGCCGGTGGCGTCGCCCACGATCTCGGCGCCCTTGTCGCCCAGGAAGTCGCGGTACTTCGTGCGGAAATCGGGAGAGTTGGGATCGAGCACGAGGTCGGCGCCGGCGGCGAGCGCGGCGTTTCTGCGCATCTCGACGGAATCGATGCCGATCACCGGGTTGCATCCCGCTGCCATCGCGCACCGCAAAACTCCCTGGCCGATCATACCTAATCCCAAGACCGCATACGAACGGCCGAGCGTAAGGCCCGCGCGGATCGAGGCGCCCATGCCGTAGCGCAGGATGCACGCCAGCGCTGCCTTTTCGAAGTCGAGGTCCGCGGGCAGCTTCCACCATCGGCCGCGTTCGTGGCCGACGGTCAAGAGTTCGTGCGAGGCGTGGTTGCCGGGATAGCTGACGCGGTCGCCCGGTTGCCACCCGGCGATATTCTTGCCGACGGCGACGACGGTGCCGGCGGCGCTGTAGCCGGAGCGGAAAGGGAACTTCCAGTCGGGCATGTTGGGGTCTTTGAGCCATTGATGGCCGCCGGTGTAGACGGCGAGTTCGGTGCCGGGGCTGACGCCGCTGACCTCGGCGGCGACGAGGATTTGATTGTCGGCGGGATCGGGCATTTCGACCTCGCGGACCTCAACCTTGAAGGGCTCCACGATCACCGCTTGCCGTGCTTTCATGATCTACCTTTCGCTCGCAAAACCTGGGAAAAGGAACATTGTATGAAGGCCGCGGATTAGACGCCGTTTCGAAGCGGCGCGGGCAACTCGCAGGGCGCGCCAATTCTTTCTGGCACAAAATACGGCGATGAGTTAAAAGAGGGGGGTAATCCATATTAACCAAGGAAGGTTCCTCCCATGGCTTTTGCATTGATCGCGGCGGAAACGGCTTTTCAGCAGATCGTTTTGGAGC
>JBBQPM010000248.1:0-8546 GCA_038217425.1 Gemmatales bacterium
GGGCAAACAAACGGGCGCCAGCGAACAAGCTCGACAAAGCCGTTCGTTCTCGGCAATGGGGGGCCGTTCGACCGATTCGCGAAGTCGGCGAGCGAGCGCAATCGCCTCGTGCAATTCAGCCCGCGCCGGGCCATCGATGGGAACGCGCACGGTGACGTTGGCGGCATGATAGCGAACGCGTCCCTCGGCGATCGGCTGCCCCAGCGATTCTTCCACGAGAAGCGCATACGCGGCGACCTGGATGCGATCGGAGGGCCAAGCTTCCGCGGCGCCCTCGGCCGAGCGCGCCGGCTTACCCCGTTTGTGTTCGTAGGGGAGATAGGAGCCGTCGCGGCGCCGGAGGCAATCGACTTTGCCGACCAAGCCCAGCGTCTCGCTCGCCAATTCGAGACTGACGGCTTCCGCGTCTTCGCCTGCTTCGAGCGAGGCGTGAAGCTCGCGACCGGCAAAGACGCGATGATCCGCGACGCGAATCTCCTCGACCTCTTCGAGATAGAAGAGCCGAGGACAATACGCGAGAGCATGCAGAGCCATGACGCGCACGGGCGTGGCATGAGAATCGAGAACCGGCAGGGCGATCATGGATGGCCTTCTTTTTCAGGTGCGATGATAGGCATTCGTTCAACCGGCGGACGTTGAACGGGACCCGGTTCAAGATTTCCAGTGGCGTAGCGCGTACCGGCGGATCCGACATGATCGACCCAGACGGGAAGAGTGAACCGGCCACGCTCGGCGAGGAGGAATGTTAGTCCGGTCCGATTGATCAGCCGCTCGGCGGTCTTTCCTTCGACGAGATTGACTTCGTCTACCAGGTGTGTGCTTTCGCCAAGAGACAGACCGCCGTACCGCTGGACAGAAGCGGGGTCCAACAGAGCGCCGCGGACGCGCACTTCCAGCGCAAGGCCTCCCGCCGGTTCACTGGACGAATCTAGCCAGACAACGAGCGGGACGAAAGGCTCCTGCGCGGACGGTCCGGTGAGGAGCTGCTGATAATCCGGACGCGCGTTGGTCCCGGCACCTTGCCCAATTGCGAAGTCAGGGTTAGGCCATCCCTGGGCCAAGACCCATTTGACGAACGCATCCCGAGTTTTTTTCTGTGTCGATACAACGTGGTGTTTGCCATTCGGATCGACGTAGTAGTTACGGTCTTTGCATCGCCAAACGGTGCGCAGGACGACACTCGTCTGAGGGCGACTGAGCAGCGTGGGTGCGACCCGGCAGCCTGCATGTCGGGCGCGGCGCGTCTCGCCGACCAGCGACAGCAGGAAGCCATAGCACGTCGTCGGCGGCGGCAGCGATTCGGTCTCCAGATACTCCCTCGCCAGACCCTTGCGGAAGCAGGCCACGGGGACGGTGACGTACACACCAATCATGGATCACTCCTTCTTGTTGAGGGCGGCGGTGATCCGTTTGATCGCTTCTGCGCACGCGGCCTTGATTCCCGATAGTCCCGTCACACCTGCAATGTCGATGCCGGCGACAATCAGTTCCTTGGCGTCGATATCGCCGGCCGAGACACGAGCTACCAACCGGGGTGCGGCGATGGTCTTGCCATTGTCCAGTGTGTCGAAGCAGTAGAGGAACCGTGGGGCGGGGTCTTCTGTGATGCGAAAGACGACGGCGTCGGGCGAGAAGTCGAACAGGAATCGGCCGTGGTTGCCAGCCACCGTGCCGAGATTGCATAGTGCCTCGATCGCCTTGGCGGCGCGCGACTTGTCGCGAAGTCGTTCTGGCGTCAGGGCGATACCGTACTGGTAGCGCGTGGCATGGACCTCCGTCCCATAGGGAACGGGGTGCTCCGTTCCTTTCTTGGCAGCGCTAGGCGTTGCCATCGGCGAGGCCGCGTTAAAAGTAACGTCCCCAGCCCACGCTGTCAGGGAGATCGCTCGCGTCACTTCGAGCGGCGACCGGCGCGTCGTTGCTGTGCCTTTGATCTTTTTTGCCTTGTTCGCGTTTCCTTTTTTCACTTCTGCTTCTTTCGTATCGGCGTCGGTCTCTTCTGCCTCCTCCTTTCCCGCTTCTGCCGCCATGAAGCCGAGAAGGTCATCATCGATAAAACCGGAGTAGGCCCCGTCCGCCCATTTCGCGAACTCGACATCAACGTCTCGCCCGCTCCTCCATTCGTTGCGACGGAGGTCTTCGTTCCAGGTTCGATTAGTGCCATTTGCTTCTGCGAGCGCGATCCGGCGCCTGAGGGCGAAACGGATCGCTTCCGCGCTTACAGTGCTGTGCGTCTCGCCCATCCAGATGAGCTTCTGCAGGGTCGTGATGTTTCCCTCATTCTCGGCGCGATTATTGGCGGCAATGCCGAATGGGGTCACGAAGTTCGCGAACACATGTAGACTCATGGAACGTTCTCCTTGGGGGTGTCGGTGGACTCGGTTTGGTTGTCATCGGCGCCGCGGCCAACATAGCTGGCCAGCGCAAGCAATCCCAGGTCACGGGCGAGTTGCCAGTCTCGGCGAATGATCGGGAGCGCAGTCGCCCAGCCTTCGCGCAAGACGGGGTTGTTGCCGCCCCGGCTGAATAGGTCCATCAAAGTGAAACGGGCCTGTGCCTCTGTCTTCGCCCCGGCAAGATCGAGACGGAGCTTCTCGCGGAACCGCTCCATGCGGTTTTGCATACCAACCGCGTTGTTCTTGTTCTCGGCCGCGATCTGGCCGTAGCGCATCAGGATCGCTTGATGGACGGCTTGGACGACAAGCTTCTCGCCCTCATGGTCCCACATCTTCGGGTCCTCGATCATGGCATGGAGCCCCTTTCGTACTTCGGGATAGTTCAACTGGTTGCGGTATGGCTTATCGGTCGCAGGGTTCATTTTGGTCATCAGCTTCACAAACCCTGCGTGCCAAGGCCGGCCCAGGGCCAGGTTCTCGGCTATGAGCGGGCGGACGACGCTGTCAGAACGAAAAGACTCTTTCCGCTCCGTCACCACTTTGTTCCGCCCGCGGCCGGTACTTTCTGGGACCACACGGGAAACAATTTTGTTCGGCAAATGGTGGAGGGCCCGGTCGAATCGGTCGAGCAACTTGTCATCGGTCGAAACGGCGGTGATGTGGATGGTGGCGACGCGCGATTTCTGCTGGCTGGCCCATGCGGTCGGAGTAAAGGTCATCGAATAGCAACCCGGAACATGCATGCCGCGGGCAGCTTTGCGGCCTCTAAGCCGGACCTGCGCCTGCAGCGCCGCGTCCGCCGCGCTCCCGATCTGGCACTCCCGCGCCGCAGTCGGGGACATGGCCGGGCGGTCGAACACGAACTCAGTTAGGTCTTCGACCTCCGGCACGAGCAGTGCCGCGACCCCGCGATTCACAGGAAGGGGCATGCATCCGATGAGGGCGAAGTACAGGGGCAGCATTCGCTCGGGCGGGTCTTCTGCCGCCGTGTCCGCCGTGAATGCCACATGCCGCACGACCGTGCCGGGGCTAAGCGGTCCGTCTACCTTGATCGTGTCGCAAATAAGAAAGCCGTCCTTGTCGGCAAACTCCTTCCACCCGTCTTGATGCTTGAAACTAGAACACTTGCGGTACTGTACGATCACGCCAGGCACGCCGTTGCCTTCGGGATCGTAGCTGACAGTCGTCGCTTCCTTGGGAGGCGCAAGTTTTCGAACTTTTCCGTGCTGGAGAAAGGTGAGCGTCAGCCCGGTTTGCAAGTCGGCCAGGACGGCCGCCGACGGTTCGACTGGAAACTGTCCGGGCAGCCAGATCAGACCGTCCGCGCGAATACTGAACGCGAACGCGAACAGTTTCTTCAGGTAGTCCCCGGCCTTCTCGGGCTTTCCGAACAGAAGCGTGATCGACTGCGACTCGATTCGCCACGGCGGCTGGTCGTCGTGGAACGGCGCCGGAAGTTTTGCCTTCGGCAGCCGGCCGTCGCGGTGTAGGTCTTCCATGACCTTGAGCGTGCAGGCCAGCCCACCCAGCCCGGCGCGGTGCAGGAGCGACATGCCGGGGGCAAAGAGGTTCATCGTCAGGTGGTCTGCGGCTGGCGGTTTTGTTACTTTCGCCATTGGGCACCTCGCATCGGGTCATAGATGATCGCATCCGCCGGAGCGACAGGGATGCCGCGCACGTGCGGCCAATAGTCCCAGCCTTTGCGAGGCGGCATGGGCAGTACGAGTCGCGACAAATCGGCTGGTTTGGCGTGCAGCCGCACAACGTCACATCGCATCAACACCGTCACGCCGGGCGTTCCTGCGCGAAGTTCTCGGATGTTCGTTTGCGGCCCGCCGTCGCGCCAAGCGCTTCCGATCAACTCCAGATCGTGGCCTCCTTCTTGTTCCCAGGCGTCGGCAAGTTGGCGCTGAGAGATGTTGTCGTCCGAGAGCTGGTCCAGCCATTTCTGGGCCGCGTCCAGGTCGGTTTGCTGGTATGGCAACGGGGCATCCGGTTGGACCACGATAAATGGACGCGTCGGCGAGTTGGCCTCCGCCCTACGATTGAGGCGACCGAGTCGCTGGATCAGAGCCGGCACGGGAGCTAGATCCGTAACGAGCAATTCGGCCGAAAGATCAAGCGACATTTCCGCAACCTGAGAACACACTGCTAGGGCCGGACCGCTCCCCTTGAACGCCGCGATCACGTCCGCGTGGCGTCGAACTCGGTCCTCGTATTTGAATCGGCTGTGGTAGATAAGCGGATTGCAGGCGGCCATTCGGTCGGCAGCGTCGGTGACGCGGCCGACGGTGTTGCAAACCCAGAGCACCTTGCCGCCGCGGTCGAGGGTTTCGTTGACCGACGGCGCCGGATCGCCGCCCGGTGCGACGCCCTTGCGATAACGTGGCCGACCTTCCAGTTCTGCCGGGCCCGGAATCGCGTCGAGGGTACCGAGAATTCCTCGTAGCGCTTCCTCGCGTACGTTTGGCAGGCTCGCCGTCATGAGAAGGACGGGCAGCCCTGGCAAGTCGCGAATGAAACGCAGCAGCGTTCCAAACAGGAGGTCGTCGTAAGCGTGGATTTCGTCGAACACGAACGCCGACTGGGCCAGCGCCGGCCACCCGAACAACCCGCGCCGGTTGTTCTGCACCAGCCCAAGCACCGTATCGACGGTGCAAGCGACCACGGGCGTCTTCCATGCCCGCAGGGAATCGAGACGACGGGCCTCGTCAAACGGGTCCACGTCTCTGTCCGTCCCCAGAATCAGTTCGAAGTCAACTTCCGACCGGCCGTGGAACAGGTTGGCTCCGACGCGCGGCGTCTTCTCCGCTTCGTCGAACAAATAGTCCCGGAAACCTTCGGTTGTGGTGCCGGTGGTCGGATAGCAGAAGTAGAGTCGGCGCGTCGGGTGATTCCTCGCCGCCCACATGTACGCGGCAAGCGTCTTTCCGCTCCCGCAGCCGGCCTTGCAATAAGTCACGCGCCCGTCCGACGCCGCAACAGCCTGTTGAAATCGGTCTCGGGCGGCAGCATCCACGTGCGAGCCACCCTTCAATTTCGCGTCCTCGAGACGATAATCGACGACCGCCGAGAGGTCACCCGGCTTCGGCTGGTCCGCGAATGCGCGTTCGATCCAATTCCAGCGATCGCGATCGTCTGGCAGCGCTATCGGCAGCGCCGACCCGGCCACGTCCGCCGCAATGAGACAGCTTTTGACTGCCGGCACGAGGCTTGCTTCGGGCAAGCGTTTGAGTCGATCCCACACACGCGCGGCCCTGCGCTTCCATTCGGTTAATCCGGCGACCACCTCGCCACTATCGCCAAGTGTGAGCCTGGCCGTCGCGGGCCGAGGGGGCGGCAGACGACCGAACGTAGTCCCGAGCCATTCGAGCGCGGCCGTAAAATCCTCGTGACCGAAAAGGAGTTGAATGTCCACCCCCGATCCGTCCGGCGACCGTGATGGCGGGCTGGAATGGTCTAAAGCGGGATGATGCCCAGCGACGGCCCATTCCACGATGGCGAAGTCTATCTCGCTCCCGGCGACGGCAGAAAGGAGCCAATCACGGAGGTTTCGAAGCATAAGCACCGTCACCCACTCATGCCGCAAACCCTGGGGATTGGTCCGGACATCCCGTTCGCCCCGGACCATCGTTTGAAAGTGGTCGTTCGCCTTCCCTAGATCGTGAACTGCCGCTGCGAGCAGCACGCACCAACGAAACCGATCGAGATATTGCGACTCTTTCAATCCAAGGGCCGCGAGTTGATCGGCCGCAGTCGAATCCAGAATCTTCTCTGCAGCGTGATATACGTCCGCCAAATGGCCGGGCAGGACCATCGACGACGAAATTTCGGGTTTGTCGTCACGTTTGCTCTTGGCCCATAATCGTTTTGGGTCCATCATTTTGTCTCCTTCATCGCAACGAAGAACCCGCAGCCCATCTTCCCGCGGCCACCTACCCCTTGCTCTTGCAACTTCAGCGACTCTTCCGCCGTCAGTCCCTCAACCAAAACCGTGAACCCCACAATCGTCTTGCCGTGAATGCGCATCACATGCCGCCGCGGCTCGCCGGCGTGCGGGCCGACCTCGTGCAACGGCAAATTCGCGATGCCGGCAATGCCTTGCCGCTCCAATTCATTCCGGACGGCCCCCAAAAACTCGATAGGTTCCTGGTATCGTTTCGTCCGCGAGAAATCTCGGCTTCTCTTGTCGCCTGGGTCGCTTCGCGGGCTGCTCGCCTTGATGATGACCATGCGGGCAATCAGATTCGGTGCAGGGATCAGGCTCAGGACGTTCGGCACTCCCAGGCGAATCGCGTGGCCCGCGACGTCGAACGTTTTGCCCGCGAGCGGCAGGGTCAGCGGAATCTGCTCGGCCGGTAACCGAATTCGCAACCGCGAGAACTGCGTCTCGAGCCGCAGCATTCCCTTGTCAGCGTAGGTGCCGCGCACGGGCCCGATGCGAACCGTCGCGGAGCCGTCATGCATCGCCGGTTGCGCCTTCGAAAGGGCTGCGTAGAGAGCGTAACCGTGATCGCTCGGCAACGCCGCGCCGAGCACAGGAAACTGAAGTTCAATCATGGACATGAGGATGACCTTAACTAATGGGGGCCGCTACCACGTATTCGTCGATAGGCATCCGACATTTTGCAAACTTCGTCAAAAATCTGATCTCGCAGTTCCGTCGGCTCGAGAACCTCGCAGTCGGCGCCGAAGGAAAGCACCCAGCGACGCACCTCAACCAGATGGGTGACGGCCAGGCTCAACATCAATGAACCATCCGCATGTTCTTCGAGTTGCTGTGTCGGGTGCCAGCGCTTCTCGCGGACGTAGCGAGCCGAGGCAGTCGCGAAGCGTAGTCGGACGACCTGAGCGGGGCCGGTGCCGCGCACCTTGCGAAACCCCGCGTCCAGATAGTCCGAGACGCGAAAGTCCGCTGGGCGTTTTATCGGTTCGCCAGTCGGGTGCAGTTCGCGAATCCGCGCCGGCGCGAACATTCGAATCTCTTCGCGCAGATGGCAGTAAGCGATCAGGAACCAGTCGCCATCGATCGATGCCAAGTGGTACGGATCGACGACGCGTCGGCACGTCTCATCACGCGATGCGTACCAATAAACCAGTTCGAGCTGACGCTCGTCGCGGATTGCCTGATGCAGTTCCTGCAGAAGCCGGGGAAGCTCGATGTCAACTGCGGTTCGCCGAATTGACGCGGATTGCGAGAGGTGCCGAAGATCGAAGCTTACCGATTCGGGCAAGAACGCCTTGACCTTTTCGAAGAAGCCGGCAAGGTCCGAGGCAAAGGGCGAATCTCCGTAGACCTGAAGGAGACGTTCGCCGAGAAACAAGGCCAACAACTCGCCTTCGCTGATCTTGAAGAAGGGGAGGCAGAACGCAGGATCGGCATAGCGGTAGCCGTTGCGAACGGGATCGAACTCGATGGGGGCGTTGAGCCGATCGCGTAAGAACTGGATGTCGCGTTGGATGGTCCTGGGAGCAACTTCCAAAGTTCGAGCGAGGTCGTTGGCGTTGGGCCATCCGCCTTCGCGGATTTCGCGATCGATGCAGGCAAGGCGTTCGAGGGGAAGGCGCGAACTGATACGCATGGAGAGAGACCTTGGGCGGTTCGATCTGCCATCGTCATCATGCTACGGACCGGGTACGACAGAGATAGTCGCACCCAGCGATCCTTACCTAAGTAATCTGGACCGACGTACCGATCCTTCGTCGATCTTCTTATGAAGTCGGGACATAAGACGATACTTGAGGTTCTTGGAGCTTTCAGGAAAAAGCCGTAACTTTATTGCCGCGACAAGATTCTCGCCAGCTGCAAATTGACGAACCTTCGAGTTTGTTTCCGGTAACAAACTCTCGCCGTTCAGGGCGACTTTGAAGAAATGACCGTGTCTATCCCCAATCCAGGTTGAGGTGATCTCGTGTTCCGGACATCATATCCGGCGCGATGAGGCGCCTTCGAAGCAGGCGAGAGTCAGTCACCGTAAAGAGAGGATGGCTGACCCAATCATCCGGCTTAGGCGAGCGGCAACACTTCGCTTACCCGTCAGCTGCTCTTTTCTGGGAAGAGCGAAAAGAGGAAGATGGTAGGCGTGTCGATCATTTTCCTTCGGGGTCAGAGTCATGGAAGACTCCAGCGAGTGTCTTGAAGCGTTGTTG
>JBBQPM010000249.1:0-8509 GCA_038217425.1 Gemmatales bacterium
TTCCAATCGGCAAAAGTATGCACCTCGGTCCCGTCGCTCTACCCTGCCTGCAATCAGGACCGATTGGCCATACCAAGGATGCCACAAATAGCAGACTACCTTTACCTCACTGATACGGGTTTTGGATTGTCGAGTTGTACAGGGCCGAGCGCAAACACCCACCTACCCAGGCCTCCGGCCTGGGCTATAGGAGACGGCCTTACAGGCCGAACAGGACCATGCCCAACGTCATGCCCGCGAAAAAATGGCGCAGTCCAACTAGTCGGAGAGCTTACCTATCATCAGCCCGATGTTCCGTGCTTGCCCACGATGCGCTCGTAGTTGACGGGATCGGTCACGCCTTCGGTGATGAAACACAGGACCGTCGCCGACGCATCGAGGCCGACCGTCGCTCGGCTCCCGCGATCGAGGATTCCCAGCGCCCCCGCAAGCGAAGCGGCGCCCGTCTCGCCCGCTTCGAGGTTTGCCGCTGCCAAGAGCCGCATCGCCTGCGCCGCCGATTCGTCGTCGATCGATAGCGCGTAGTCGATCCCACTTTGCAAGACGGGAAAAGCGAGCAGCGACGTCTGGCCGCAGTTCAGGCCCGCCATCATCGAACGATGCGGCCCCGGCACATCGACAAGCTTGCGGGCCCGCAGCGATTCGAGAACGCACGCCGCGTCCGACGGCTCGACCGTCACCAATGTCGTTTGACGCCCGGCGCCGCGAAAGTGCGCCACCGCCGACGCCGCGAACGCACCGACCCCGGCCGGCAGAAAGGCGATCGTCGGCGCAGGCCAGCCCTGTGCCGTCAGTTCATCGTCGATCTCTGCGAAGATCGTCCCATACCCCTCGATCACCCATTGAGGCGGATCGACGTACCCCGGCCAACTCGTATCGCTGATCGCCAAACATCGATCGCTCGCCTCGGCGGCGCTGCGCGCGACCGCGTCGTCGTAGCTCCCCGCGACGATCGCGACTGAGGCGCCTTCGCCTTCGATCGCCTCGATGCGCGCGCGAGCCGTCTGCTGGGGCACGAAAATTCGGCACTCCAGGCCGAGCCAGTTCGCCATGCGCGCGACGGCGCGGCCGTGATTGCCATCGGTCGCGGCGATGAGTTGCAGCGGCCGTAGCGGCGCGAAGGCGTTCTTGAGATCGTCGACGGTCCGCCATTGCGGCTCGTGGCCCAGACGCTCGACGAGGCAGCGATACGTCGCCCAGCTGGCGCCGAGGATCTTGAACGCGGGCAACCCGAGTCGGCTGATTTCCGACTTGATCAGCAATCGCCCGACGCCGAGCCGGGAGGCGAGTTTGGGACAGTCGACCAGGGGCGTCGGTGCGTATCCCGGGAGCTTGCGATGAAAGACGAGCGGTTCGCGCGACGCCGAAAACATCGCCGGCGCGTCGCTTTTCGCGTTGCGGAACAGTTCTGCCATGTACGCACCCTGCCGCGTTCGGGTTTTCGCGATCTTTCGTTTAGCCGCCGCGCCCTCGCGGCGCGGAAGTGTGCTGACAACCGTTCTACTCACTCCCCGCGCCGCGAGGGCGCGGCGGCTAAACATTCCGTCGATAACCGATCAACGAATTCAACAATCCGAACGCCGCTCCGTTTCGCACTTGCAGCCGACCGGCATTTTTCGGTATGACGCCTTCTTCAAACTCCGGAGGCGATCATGCGAGTCCTGCTCATTCTGTCAGCGATGACGTTAGGCCATACCGTTCAAGCATGCTTTCCTCCGTTCATCAAGTTGCCTCAGTTGCTTCTGCCGCGGGATCCGATCGTTCGCGTGCGGATTTCGACGGGCTTCGCACCGGAATTGGTTCGGCTGTGGGAAGATGCGGGCTCGCTGCCCCCCGCGCTCGATCCCTCGCTTTTCCCCAATGCCTCCCCATATCAGCCCGGCGTGCTCGCTCGTTTCGCGGAATGCGCCACGCCATTCGACTATTTGAGCGGGCCGAACAAAACGATCTTGCTCGCCAGCAATGTCTTCGAGTCTTCGCACCAGACGCATTCAACTCCGACTGTGCCAGAGTTTCTACGCTCGAATTCGATGATCGCGCCGACGGGCGTGTTCGCCGAACACGTCGACTTTTTTCCACTATCGGATCGATTGCCGCCGGCCGAATTTTTGACGCCTCTGGGCATGGGCATCGCGCAGCCGTCGTCACTCGGTTTGCGCGATTTCGTGTCTTGCATCAGGTTTGCCGACAATCCTCCCAGACAACTGCTTGCCGAGGATTATTTGCAGTTCCAACATAAGCGAAACGACGCTTCAGGAAGTCCTCGCAGTACGAGGCAGCAATTACCTCGTGCTCAGCCAGCCAGATCGGAACGGAGTGGTCATGCTCACGTACTGGATTCATGACCAACAATGCGGCGGATGGCCGTACTTCTTCGGGCCTGAATGCATCACGTTTTACTTCGATGCCTCACAGCGATTAATTCACTATCGCCTTTCCGACATTTACTGAACACGATTCCAGAAAGCCATTCTTCATGGGAGCGATCATGTGGTACGCAATCCGAATCAGATCAACTCATCTTCCCCCTACGAAGCCAACTTGAGCGAGAGAATTCGGCGACTCTGCAAGTTCGCACGATAGCGACTTCGACTTCCGCTCGCGAAGCTCGACGCGGAAGTCGAGCGTGTGGACGCCACGCTCCAGGGGGATCGTAGTTCGTTCGGTCACTTCGATCTGTTTGCCGTCGTTACGGCGCCTTCTTCTTCGCCTCGACCTCGGTAAACGGCGGCCGTTCGAAAGTTTGGCCCCCGTCGATGACGCGGGGATCGCCCGCCTCGGTCAGGATTCGCAGCAGACGCGTCGACAATTCCTTCTTGGCCTCCGCATAGGCCGGGTCGGCCGCGAGGTTCTTGATCTGGTCAGGATCGTTGGCGACGTCGTACAACTCCTCGGCCGGGCGCTTGCCGAAGGCGTAGTCGTAGTGCCATTTCCATTGCGGGTCATTGCGTTTGCCGACCAGCCAGGCGCGCGTCGGACTGGCGTCCATATCGGCGAAGGCGACATGCGTGTTGTGCTCGAGATCGTTTGCCGAGGGCGCCGCGGTCGCTGTGACGGTTTTTGGATCGCCCATCGGCCAGCGGTCGGGCTCGAAGTTGCGGATGTAGAGAAACTTCTCCGTGCGCAGGGCGCGCTGCGGATACGGCAGATTCTTGTCGCGCGCGGCGGCGACGTGGCGCTCGCGTCCGGTGACGACCCATGTTCGTCCCGGATCGACGAGCCCGGACTTCGTCGATTGCAGCACGTTCACGAAACTTCGGCCCTGCATGCCCGCGGCTTTTTCGACGCCGCCCAGTTCGAGAAAGGTCGGCGCCAAATCCATCAGGCTGACGAAGTCGTCGACGACTCGGCCCGCCGGGATGCCCGGGCCGCGGACGATGAGCGAGACGCCCACGCCGAAGTCGTAGAGGTTGCACTTGCCGCCTGGAAATCCCGGCGCCCCGTGGTCGCCGCTGATGACGATGATCGTGTTTTCCAGCTCCCCGGCTTCCGTGAGCATTTGCAGGAGGACGCCGACGCCTGCGTCCCAGGCCTGGATTTCGCCGAGATAGTCCGCAAAGTCCTGGCGTACTTCGGGCACGTCGGGCAGAAACTTCGGCAGCTTCCCCTTGAGGTCGTCGGAGTTGATATTCCAGATACCTTTGCCGGAGCCTTTTTCCCACTTGCGATGCACGAGCGTCGGCCCGAACCAGAAACAGAACGGCTGATCTTTGGGTCTGGCCTTGAGGAAGGACTGGAAGTTGTCGCGGACTTCACCGAGCAGTTTGGCCTTGGCGGCGTCCGCGCGCATGCCGCCGCGCATCATTTGGGATGCGTTCTCGGAGAAATTGTTGAAGAGTCCGCCGGCGCCTTGAAACGCGTGCTTCTGCCCGCCGAACGGGGCGTCGACGGGCGTGCCGGGACTCCAGACTTTGAACGATTTGCCGAGAAAATACCCGGCCCTGCGAAGCAGCAACGGCCAGGACGGAATCTGCTCATCCCAGACCGCGCCTTGCAGGATCGCGCCGCGACCGGTGCTGAAAAAGTGGCGCCCCGAGAGCAGGGCGCTGCGCGACGGCGTGCAGGAAGGGGCGTTCACGAACGCGTTGCGAAACAGCACGCCTTCGCGCGCCATGCGATCGATGTTCGGCGTTCGCACGACCTGATTGGGCGACGGCCGACCGTCTACCTTCGCGTAAGCGCCGGCGTATCGGCCCCAATCGTCGGCGAAGAGGAAGAGGATATTCGGCTTCTTCTTCGCATCCGCCGTATCGGCATGAACCCACGCCGGCGCCGCCAAGAGTAGGACAAATAACAGTCGTAACAACATGATGCCTCCTCATTTCCGTTGAAGAAATTCGAAGGCAATGTAACAACAAACTCTCCGCGCCGCTACCGTGTCCTGCAGAAAGGGTGACAGAGCCCGCAGCGCAAGCAAGGATCGAATTTCGGCCTTGCTTGCGCTGCGGGCTCCCAAGCGGTCATTCACGCGCGGCTCTTAACTCATGTGCCGTCGATCGACGAAGATGGTGTTGACGAAAGTTCCGCCGCGGACGGCGTAGTTTTTGGATTCCATGAATTCGAGGATGCCCGGGAGAAATCGAAAAGTGCCCATCTCGACCGTTTCGACGCAGAAGATATCGGGACGGAAGCGCGCGAAATCGACCGTTTTGAGAATATCCAGGTCGAGGCCTTCGACGTCGACGGAAACCAAGTTGGGGGCGCGCTGGAAATGCGTCTGCATTACATGGTTGACGTTGAGCAATTTCATGTCGATGACTTCCTGAACGAAGTGCCTGCCGTCGGTCCGGGCGGGTACGGCGTCGGCCTCTTCCTTGCTGAAGGTGCTAAGCGCGGCGCCGGAGTTTCTGGAACCGCCGCCGACCACGTAAAAGGGTGCGGTCGTTTCGGGTTCGTCTCCAAAGCCGATGCCGGCGCGGAGCGTCGTATCGCGGGGCCGAACCGATTCCAGCCGACTCCACCGCGCGGGGTTGGGTTCGACGAGGACGCCCTTGCAACCCTTGGTGTAGAACAAGTAGGTGTTGCTGATCGAAATCGGATCGTAAGCGCCGATGTCCAGGTAGGTCGGGTTCTCGATTCCGAGGTTTTGGCACATGTTCCACAGGGCCAAATCTTCACCCTGCTGGGCGTAGGAGGTAGTGCCGAGGTTTCCTTGATATCGGTCGTAGGTGTGCATTCCCGTGGCGCCGAGGGCGACGCCGCCCGCGGATCCGAGCAGGAACCCGCCGCTCAAACCGCCGGCCAAGTTTCGCAGGAAGCTCCGCCGACCCGGGGCGGGAGCGGAAGTAGTGATTTCGCCGGGTAAAGCAGAGGACATCGCGACTCCAATGGTCAGGGGAAAACCGAGGGCCTTTCCCAAAAGATAGGCCGCGTTCGCCGTGAAGTCAAAAACCCGCGTTTGCATCCTTTTGGCGAAACCCTCTCGGGGGCGAACGGGATCGGCCTGGAATCGACCAGCGGGCTTGCCGTCTTGGCCTGCTTCGCAGAAAAAGAAATGCAAGGCGTGGCCGACGAGACGAGTTCAACTTGCGGGAGGCGCTTTTGAGCTCCATGGGTCACGTCGTCGGTATCTTCGCATTCCCCACTTCTACTTAACTTTATGGCGTCGGGCGAGTCGCCAAGCGCTGCGTGAACTTTACCAATTCCACGCCCGCCAGGGGCAAGAGAGAGCAGGCTGCGATTACTCCCCAATCCGAGAGGGAAGGGGGAGACGTGTTAAGCACCCTCTGCAAGAGCGGCAGATAAACTGCTGCGGCTTGAAGGATCAGACACATCGCCACGGCCGCCCAGAGCCAAACGTTCGTGAACAGGCGGTTGAACGCCGACCGCCGCTGCGAGCGCGCGTTGAAGGCGTGGAAGACCTGGGCGAGCGCCAGCGTCATGAACGCCATGGTGGTCGCTTGCCGCAATCCATCGCCCGTCGTCCCATGCCAGCGCATCCCGATGCCGAAGGCGAGAAGCGTGACGGCGGTGAGCAACAGTCCTTGCCAGACGACCAGGGCGACGAAGTGCAAGGGAAGTAGCGGCTCCTTTGGGTCGCGGGGCGAACGTTTCATGACGTCCGGCGCCGACGGCTCCAGCGCCAGGGCAAACGCCGGGAAGATATCGGTGATCAGGTTGAGCCACAAGATCTGGAGGGCTACCAGCGGCAGCGGCCAACCGATCATGAGGGCGATAAATACGGTCAGGATTTCGGAGATGTTGCAAGAGAAAAGGTAGTGGATGAAGCGGAGGATGTTGGCGTAGATGATCCGTCCCTGCTCGACCGCGCCGACGATGCTGGCGAAGTTATCGTCCGTGATCACCATGTCGGCGCTTTCCTTGGCGACCTCGGTCCCCTTGATGCCCATTGCGATGCCGATGTCCGCTTTCTTCAGGGCGGGAGCGTCATTGACGCCGTCGCCCGTCATGGCGACCACGTGCCCCTGCTCTTGGAGCGCCTCGACGATCTGCAGTTTGTGTTCGGGCGAGACGCGGGCGAACACGGCTGCCTCGGCCACGGCACGACCCCAACCCGCCGCGTCCAGGCCGGTCAACTCGCGCCCGTGGACGATTCGCAAGGGACGCCCGGCGAGATCGTGGTCGATGCCGAGTTGGCGCGCGATCTCGGCCGCGGTCGTTGGCTGGTCGCCGGTGATCATCACGGTCCGAATGCCCGCCGCGCGACAATCGGCGATGGCGGTCTTGGCCTCGTCACGAAGCGGGTCGCTCATGCCGACCAGGCCGACGAAGATCAACTCCTTCGCCAGGTCGCCCTCTTGATACCCCTCGGGAAGTTCGCGATACGCCAGGCCGAGAACTCGCAGCGCAGCACCTGCAAGCTTCTCGTTCGCTTTTTCCCAGGCGCTTCGATCCTCCGCCGTCAGGGGCGCCGTTCCGGCGGCACGGACCTGAGCGCTGCTCAGCGCGATCAACGTCCCGGGCGAACCCTTGACATACGCCAACGTCTGACCCTGGGGGGTGCGATGCACTGTGACCATGCGCTTGCTGGTACTATCGAACGGCGCTTCGTTGACGCGGGGAAATTCGGCCCCGAGGTCGGCGAGGTTCATGCCGGCCTTTTCCGCCGCGACGACCAAGGCCGCCTCGGTCGGATCGCCCAGGACGGCGTCCTGGCCGTCCTCGTGTTCCAGTTTGGCATCGTTGCACAAGGCGCCGATACGCAGCGCAAGGGCGAGGTGCTCGTCCGAGCGTGGGTCCACCTGCTTACCGTCGACCTGGAACGTGCCCGCCGGCGCGTAGCCCGCGCCCGTAATTTCGACGCGGCGCTGGTCTAACACTAGGACCCGCGCGGTCATCTCGTTCTTGGTCAGCGTCCCGGTCTTGTCGGTGCAAATGACCGTGGTGGACCCCAGAGTTTCGACGGCGGGGAGACGGCGGACGAGGGCCCGCATCTTGGCCATACGCTGCATGCCCAGCGCCAAGGTCATGGTGGCGACGGCGGGCAATCCTTCGGGGACCGCGGCGATGGCCAGCGAGAGGCCGATCTCCAGCATGTGCCAAATGTCCGTGACGCCGCGCAGCCAACCGGCCAGAACGATGACGGCGCACAGCGACAGCACGACGACGATCAGCAAACGACCGAGGTTGGAGAGCTTTTGTTCCAGGGGCGTGTCGCGGGTCGTCGCCTCATCGATGAGGATGCCGATCTTGCCCACCTCCGTTTGCGCGCCCGTGGCTGTCACGAGCAATCTGCCTCGCCCTTCGGTGATCGTCGTACCGAGGAAGGCCAGATTGATGCGATCCCCCAGTGCCGCTCCCTCATCCTGGAGGGTCTCGGCTGACTTGTGGACAGCGAGCGATTCCCCAGTCAGAGCCGCCTCCTCAATCTGCAGACGCGCACACTCGATGATACGACCGTCGGCCGGCACCCGCGCCCCGGCAGCAAGGACGATCAAATCGCCAGGCGCCAACTCCGCCGCCGAAATCTCGCTCTGCGTCCCTTCCCGGATCACATGGGCTGTCCGCACTGATTGTTTTTGCAAGGCGGACAACGCCGCCTCGGCTTTCCATTCGGTCAAGAAGCCAATGCCGGCGTTGATGACGATGACCACCAGAATCGCGATCGCCTCAATGGTCTCGTCCATGGCAAACGCAATCACCGTGGCCGCGATCAGCAAGAGAACGATGAGACTGCGGAACTGGGCAAAGAAGATGGCGAAGGCGGAGCGCTCCTGCGCCTGCGCCAGGGTATTGGGGCCGTACTTCGCGAGCCGCCGAGTCGCCTCGGCGTCCGTCAGGCCCTGCGCGGCATCGGTCTGCAACCGCTCGCAGGTTTCGGCCGGCGTAAGAATGTGCCAGGCGGTCTGCGCACGCTCCTCACTGGCATGTGCAACGGTTGACGGATTCTTCGCCGTAGGATCGGTTGCCATAAGGCGAGCGGCAACACTTCGCTTACCCGTCAGCTGCTCTTTTCTGGGAAGAGCGAAAAGAGGAAGATGGTAGGCGTGTCGATCATTTTCCTTCGGGGTCAGAGTCATGGAAGACTCCAGCGAGTGTCTTGAAGCGT
>JBBQPM010000250.1:0-8479 GCA_038217425.1 Gemmatales bacterium
GCATGGCTCGGGTCGACGATGATCGGCAAATGGCTGATCCCCTTCACGTTCGGCACGCAGCTCATGTCGAGCATGTTGCGCGTCGAATCCTCGAAGGACCGCACGCCGCGCTCGCACAGGACGACGTTCGGATTCCCCTCGGAAAGGACGTACTCCGCGGACATGAGCATGTCCTTGACGGTGGCGCTCATGCCCCGTTTGAGCAGGACGGCTTTGCGGGTTTGGCCGATCTCTTTGAGGAGATCGAAGTTTTGCATGTTGCGGGCGCCGATCTGGAACATGTCGGTGTATTTTTCGACGAGCGGGATCTGGCGCGGATCCATGACTTCGGTGACGACGGGCATGTCGTACTTGTCGCCGATCTCGCGCAGGATTTTGAGTCCCTCTTCGCCCATGCCCTGGAAACTGTAGGGACTGGTGCGCGGCTTGAAGGCGCCGCCGCGGAGGATGTTGGCGCCGGCCTTCTTGACGCTGCCGGCAATTTCGTCGAGGATCTCGCGCCCTTCGATGGCGCAGGGGCCGGCGATCATCGCCATGTGCCCGCCTCCGACCTTGACTTTGCCCACCATGATGACGGAGTCCTTTTTGTTGAACTCTCGGCTCGCCAATTTGTAAGGCTTCATGATGGGGATGACCTGTTCGACGCCGGGGATGGCGAGGAGGGGTTGCGGTTGGAGCTTGGCTTCGTCGCCGATGACGCCGATGATGGTGCGATGTTCGCCCTGGCTCAGATGGGGCTTGAGCCCGAGTTCGCGGATGCGTTCGACGACGTGATCGATCTCGGGTTGGCTGCTGTTAGGACGCAAAACGATGATCATGTTCGAATTCCGGAGCGTGGTAATTTAGCGGTCGTTTTATGCCTTCCTGCCGCGTTCGGCTTGCGAGTGAGGATTTTTTTCCGGGAGCAAGTTGGCCGCGAGGATTATTTTCGAGCAACTTTTCCAACGTTTTATCGAGCGGAACGGACCCGGGGCTGTACTTTCGGCTGCGATTGGGCGTACGATGGGGAGGAATCGAGACGCCCGACCATTCTTCGCAAAGCAAGGAGTTTACCCATGTGGAACATCGGCGATCGCGTCTGGGGGACGCGTCAACCCGGGCAGCCCGCGCAACCGGGCACCATTCGGCACATTCAAGACGACCGCTGCTTCGTCATCTTCGACGACGGCGAGGACGCCCTGCTGGCGCCCAAGCAACTCGAGACGTTCGCCGTCGGCGCCGACGCGATGGTTCTGGTCGGCTCCGAACCGGTGCGGGTACTCAAGTGCGAGGGGGACCGCGTGCAGATCGAGTATCGCGACGGGCAATCCGCCTGGGCGCCCCTGGGACGTCTGCGCAAGCCGGTCGTAATGCCGCAGTTCGCCCCCATGGGCACGGAACACGATGAGCTGCTCGAACCCCACTGGCAACTCGGCGACCGCGTCCTCGCTTGCTTCTTCGACCTCCTCTGGTATCCCGGCTCCGTGCTCCGGACCGAGAACGACATGGTCTTCGTCTCCTTCGACGACGGCAGCGCCGCCCAGATCAGCGCCGACAAAGTCAAGCCGCTGAACCTCGAAGCGGGCGAGCGCGTCGAGGGTCGATACATGGCCGGCTCGACCTTCTATCCCGGCGTGTTGTCGCGCGTCGAAGGGGACATCGTTCACGTCCACTACGACGACGGCGACGAAGAGACCACGCTCGTCCGCTTCCTGCGCCTGGAGAAGGACGCCTGGCTGCCCCCTTCGGAAAAGCTCGACATCGGCGCCGGCGGTCGACTCCTCGCCTGCTGGCACGACGGCATGTGGTATCCCGGCATCCTCGTGGCCGACAAGGGCAAGCTCGTCCACGTCCTCTTCGACGACGGCGACCAGGCGAACCTCACCTGGGACAAGATCCGCCATCTCGACCTGGAGGTCGGCGATCGCGTCCTGTGCCGCACGCAGGCCGGGCCCTTCTATCAACCGGGCGAGATTGCCGAGATGCAGGGCGAGCGCATCCGCGTCGTTTACGACGAGGGCGAGGCCGAATGGACCTCGATCCGCCTGGTCCGCATCGAACGGCAATAAAGTCGTCGCGCCGAAGTTTTCATCCGAGCCGGAAGTGTGAACGACGACGGGATTCGTCCGTCGCTCACGCTTCCGGCTCGGATCGATTCTTGACCCTCACGCGGATTTCGCACATTGTCCCCTTGCCGCGATTCGCCGGGACCGCATAGAATTGGACTTTTACGTCTCCCAGGCGAGGCATCGCGTTCATGAATGATGCGATACGCAAGGCGGACGTGCTTATCGAAGCACTCAGTTACATCCGCCAATTCCGCGATAAACTCACGGTCATCAAGCTCGGCGGCAGCGCCATGGAGGATCCCGATGCGCTCCGCGCTACCCTCCAGGACGTCGTCTTCATGGAAACCGTCGGCCTGCGCCCCGTCCTCGTGCACGGCGGCGGCAAGCCGATCGACCGCGCGATGGCCGAAGCGGGCCTCAAAGTTCGCAAAGTCCAGGGACGCCGCTACACCGATGACGAAACGCTCGCGATCGTCGTCCAGGTGCTGCTCAAAGACATCAACGTCGGCATCGAGCGCCAGATCCGCGGGCTCGGCGGCCGCGCCGTGGGGCCGCACCTCGGCTCGCTCCAGTATTTGACCGGCGAAAAGCTCTTACTCGAAAGCGCCGAGGGCCCGGTCGATCTCGGCCGAGTGGGGCGGGTGACCAAGGTCGATACCGATCTGATCCACAGCTTCTGCGCCGGCGGCGTGGTGCCGGTGATTCCGTCGCTGGCGATCGACGCCGAAGGGAAGTGGCTGAATATCAACGCCGACACCGCCGCCGCCGCAGTCGCTGCGCAGCTCGGGGCGGAGAAGTTTATCCTGCTCACCGACACGCCTGGCATTCTCGAAGATCGCAAGCGGCCCGAATCGCTGATCCGCAGCCTGAACCTCGGGCAGTGTCAGGATCTCATCCAGCGTAAGGTCATCGACGACGGGATGATTCCCAAGGTCGAGGCGTGCTTCGACAGCCTTCGCGCCGGCGTCAAAAAGACGCACATCATTGACGGTCGAGTGAAGCATTCGCTGCTGCTAGAGATTTACACCGACAGCGGCGTCGGAACGGAGATCGTGCTATGAATGAACACACCGGTAGGCCAGACGCTCTCGTCCGGCTGACGCAGCCCGGGCCAGACGCTCCCGTCTGGCCGCCGCAGCCCGGTAGGCCAGACGCTCTCGTCCGGCCCCCGCAACCCGGTAGGCCAGACACTCTTGTCTGGCCCCCGCAGGTCGAGGCATGGGTCACCGGCCTTATTCATTAATTGAAGCGAATCGCGCGTTCAGGCCAGACAAAGTGTCTGGCCTACCGCTCAGGAAGAAGCGACGGAGACGACATGACAAGCCAGGAATCGATCGCGCAGTTCGACCAGTACGTGATCGGCAACTATCGCCGATACCCGGTCTGCCTGGTTCGCGGCGAAGGTTCGTACGTCTGGGACGCGGAGGGGACGCGCTACCTCGATTTCTTTCCCGGCTGGGGCTGCGATCTGCTCGGCCACTGTCCGCCGCGGGTGGTGAAGGCGGTGCAGGAGCAAGTCGCGTCGCTCATCCACATCCCGAATACCTGGTACGTGCAAGCCCAGGGACAGCTCGCCCAGGCGCTCGTCGAACGGAGCGGCATCGCGTACGGGCAGTGCTTCTTCTGCAACAGCGGCACCGAAGCGAACGAAGCAGTCATCAAGATCGCACGGCTCGCGGGTCATGCGAAGGGGCGATACAAGATCATCACGATGCTCAACAGCTTCCATGGCCGAACCATGGGCTCCTTGAGCGCCACGGGGCAGCCGAAGTATCACAAGGGCGTCGGGCCGCTCCTAGCGGGCTTCGACTACGCCCCGTTCGGCGATTTGTCAGCCGTCGCCAAGCTGATCGGCGACGAGACGTGTGCCATCATGCTCGAGCCGATCCAGGGCGAAGGGGGCATCAATCTGCCGCCCGAGGGATATCTGCAAGGCCTACGCAAACTTGCCGATCAGCATGGCTTGATGCTCATCTTCGACGAGGTGCAAACCGGCATGGGCCGAACCGGCACGTGGTTCGCGTTCCAGCAGTTCGGCGTCGTCCCCGATGCGATCACGCTCGCCAAGGCGCTCGCCGCCGGCGTCGCCTGCGGCGGCTTGTTGGCCCGCAAGCCGTTCGCGGAGAAGCTCGTCCCCGGCACCCATGCCGCGACCTTCGGCGGCAACCCGCTCGCCTGCCGGGCCGCGCTCGCCGCCATCGAGACGATTGAGGCCGACAAGCTGCTGCCACGGGCCACCCACATCGCCGACACGTTTCGCAAACGCTTCGAAGCGCTCCGCACCCGCTGCCCGCTTATCCAGGACATTCGCATCCTGGGGACGATGATTGGGCTGGAACTCTCCATCGACGGCACGCCCATCGTCGACGGCTGCCTCAAACGCAAGCTCCTCATCAACTGCACGCACGGCAACGTCCTGCGTTTGCTCCCCGCGCTCAACCTCACCGACGAGCAGCTCAAGTCGGGCTGCGACATCCTCGAAGAAGTCTTGCTCCAACAGGCCGAGTCCCTTTAGAGGTCGATTCATGTCCAAGACACTGATCCAGCTCCGCCATTTCGTTGACTTGTGGGACTGGTCCGGCGAACAGATCCACCACCTGCTGCGCGACGCCCACAAGCTGAAAGAGGCGCATCGCCTCGGTAAGGAAAAGCTCGTCCTGCAGGGCAAAGTGATCGGCATGCTCTTCGAGAAGCCCTCGCTGCGCACGCGCGTCAGTTTCCAGGCCGGCATCGCCCAGCTTGGCGGGCAATCGGTGTTCCTCGCCGGGACCGAAGTCGGTTTGGGCAAGCGCGAAAGTCTCCCCGACGTCGCGCGGACTCTGAGCCAGTACGTCGACGCCCTGGTGCTGCGCGTCTTCGAACACAAGACCGTCGAGGACTTCGCCCGCTGGGCGAGCGTGCCGGTCATCAACGGCCTCTCCGACCTCTCCCATCCGTGCCAGGCGCTGGGCGACTTGCTGACGATCCAGGAAGCGTTCGAGGATCTGACCGACCTGACGGTCGCATTCGTGGGCGACGGCAACAACGTCGCTCGTTCCCTCGCGCTCGCCTGCGGCCGACTCGGCATGCGGTTCGTTTTGTGCTCGCCCAAGGGTTACAACTTCGACAAGACGTTTCTCGAGCGTCTCGAAGAAGAAGTGGTCGGCGATTGGCTGCAGCAGACGTCCGACCCGGTCGAAGCGGTCGCGAACGCCGACGTTATCTACACCGACGTCTGGACGAGCATGGGCCAGGAGGAGGAGACCGACGACCGCAAGAAGAAGTTCAAGAACTACCAGGTGAACGCGAAGCTGCTGGAGAAGGCGCCGCACCACGCGAAGGTGATGCATTGCCTGCCGGCCCATCGTGGCGAGGAAGTGACCGACGACGTCGTGGACGGCCCCGCCAGCGTGGTCTTCTCGCAGGCGGGCAATCGCATGCACGCGCAGAAGGCGCTGCTCAAGTGGATCTTCGGGGCGAAGTGATCAGGGCCACGGCTTGACGGGCACCCAGCGTCCGATGTGGGCGGCGTTGCTGGTTACAACCGTGGCGTTAATTTCGCGCGCTTGGGCGGCGATGAGGACATCGATGTCGAGCGCGTGATCGGGAGCCGTGGGCTTCCCTTTGCTTCGGGCTTCCGCCCAGAAAATTGCGGCCCGTTTCCACATCTTCGTCGATACGGTAAGGAAGGTATACATGCGGGCCAACCGATCGAGCCTCTGCAGGCGGGTCGACGGTAGCTTTCCGGCCTCGATCAGGCGAGTCAATTCGCGCCGGACTTCGTAGTCGGCTGCCTCGGAAATGAAGAACTTCGCCCCGCCCGCTACTTCCTCGGTCATCCAAGTCTGAATCGGTTCATTGTGAGCTAATCGCTCGTGGGCGAGCAAACCTAGCGGACCTGTGTCGAGAACATAGTTCATAGTTCAATCCGCAGACGGCGTTCGGTATCGTTGGCGACTTTCTTCGAGTGCGATCGTCAGGTAACTCGCTTCTTCATCCGTGAGCTTGCTATCTTCTTCATTCCACTCGGCGAAAAGTGCCTTCATCTTCAAGAGTAGTTCTGCGCGTTCGGCGTCGGATTGCTCTCTGCTTACGACGCCAATCGGCTCGACGCGCACGGACTGCCCTTCGGGCAGCGAAGCCGGATTATCCAAAACGACGACGCCGTTCTGCACGCGGCCAGTGATGGAAGTCGGTGTTTTTCCGTTGGTCATCATGAATTTGATTATAAACGAAGCGATCCGCTGTTTGTAAAGATTTCGGCCGCTGCGCAATTCTCCTCGCGAACTGCGTTTCAACACTGTCCGCTGGCACGGGGTCTCTGTTTCGGGCCGCGAGGCTTGGGCAGGGGCCCCGATTTTGCTAGACTATCTTCATGGAACGCATCAACAAATTTCTCGCCCACGCTGGCGTCGGCTCGCGCCGGCAAGTCGAAGATCTCATCCGCGCCGGACGCGTCGGCGTCGACGGCTCCGCCGTCCGTGATCTCGCCACCCGCATCGTCCCCGGACAGACCGTCACCGTTGACGGCAAACCGGTCGCGGCCGAGAAGCACGTCTACTGGCTCGTTAACAAACCGCTCGGCGTCCTGTGCACCAATCACGACCCAGGCGGCCGGCCCCGGGCCATCGATCTCATCCCCAACGTCCACGAACGCGTCTACACCGTTGGCCGGCTCGATGAAGACAGCGAAGGCTTGCTGCTGCTCACCAATGACGGCGACCTCGCGCACAAGCTCATGCATCCGCGCTTTGGCGTCGATAAGACCTATCACGTCCAGGTCGCCGGGGTGCCGACGCTCGAGGATCTCGACAAGATCACCAAGGGCGTTTGGCTGAGCGAAGGCCACGTCAAGGCGGAGCGCGTGAAGAAGCTCCGTAAACAGGGCAAGAGCGTTTGGCTGCAGATCGTGCTGAAAGAAGGCAAGAACCGCGAGATCCGACGCATGCTCGCGAAATTCGAGCACAAGGTGATTCGCCTGATTCGCATTGGACTGGGACCCATCGAATTGGGCAATCTCAAGTCGGGCAGATCTCGGCCCGCGACGACGCTGGAACTCAAGCGCCTGCGCAAGATCGCGGCGGATGCGGAAGGCGAAAGCGAAGAAGATTAACCCGCTCTCCAATTTCGAATTGGAGCTTCCGCGACGTTCCGTCGAAGAACGCCCGCAAATGCTTCCCACGAGGCGGCCTTACAGGCGGAATACAAGAACGCCCCGTTTAGAACTACGCAACTTACGCAGACTGAGATCAGCCTCACCCCCTGTGAAAAGTGGCGCTGCCCAATTCGTTAGCTCTTTTTGAACCAGTTCCAGCTCTTCTTGTCATCTTTCTTTTCCGGCTCTTTTTTCTTGGGCTGATTGCGCTCGGCTGGGTCGCTGAAGAGTTGCTCGAAGTCGACCTCTTCGTCCTCCATCGGAATCGCCTCGGCGACGTCCGAAACCGGCATGGCCTCGGTGACGTCATCCATGCTGTCCTTGAGGATCGCGTTGAAATCGACTTCCTCCGCCTCCGCGTCGACCTCGACATCTACCGGCGAGGCAAGCGTCTGATCGAGTTCGGCGCCGTCGAGCGGCACGGGCAGGGCGAGCGTCTGCTCCATCTCCAGGCCTTGCAATTCTTCGTGCAACTCCTCGGCCGGCATCGTCTTGGGAGCCGCGTGACGAAACAGCGTGTCGAAATTGATGCCATGGCTCGGCGTCTGAATCGGCGCTTTGGGTTCGTCCTCCTCGATCGCCTCGACCACGCCTTCGGCGCCAAACAGATCCTGAAATTCCGGCACGCTCTCGACGATGTCGTCCGCAGACGCAACTTCCGGGGTCTCGGTCCAGTCGAGCGCGAACTCGCCTGGCTTACTCGTCGGAGACATGCGGAACGATTCTTCCGAGGACGGGGCGCTCATTTGCGGCACAGCCGACGCTTCGGGGATCGCAACGTCGTCATCCCAGTCGGCAACCGGCGCGGCCGGGACGCCCATATCCATTTCGTCGACCGGATCGGCGAAGGCTTCAGGAACCTCGCCGATCGCCTCGGCGTACCGCCCCGCGGGAATCGTTACGTCGAACACGCTGGAATCTTCGTCAACCTCGTCCGGGACCGCGGCGCCGAGACGGGTGATCGGCATCGGCGTGACCGGCTCCTGGCCGGCGTCGTCGAAAGACTCGTTATCTTCCAGGACCGCATCCGCTTCGTCTGCCTCGGCCACCGGTTCCGCGAACGCTTGCATCGCCTCGTCGTCGAAAAGCTGCGCCGCCGGTTCGGCAGTTGCATCCTCCTCCAACGCCTCGGCCGGCTCATCTTCCGCGTCGAATAATTGAGCGACGGGTTCCGCGTCGGCGACCTCGGCCATCGGTTCGGCGAATGCGGCGAACGCATCCTCCTCCAACGCCTCGGCCGGGTCTTCTTCAGCTACGACGGAATGAGAAACGGCTTACGCCACGGCGACCTATGCCA
>JBBQPM010000251.1:0-8355 GCA_038217425.1 Gemmatales bacterium
ATTTGGACGTGTAGTTGTGCGGCAAATACGGGTTGCGAAAATCGTCGCCGAACGCGAACTGAAGCACGCGCATTCCGGGGAGTTCGAACTGATCGCGCAGGGCCTCGACCTCGGGCGTGATCACGCCCAGATCCTCGGCGACCAGCGGCAACGAACCCAGTCCCTTGCGGACGGCGGCGAGGAAGTCGGCGCCGGGGCCTTTGACCCAGCGGCCCGTTTTCGCGGTCGCGCTCGAGGCAGGGACTTCCCAGTAGGCCTCGAAACCGCGGAAGTGATCGAGCCGAACTGTGTCGACGAGCGCGAGCGTCGCCCGGAGCCGTTCGATCCACCAGGCGTAGCCTGTCTCTTTGAGCTTGGCCCAGTCGTAGAGGGGATTGCCCCAGAGCTGGCCGTCGGCGTTGAAGTAATCGGGGGGGACGCCGGCCACGGCCTTGGGATTACGGTCGGCGTCGAACTGAAAGAGTTCCGGATGCGCCCAGACGTCGGCCGAGTCGCGGGCCACGAAGATCGGGATGTCCCCCAGGATCTTGATGCCGCGTTTGGAGGCGTAATCGTGCAGGAAGAACCACTGGCGAAAGAAGAGAAACTGCTGAAACGCGTGCAGCCCCATGCCGTCCGCGAGATCGGCCTGCGCCTTGGCGAGCACCGCGGGCTCTCGGCGCCGGAGGTCCGCGGGCCATTCCTGACTTCCTCGACCCAGATAGTGGTCCTTGATGGCCATGAAAAGCGTGTAGTCGCCGAGCCAGTGTTTCTTTTCTTCGCGAAAGGCGTCGAACGCGCCGCGCAGATTGCCGGCCCGGCCGTTACGAAAGTTTTCGTAAGCCCGCATCAGGATGCGTTGTTTGAAAGAGATTACGGCGGCGTAGTCGACGTTGTCGGCGGGGAAGTTGGCGCCGCTCCAGTCGCGGTCGTCGATGAATCCTTCCTCGCGCAGGCTCTGCGGACTCACCAGCAGCGGATTGCCCGCGAAGGCGGAGAAACTCGAGTACGGCGAGTTGCCCGCCCCGGGCGGGTTGAGCGGCAAGATCTGCCACCACGTTTGCCGGGCGCTCACCAGCCAATCGATCCAGGCGTAGGCGGCGGAGCCCAGGTCGCCGACGCCGAAGGTGCCGGGCAGGGAAGTCGGATGAAGCAAAATGCCGGCGGAGCGAGTGGGGTGGGCCATGTTACTTATCAAAACGTTCGAATGTGTACGGAATCGTTTAGCCGCCGCGCCCTCGCGGCGCGAACTTGTGCGGTCGCGCCGCGAGGGCGCGGCGGCGAAACGTTAGTGTATGACGTTCAATCCTTCTTGGACTGAAACGCCCGATGCTTCTCGTCGCCCCCCGCCGAGATGTACGCCAGGAGATCCAGGATGTCCTCCGGGTTCATGCGTCCCAGGAGTCCCTCGGGCATGATCGAAATACTCAGCTCGAAACGCTCGTCAATCGAATCCTTCTTGAGCAGGATCGGCGGCTCGATCGCATTGCGCGCGACCTTCACCGTCTTGGCGTCTTCCTCGAGGATGATCCCTTCGATCTGCTTGCCGTCGTCCATCGCAAAGCGCATCACCTTGTATTTCTTGTCGATGATTTTCGACGGATGCAAGATCTCGGTGAGCAAGTCGGCAGCGGTCCATTTCGCGTCCTTCACTTTCTTCGGCAGCGTGGCGAGATCGGGGCCGATGACGCCCCCTTGTCCCTCGATCTTGTGACACTGGGCGCAGGTGCCGAGCTTGAAGAGATCCCGGCCGCGGGCGAACGAGCGGCCTTGATCGACGCGCGCGAGATCGTCCGCGAGCAATTCGAGCGTCCACTTCTTGGTGACGAGTGGTTTGACGCGGTCGGCCACCGGGATCTTCGAGAGATCGGGGACGACGTGCATGATGCCGTTCATGACGGGCCAATGTCCGGGGAACGTACAAACAAACACATACCGGCCCGGCGTCTTCGGAGCGGCGGTGAGGTTGAGCCGATCGCTCTCGCGCGGCTGCAAAAGCCGAGTCGCGGCGATCACGTTCGGCGATTTCGGCACGAAGCCGAGGGCGAACGCATTGGGTAACGCCGCCATCGCCTCGGCTTTCTGACCGATCTCGGTGAGACTTCCGGGCGCCGCGATGACGAGGTTGTGCGGCATGATATCGGTGTTGTCGAGTACGATGATGACCTGTTTGCCCGCTTGCACGGTAAACTCGCCGACGTCGAAAGCGGTGTTGTGCGGGATGGCGCCGATGCGAACGATCTGCACCTCGTACTGGGCGAATTCTTTACGAAGCGCTTCGTCGCCCGAAAGCCCGGTGAGATCAACGCCGAGCTGGACGACGTCGAGGATCGCCGCCTCGCCGCGTTCTTGAGGCGTCGCTTTCTTGACCGCCGTCAGGAGCGCCTCGGCCAGCGACTTGAATTCCGCCTGGGGCCATTTCGTCTTGGGGAGACGCTGCATGGCGCGGATGGCGGCGTCGCGCTCGAGATCCTTGCGGATGAGCCCGGCGAGGGCCGTGAAGACGTCGGCTTCGCGCTCGGGGATCGTCACCAATGCTCCGATCGCCGCCAACCGCAGCTGCCGTTCCGGGTCGGCCTGCAACGGGATCACGACCGAGGGCATCGGCGCTTTCAGCCCGGACTTCGTGAAGACCGGCTTGCGATGCGTGTCGAGCACCGTGAGCGTAAAGCCTTCCAACCGCTCGGCCATGCCTTTGTCCTTGCGATTGTAGATCGTGATCGACGTGATCGGCAGCTCGCTGAGCAGATCGAGTTCCCACCACGGATCGGTTTCGTTTTCCTTGGTGTGCGTTTGGCCGCCGTCGGCGAAGAGCCCGCCGATCTTGCCGTCGATCGCCCGGCTGGCGCCGCCGTTGTTCGCGGTCGATTTCTGCGACGCCTTGCCGAAACGGGCGACGTTCTGCCCGCCGCTGGTGACGATGACTTCCGCGAGCGTGAGCGTTCGTTTCGTTCCGGGGAGCGAGATCCGCACGTAGCGGCCCTGCACGGTCTGGGACGCGCTGCCCATCATCTCCTTGGGGACGCCGTCGAGCAGAGGGCGAACCTTGGTGAAACTCTCCGTGCGAAGTTTCGCATCAGGCAGAATCGCGATCGCCTCGACGACGTCGGTGAACGTCGTCAGATTCTTCGAAGCCTCGGCCCACACCCGCTCCAGCGATTGGTCCGCGGTGATGAGGGCGACGTAGGCGACCTGCCGCGTCATCGACATGCGCGCCCCGTGCGCGAGCTTCTCGATCTCGGGCCGCAGCCGCGTTAGTTCCGCGGTGGGCCTGCCGGTGAGCAGATGGCCCAGGTCGTGGATGACGGCGTCGGATTGGCCGTGGCCTCCTTTGTCGATGCGCTGAATGGCGGCGAAGAGTTCAGCGAGGAAGTCGGTCTTGTTCGCCCTGGCCAGGCCGTCAATGGCCTCGACGCGCACCTGCGGCAACACGCCGTCGCGCGCCAGGAGGGCATGGAACACGGGCACGGTGCGGGCGATCTTCATCAGCTCCTGCGTCGAGAGCTGCGCGAGAAGGTAACTTTGCCCGGCGGCGTTCTTGACGGCGAACGGTTGGCCTGTCTGCACGAACGGCTTCCAGATCGGCTCGAGCGATTTCATCGTTTCGCCGATCCCGTAGTCGAGGTAGTAATCGGTCGGATGCTGCAACGCGTCGAGCGCGATCTCCGCCGACTTCGCTTCGCGGAAGTAGCTGAGCGCGATGATCGCCTCGAGACGCACGCGCGGATGGACGTCGTTGACCTGATCCTGAAGCCAGGCGAGGCACTTGGCGTTTCCCAGACGATCGCGGTCGTTGCGCAGCGCCCGCGTCGCCGCCGCTCGGGCGCGGTAATCCTTGGCCCGCAGCAGACGCTCGAGCAGCTTCTCGTTGTTGACGTGGCTCCCCTGGTAGACCCACAGGGCCTCCAGCAGCAGATGTTCGTACTGTTCGTCCTGCGGGTCGAGCTGCATCACCCACGGATCGAGGGCGGTTTTCACCTCGCTCGCCTTGCGTTCGCGCAGCTCGGCACGAACGCGATAGCGCGTACGATCTTCATGGAGTTTCAACAGTTCGAGCAGATTGGCGATCGGCTCGCGGTGGATCTTCGCTGGCTGCACCAGATCTCGGCCCTTGTAGGTGATGCGCCAGATTCGGCCGTGGTAGTGATCCCGACCCGGGTCGCGGAGCGAATATTGCATGTGCCCGATCAGCGGGTTGTACCAGTCGATGATGTAGAGCGCGCCGTCGGGGCCGAACGAGATCGCCACCGGCCGGAAGTTCTTGTCCTTCGATTGGAGCAACGGTTCCACCTCTTTCGACGTGAAGCCCGAGCCCTCCTCGATGACCTTGTGCTGCTTGATGCCCTGGAAGCCGATGTTGTTGTTGACGAGGAAGTTCCCCTGTGCCTCGGGGGGGAAGTGTCGGCTACTGACGATCTCGCAACCGCAGGTGGGGCGAACGACGGTGGTAAAGACCTTCATGGCCGGGTGCTGCGCGGGATAGTCGATCTTGCCGGTAAGGGGCAGGCCGAAGTAATTGGAGCCGCCGGAAGCGTCGGCGATGAAGTTTTGGCCCCACTTGTCGTAGACATGGCCCCACGGGTTGGCGAAGTTGTACGAGACCATCGTCTCGAGCTTGAAGTTACTCGGCTGAAGGCGGTAGATGCCCGCGTCGCGCTGGCGCAGGGCGCCAAACGGCGTCTCGGTGTTGGTGCGGTGGAAGATGCCTTCGTGGATGAGCATGGCGCCTTCGGGCGTCCACTGAAACGCATGCACGGCATGATGGCTGTCGCCGGTGCCGAAGCCGTGCAGGATGACCTCGCGGACGTCGGCGCGGTCATCGTCGGTGGTATCCTTGAGGAAGGTGATGTTCGGTTGGGTGCCGACGTAGACTCCGCCGCTTCCGAGTTCGATGCCGGTGGGCAAATACAGGCGGTCGGCGAAGACCTTGTGCTTATCGGCCTTGCCGTCGCCGTCGGAATCCTCGAGGATCAGAATCTTGTCGTTGGGAGGATAGCCGGGCAGGATGTGCGGATAGGACGGCATCGTCGTCACGTACATGCGTCCCTTGGCGTCCCAGGCCATGGCGAGCGGATCGTGCAGCGGGAAATCCTTCTCCGAGGCCCAGAGATTGATCTGGTACCCTTCGGGTAGAATGAAGTCTTTAATCGCTTCTTCTGGGGCCTTCGCGGTATCGAATTCCTTGCCGCCGATGACGCCTTGCTTCTGCTTGTAGACCTCGGCGGTGCTGAGCGGCGGTTTCTCGCTGCGGACGATCGCTTTGACGCGGGCCGGTACTTTCGCGATCTTGAGATGCGCCGACTCGATACTGGCATGGCGAATATGCGAGTGAATGACGCTATCGTGCTCGTCGACGATCTTGCGCTGCTGCTCAAACTCGGCAGGGAAGTTGACGACGCCGAACGGCTCCTTGCGCCGGCCGTAGATGTACTCGCCGTTGACGGCGCGCCAGGCATAGAAGAACTCCGTGTTACGATCGACGACCGCGAGCCGCAGCATCTCGCCCGCTTCTTGCCAGGGGCTCGACAGGATCGCCTGCCCCGTCGGCAGCGTCTTCTTCGACATCGGCTGCCAGATGACGCCGTTCATTTCCAGAGCCAGCAGCTTGTCGGGGACCTTCGCGGACATGATCCTCGGCAAGCGATCGGCGAGGCTTTCGTGTACTTTACTGCCGAAGGGGGGCGGCGGCGCGAGATACTTGATGAGCTTGGCTTGCCGGGTGAACTCGCTGGGCCCGTCGAGATTGAGCACCGGCCCCGCCTTGGTGAGGCCCAGGCCGTCGATCAGGAAATGCGCCGTCGCCCAGTGGCCGTAGCGCGTCAAATGGATGCCGTTAAACGTCAGCGCCTGCCCGGTCTTGTCGTTCATGACCGCCAGGGTGGGCGTGAAGAGGTCGACGAACGGAATCTCATTCCCGCCGGCGATCGTTTTCATGCGTTTGACGTAGTTGGCGAGATCCTTGTTATGCGGCGTGGGATCGCGGAACTGTCCGCCGAGCTTTTCGTGAGCGATCGGGCTGACGAGGACCATGCGCGGGGGCGATTTGTCGTTCCAGGTCCGCTTGCCGTATGCCTTGACGAGCGTATCGAGTTGTTCGGAGAAGGCGTCGAGACCTTTGTCGCCGGCGAACGAGTCGTTCATACCGAAAAAGAGGAAGAGGACGTCGGCCTTCTGCTCCTTGAGATACTTGTCGATGCCGCCGAAGTTGAGGGCGCGGATGGCGGATTCGCCCTTGGCAAGATCCTGCAAGAGCCATTCGGGCGTGTCGGCGGAGAAGGCGAGATTGCGGAACGTCAGATGATGGTTGGGAAACTGCGAATGCAGCAGGCTTTCGAAATCGCCGAAGAGGGCTTCGCGTTCGGCCAGGGTTTCGCCGACGAAGCAGATGCGATCGTTGGGCTTGAGCTCGAGCTTGGGCTGGGCGTGCACGGAGGAGGCGACGAGTAGTCCGGCGAGGGCGAGACGGCAAAGGTTCATGGCGAGATCCTGGAAAGAATTGGCGACGCAGCAATTGTAAGCGAGGAGCACGGCGGGAGCAACCTACGCGGGGGGGTGCGGATCGGCATATTTTCTTGCAACCGCCGTGGCCCGCGAGTATGCTCGCTGAGTGGGCTCCTCGAAGCTTCTTTCGGAGATTTTCATGCGCGGTATCGCTCCCCTGGTCGTCGTACTCGCTGCTGGTTGGTTCGTTCCCGCAACGCACGCGGGCGGCATCCCCGTCAAGACGCTCAAAGAACTCAAGGCCGCTGCGGTCTATATCAAGGTCGAGTTCATTCCCGCCAATGGTAAAGGCAAACCGATCCCCGCCACCGGCTCCGGCTTCCTCATCAAAGTCGTCGACGGCGTCGGCTACATCGCCACCAATAGCCATGTCGTCAGCCCCCTCGCCGGCGAGATTCTCTCCAGTAATCCCAAGATCCTCTTCCACAGCGGCACGCCCAACGAACTCATGGTCGAGGGCCAAATCGTCGCCCGCGATCCGGTGCGCGATCTCGCGGTCCTCAAAGTCGTGGGCGTCAAGGATCTGCCCCGGCCCATCGCCATGGATCCCGATACCGAGGTTGGCGAAACCATGCCCGTCTTCGCCATCGGTTTCCCCTTCGGCGGCGATCTCGCGCTGGGCAAACAAAACCCCGCCGTCACCATCACCAAGGGAACCATCTCCAGTCTGCGCCAGGATCAGCATGGCCAAATTTCGCTCGTGCAAATCGACGCCGAGATCAATTCGGGCAACAGCGGCGGACCGGTCGTCGATGAGAAAGGCGGGCTCGTCGGGGTTTCCGTCTCCAAGATCATCAAGTCGCGGACCGTCGGCTTCGCCATTCCGATCAAGCCGGTCCATGAGATGATGCAGGGCAAGGTGAACGCCGTCGTCTTCGACACGCTCTGGGTCGTCAAGGACAGGGCCGAGGTCAGCGTCGATGCGGCCCTGCTCGATCCGCTCGCCAAGGTCAAGGACGTCATCGTCTACTATCGCCCGGCCGGCGATCCGAAGGATCTGCCCAAGGCGGATCAAGACGGCAAGTTCGCGCCGCTGAAGGACGCCACGGAGGTTTGGCTCAAGACCCTGCGCGGCCGAGCCCAGGGGCGTTTCACGCTCAATGGGACTGGGGCCGAGAAGC
Organism: Gemmatales bacterium; assembly: GCA_038217425.1. Taxonomy (GTDB): domain Bacteria; phylum Planctomycetota; class Planctomycetia; order Gemmatales; family Gemmataceae; genus JAIEPT01. Next base: position 7,602 of record JBBQPM010000251.1, read on the forward strand.
TGAGCCTGGCCTATCAGACCAGCTACGTGACGGCCGCGGGGACGAAGGTCTACTCCCCCGTGAACGTCGCGGCGATCGACTACACCAAGATCCTGTACAACGACAACCTCCAGCGCACCGACGCTGTCGACGCGAAGAGTTTGCCGAGCCGAAGTTTCTTCCATTCGATGAAGGCGGGCAAGTATTACGTCGTCGAGATGCGTGCCGACCCGAAGGATCTCGACCCGCGCGTCATCCTCCGCGATCCGTCGGGCAAAGCGCTGGCCGAGGATGACGGCGCCGGCGGAGTGTTCGACGCCATGGTCGTCTTCACGCCCCCCACGGACGGCGAGTACGAGATCGTCGCCACCGTCCTCAAAGGAACCGGGCCCTTCACGCTCCGCATCCGCGAAGACAAAGGCGAGCCGCTCGGCGCCAAGGGCTTCACCGCAACCCGGACATTGCAGAAAAGCGATCCCGCCGATCCCATTCGTCTCGTCCCCGCGCAGCCGATCAACGTCCTGCTGAAGAAAGGCAAGTCGTACGAGATCGACTGCAAGAGCAAGGATTTCGATCCGCATCTGCGTCTGGAAAATATGGCCGTCTACAACATCAAATCCGAAGACATCGGCGGCAACGGGCATTCGACGTTGTTCTTCACGCCGTTCCAGGACGGCATCTACAAGATCGTCACGACCGCCTTCGACGCGAACTTCGGAGCGTTCGAACTCAGCGTGAAGGAAGTCGCGGCGCCAAAGGAGTACGAAGTCGGGCT
>JBBQPM010000252.1:0-8351 GCA_038217425.1 Gemmatales bacterium
CACGTACCGGCCGACTCACGTCGGCCGCTCGCCTAATTCGGAGTGCAGGGCGTCGAGTCATTTCGGCGGCTTCCGCTCCCTCGCTCAGGACGTCGGCGGCGAGAGGATCGCGTTGATCTCGAGGAGCTTCACTTACCAGTCGTAGGAGATGACTTCGCCGTCGTCGCGGCAGGCCATTCGGCCGAGGTTGAGGTTGTCGATTTCGACGCGGATGAATTTGACGGAGAGGTCGCCGAAGACGAAGGGGACGACGCCGGGGTGCCAGCTGCCGAACTGGTAATCGAGTTTTTCGTGGACGTCGCGTGCCAGTGGGGTGGCTTTGTGGATGCCGTCGCCGCCGGCGATGCGGGCGGCGTTGAGATTGCCCGGATCGCCGTTGTAGATGGAACCGTCGCCCAGGTAGTCGCTGCCTTCGCGGACTTTGCCGAGCTTGCCCAGGAGGATGTGTTTTTCGCCGAGCAAGATGGTATTGGCGGGCCCGTCCTCGAGCATCTCGAGTTTGGTGCGTGAGGACCATCGGCTAATTTCATTGTTCGTATTGGTGAAATCAGCGAGGATGATGGGGCCTCGGGCCTTCGGACCGTTGAAGCCAGTGGGATTGGTCGTCGCTTCGTAGGCTTCGCCGTTGTTGCCTTGATTGGCCGCGTAGTCCCCCAGGGCGCCCGGATAAGGGTTTCCTGTAGGCCAGCCGGATTGTGGCACGTCCCCCTCGGAGGTGTTGACGCTGAGCGGGTTGTCGCCCGAGCGCCGGCGCGACGGGCAATACATGAGGGGTTGCTGCATCTGCCGCAACTCCGGATCCTGGACGTAGTAGCGCTTGCGGAGATCCCACGATTTGCCTGCGCCCGATTGTCCCAGATAGGGAAAGAGCAGAACGGCCCAGGTGCCGCCGCCGTCCCAGTCGATGCGTGCGGCGGGGAGCCGACCGTCTTCCTTGTTCGCATAGGTGATGATCGCCTGACCGATGTTGCGCAGGTTATTGGCGCACGTCATACGCTTGCCAAGTTCGAGCGCCTTGGTGACCGCCACAGCGATGATGGCGACGAGAATGCCGATGATCGCGATCACAATCAGCAACTCAATCAAGGTGAACGCGGAGCGCTTGCGCGACATAGAACCTCCCGCGGGAAGAATTGGAATGTGAGGCGCGAACTGAAATAGTGAGACCTTGATGAGTTCGTTATAAACGAACCGTTAAGGAAAGAAAAGTACGAATCTGCACATTCCACGTAACATTTTTTGACCGATCCTCTTGCTGCCCCGCGTTTCCGCCCCTACACTAGCAGCCTGAACCCCGGAATTTCTTGAGGAACACTTGCCGCTCGGCGTGTTCCCTTTTCTTTTTGCGTTCGAGGTAGGGTCATGGCGGATGCGGTTGTCTTAAACGCCCAATCACGAGAAAGCAGCGGCACGCGCGTGTCCAAGGCCCTTCGCAAAAAGGGGCGGATCCCTGCCGTCGTCTACGGGCACAAAGAAGCGACCGTGGCCCTGTCGATCTCCAATGACGAAGTCTCCAAGGCGGTCCGCCATGGAACGCGCGTCGTGGATCTCAAGTTTGAAACCAAGACTGAAAAAGCGCTCATTCGCGAAGTCCAGTTCGATCACCTGGGCATGGAAATCCTGCACGTCGATTTTGCACGCGTGTCGGTCGACGAACGCATCCTGGTCGACGTCCGCATCGAACTGCGCGGGACCGCTCCAGGCCTGACGCAAGGCGGAGCGCTCAGTCAGCCGCTGCACAATCTGCACGTCGAGTGCCTGGCCATCGCCATTCCCGACTCGATTCGCGTCAACATTGCCGAACTGCAGCTGAACCAGGCGATCCATGTCAGCGATTTGAAGCTGCCGGAAGGCGTGGTCGTCAAGAACGAAGCCGATGCGATCGTCATTCAGTGTGTGCCGCAGGTGGTGGAGGCCGAGGAGCCGGGCCTGGCGACGGATGTGGCCGAACCCGAGATTATCGGCAAGAAGGCGGAAGCGGACGAAGAGGCGGCGGAGTAGGCCCAACTCCACGGGCCCTTATGCCTGTCGATGGACTGCCGTTTAGGGCCGGCTCGTGGAATTGGGTCTCTTGCCATGAAAGTCGTCGTGGGGCTGGGAAATCCGGGTCGAAAGTACGAGGGAACGCGGCACAACGTCGGCTTTCTCGTCATCGACGCCCTGGCCAAGGGGCCCGGGACGTCCGGCTTCAACGAACGCTTTGACGCCGAGATTGCCGAGAGCATGGAAGCGGGAGAAAAGACGCTGCTCGCCAAGCCGCAGACGTTCATGAACCTCAGCGGCCGATCGGTGCGGCAGATTCTCGACTTTTACCAGATACCGGTCGAGAATCTGCTGGTGATTTGCGATGACGTCAACTTGCCGTTGGGCAAGCTTCGCTTCCGGGCGAAGGGGAGTGCCGGGGGGCATAACGGCCTCAAGGACATTCAGAATCATCTGGGGACGCAAGATTATGCCCGGCTGCGGTTGGGAGTTGACGCTCCGCCTGAGGCCGGCATGGTCGATTATGTGCTGGGGAAGTTCAAACCGGCGGAAAAGCCGGTGATCGAAGAAGCCTTGATGCAGGCGGTGCAAGGCTCGGCCCTGTGGCTTCGCGAAGGAATTGGGCCGGCGATGAATCGATTTAACGCGTAAGTAGTGTAACCGAGAAAGACCCGATGCAAGCCAACGTTTACGAATGCATGTTTATCCTGGACACCGGCAAGGTCGCGGGAGATCTCAGCGCTGCCGACAAGCAGCTGCGAACGATCTTCGAACGCAACTCCGCGGAGGTGCTCATCAGTCGCCCCTGGGACGAGCGCCGACTCGCTTATCCGATTGGCAACCACAAGAAGGCGCTCTACTACCTCACGTACTTCTCGGCCGAGGGCAAGAGTCTGGAAGGCATCGACCGCGATTGCCACCTCAACGAAATGGTGCTGCGGAAGCTGGTCATCAAGATCGATCCGAAGTTGGTCGAGACGATGCTGAACGTGGCCAAGGGCGAGCACGCCACCGCGCTGCACAATTTCCAGGACGAGCCCGCGGACGAAGCCCTGGCCGGCATCGAAGACGCGCCGCGCCGTCGCCGCGACTAATTTTCTCCAGCTGCCCCGGAGGTTCTCGCCATGGCCAACCTCAATAAAGTCATGCTCATCGGCCGACTCACGCGCGATCCGGAAGTCCGCATGTTTTCCAACGGCGGCAAGGTCGCGAAGTTTGGCTTTGCCGTCAACAATAAGCGCAAAAACCCACAGAGCGGCCAGTGGGAAGACGAGCCGGTCTTCCTCGACGTCGACGCCTTTAATCGTGGCGATACCGGCAAAACTGCCGATCTCGTGGAAACCTACCTGCGAAAAGGCCATCAGGCGTTCATCGAAGGTCATCTGAAGCTCGATCAGTGGACCACGCAGGACGGGCAAAAACGCTCCCGGCTCTTTGTCGTCGTCGATCGCATCGAATTCCTCGAGCCCAAAGGCGACGGCGTCAGCCGTGCACCCCAGGGGGGCGGTAGCTACCAGGGGGGCGGCAGCAGTTACTCGAGCGCCCCGCGCAAGCCCGCAGCGCCGCCGCCGCCGTCGTACGATGACCAATCCTACGACGGTCCCCCAGACCAGGGCGGCATGGATTCGCCCCCGCACTCGCCGCCTCGTACCGACGAAGATATCCCGTTTTAACTCGTAAACTCACGACTCCTTAAGTAGGTTGACGGCCATGGCCACGAAACAAGTTCGGCAACGCAATCAGGTCCTCAAGGGCAAGCACGGCGGCATGCAGCTGGTGCTCACCGAGGACGTCATGCATCTGGGCAAACAAGGCGATCTCGTCGAGGTTAAACACGGCTACGGCCGCAACTACCTCTTGCCGCAGGGCCTGGCGACGCTGCCGACTCAGCACAATATCAAGCTGCTCGGGATCTACAAGGAACGCGTCTCCCAGGCGCGCGAGTCCAAGATCGCCGATCTCAAGGCCCTCGCCGACCAGATCGCCCGCGTGCCGCAGCTGACCATCGAAGCTGCAGCCAACGAAGAAGGCCATCTTTACGGCTCCGTCGGCGCGATCGAGATTTCCAAGGCGCTCAAGGGCAAGAACCTACGCGTCGAACCCGAGCACATCCGCCTGGACGGCGTCATCAAGGAATGCGCCCTCTACGAAATTCCGCTGAACATCGGCTACGACATCGAATGCACCGTCAAGGTCATGGTGCTGCCGACCAAGACCGGCGACAAGAAGTAATCGACTCGCAACTCTCGAGCCGGAAGCGCGTGCGCTTCCGGCTCATTTCGTTGTGTTCTTCAATATCTCCGCAACGAAGGCCGCATCCTCTTTGTGGACCAGCGCCGGTTCCAGCGGTTTGGCGTAGTTCAGCGTCTGGAAATATCGGCCATTCCGGTAGGCCTGATCGAGAATCGCTTGCAGATCCAGGCGGATGTCCGCATCCGTGGCGCGCAGCGGAATGCGAATTCGCGGCAATCGCTTCGGGAGCGGGATCGGGTAGATCTCGTGGTGCCAGTTCGCGGCGCGTCGGACGCAGACCTGATACAGCGACTGCACATGGGGAGGCTGTTTACTTACGGGGAAACTCGACACCCGTTCTCCCTGCCGGATCAGGTCGATCTCCACCAGGTTGACGTTGCCGCGAATCATCTCTTTTTGCTTCGTGCGGTACAATTCTTTGCCTGGCCCCAGTATCTTGTTACTCGGGCTGAGGATTTCGATAACCGTGACGACGCGATTCCCGGAACTTGCATCGATGATTTCGAGATAAGTTTCCATGACCTGATCTTCCAGGGGGTCGAAAATGTACGGCTCGTCCAAAACCGCGGATTCGGAATCGGCCGACAAAGCGTTCCCCGAACTCTGACCGGGCGGCTGAAAAACGATCAACGGCACGTCAGGATAGGAGTTTCGCCCGATCCCTTCGTCCGTTTCGATAAAGACCCGCTCTTCGACGCGCGCGAACAGCGAACTGGGAAGTTCCGCCTGTAAGGCGTCACGGGTATAGATGACGCAGCTCGCATGGACGTCGCGCCAGTGGGCCTCGAGAAACGGGTCCATGCCGGGGAACGGGCTCTTCATGATTTAGGCCTCGTTATAAAGTATTGTGGCCTACGACACCCACGGGGCTCATGATGGCATGGCCGCGGCTCGTTTCTCGATCTCCTCCGGCGACAGGTCTTCCTTGTGCGTCGATAGCGTCCACTGGTGCCCGAACGGGTCTTCGAACGTGCCGGAGCGGTCGCCGTAAAATTGGTCCTGCAGCGGCTTGATGACTTTGCCCCCCGCGGCGATGGCCTGAGCGAACTGGGCGTCGACGTCCTCGACGTAGACCATCAGCCCCACCGGCGAGCCTCCCAGTTTCTTGGGCGAGACGTTGATGTTCGGAAACTCGCTGGCGAGCATGATAGTGGAATCTCCTACGCGAAACTCCGCGTGCCCGATCTTCCCTTCGGGCGCCGGGATGCGCATGAACTCGACCGCTCCGAGGGCCTGCTGGTAGAACTCGAGCGCGGCCGCGCCGTCGTGGACGGTCAGGTACGGCGTCACGGAATGATATCCATCGGGAATCGGCTTGACGGCCATGGCGGTTTCCTTCGTGTCCGGGAGTGAGGTTTCGGCGCTATTGTCGGCGCGGTCCGCTATATTGTCAATGCCGCGCGCGAACCCGACGTCGTCGCGGGCCGTCGGATTGCTATGATAAAGGATTCCTCGTTTCGTACTTCCAAAGGTGAGCGTCATGGCTGAGAACAACGGGTCGGGAAAACTGCAATCGGGCGCCGACATCCTCGTGCAATGTCTGGTCAACCTCGGCGTCGATACGGTATTCGCCTACCCCGGCGGCGCCAGCATGCCGCTGCACCAGGCCCTTACCCGCTTCAGCAAGCAGATCCGCACCGTGCTGCCGCGCCACGAACAAGGCGGCGGCTTTATGGCCCAGGGCTACGCTCGCACCACCGGCAAGGTCGGCGTCTGCATGGCCACCAGCGGTCCCGGCGCCACCAACTTCGTCACCTGCCTCGCCGACGCCAAGCTCGATTCCGTTCCCCTCATCGCCATCACCGGACAGGTCGGCACCCACGTCATTGGCACCGATGCGTTCCAAGAAACCCCGATCGTCGAAGTCTGCCGGGCGATCACCAAGCATCACTACCTGATCCAAAAAACTGAAGACATCGCTCGCGTCATGAAGGAGGCGTTCTATATCGCCACCTCCGGGCGGCCCGGCCCCATCATCATCGACGTCCCCAAGGATCTGCAGGTCAGCAAAAACGTCCCCGATTATGATCCCCCCATTAACCTGCCCGGCTACAAACCCGATCGACTGGCGACGAGGGCGCAGCTCGAAGCGGTGCTCGAACAGGTGCGGAAGTCGAAGAAGCCCATCCTCTACGCCGGCGGCGGCATCATCGGCGCCGGCGCGGCCGGGTTCCTTCGCCAGTTCGCCGAGAAACTCGGCATCCCCGTCGCCATGACCGTGCACGGCCTCGGCTGCTTTCCCAACGAACATCCCCTTTCGCTCAACATGCTCGGAATGCACGGCACCGTCTATGCCAACTACGCCGTCAACGAAGCGGATCTACTCATCGCCGTCGGCGTCCGCTTCGACGACCGCGTCACCGGTAAAGTCAGCGAGTTCGCCAAGCACGGCAAGATCGTCCACATCGACATCGATCCGTCCGAGATCAACAAGATCAAGTTTGCCGAGGTCGGCATCATCGCGAACGTCAAACAGGCGTTGAGCGAACTCGTGAAGATGATCGACGAGGAGCCGAACTTGCTGCCCAAGAAAGGCCAGTTCGCGGAATGGGTGAGCAAGGTCGAAGCGTGGCGCGAAGCGGAACCGCTGTCGTATCAAGACCGCGAGGACGCCATCGTGCCGCAGCACGCGATTCGCCGCTTGTGGCAGATCACGAAGGAGCGGGGCCAGGAAGAGAACACGATCGTGACGACGGGCGTGGGCCAGCATCAGATGTGGGCCGCCCAGTACTTCAAGTTCACGAAGCCCAGGACATGGTTCACCAGCGGCGGCCTGGGGACGATGGGTTTCGGCTTGCCCGGTGCGATGGGCGCCAAGGTGGCACATCCGCTGGCGACGTGCATCGACATCGACGGCGACGGCAGTTTCCTCATGAACATCCAGGAACTCGCCACTGCGTACACCGAGAAGATCCCGGTCAAGATCTTGCTGCTCAACAATCAGCACCTGGGCATGGTGATGCAGTGGGAAGATCGGTTCTTCGAGGGGAACCGCGCCCACACGTACCTCGGCGCCGGGTTCGAGCACGAGCCGTACCCCGACTTCGTGGCCATCGCCAAGGGTTTCGGTTGCGCGGGCCGCACGATCATCAAGAAGGAAGACCTGGACGGCGCGTTGAAGGAAATGCTGGACAGTAAGTTGCCGTACTTGCTCAACGTGATGACGCCGTACCAGGAGCACGTGTTGCCGATGATCCCGGGCGGCATGACAGTCAAGGACATCATCAAGGCGTAACAGACTCGCATTAACGAGCCGCGACCGTTAAGGAGCGTTTCTTGGCTTCTTCTCGTTCCCGGGCTCTGCCCGGGAACGCACTGTCCTCGAGGCTCTGCCTCGGCGCCAGTATTCCTTGCGAACTACTTCAAATACCGCTAGCACCAGAAGACGAGGCAGAGCCTCTGGGCAGTGCGTTCCCGGGCAGAGCCCGGGAACGAGTAGGCATTTCCACAATGCTGCTTTCGCTTCTCCCTTCTCCATCCAGAGCAGGAAGAATCAGGAGCGTTCGATATGACGGCATCCGATCGCGATCGTATGTTTCGGCTCATTCCAGAAGCTCGAGCATTTGAATGGGTTTCCGATCTAACGCCTGCCGGTTGGCTTGCGAACGTCGGTAGCCTGGGACAAGCAATCGCTTACGGGGAGATATTCTGGCCAAACTTTGTGGAACATGACGGTTGCATTCTCATCTCGAGTCGATTTGCCCAGGAGAATTTCCAGAGTTGGCTTTCGGCCACTGGCGGGGACCGGCGCGCTGTTGAAACCGTAATCAATCACACCCATATCGTCGATTTGTTCATTCGGCACGATTTGGAACCAACTCGGGAACAAGTAATTTGGCTCGGCCGTCTACTCAAAGAGATGTGGCAAGCAAAAATCGACCGCCAGTTCCCCGGACGAGGGGTAGTTGTTAGCTTTCCCGAAGATGCCGCTGACGATTTGCAAAGCTATGAGATTTCCGTGTTTCAGCTACCCGCGCAGTAATTTAGCGGAAAGCGCGCTGGAGCAGTTGTTCACGCGTGAGAGTTTGAGCCTGCAAACGAGCCTCGCCCCGTTCGTTGAATGCCTTCATCTCGTCAAGTATGGCCTCGTGATTGTCGTAGAAGTAGGCAAGGGC
>JBBQPM010000253.1:0-8282 GCA_038217425.1 Gemmatales bacterium
TTCATGACGAATCCGTACGGCAACCTCTACGCCGGCAGCCTGAATAACCCCTACAACTACAACTCGTTCACGAATCCATACGCCAACCCCTACTACGGCAACGTCGTGGGCGTCAACAATCCATTCGGGAATTACAACAACTTCAACAACTTCCCCGTCCGCTTTCCGTAACGAAAGCCCAGCGGGCGAGGTACTCCGAACCCCTGGAATAAACGCACTGGACCGCTGCATCCCAAGGGTTCGGAATACCTCACCCATTGGGCTTATCGATGTCTGTTCGGTAGATTAAGCGCATGATGCGATCACTTTTCGTCGGGCTCTCGTTGGCACTCGTCGGTTGCGCTCCGGGAATGACTCCCAAGCAGGAGCAGCCTTTTCTGGAAGCCCGCCAGGAGTTTCGGACGCAACTCGCCAAACGCGCCAAGGCGCCTGACACGTTCGATCCCAATGAAACGCCGCCGGCCGAGGCGACCCAGGCCCGATATCCCTCCGGCTCGTTCACGTTCAAGACGTGGTACGCGTTTCCCAAGACGGCGAAATCGTATCCCCTCCCCGCCATCGTTTACTTCCACAACGGCTTCGCGCTCACCAAGCAGGATTGGAGCGCGGTGAAGCCGTTTCTCGACGCCGGGTTCGCCGTGATGACGCCCACCGTACGCGGCGAGAACGGCAACGCAGGAGACTTCGAACTTTGGTATGGCGAACTCGACGACGCGGTCAGCGCCGTCAAGTGGTTCGCGCAGCTCCCTGGCATCGATCGCCAGCGGATCTATGCCTTCGGCCACAGCGCCGGCGGCAATCTCGCGGCGTTGCTTTCGCTCGTCGGCGACGACGTGCCGCTGGCCAAGACCGGCAGTTGCGGCTCGCTCTATCCGTACGACGTCTTTCGCGAATGGAAAGATATTGTGCCGTTCGACACGCGCAACCCGCGCGAACGCCAACTGCGTCTGCTGCTGGGCAACACCTGGTGGATGAAACGGCCGCACCTGGCGTACGTCGGCGAGGCCGATCCGCTGCTCCGCTACAAGGCGTCGGCCGAAGCGGAAGTCGCCGCGAGTAAGGGGCCGCTCAGCGTGCATGTCGTCCCCGGCGATCACGGGTCGAGCCTGCATGCCGCCATCGGGCAGTTCATCGAAGCGATCTCTAAGTGATTTCGAACTTGAGAAACGCGACGCCCCCCAGCACCAATCGCTGGCCCGGCGCGAGCGTCACGGGAACGTCTGCCGGCAATAATTCGCGCTCGAGTTGCGTGCCGGTGTTCCCTTTCAAAGGCCGCAACGTGATCCGTTGATCGGCACGCGAAACCAGCACGATTGCATGGGCGCGGGAGATCTTCCGTCCCTGTTCCGGAGTAAGCCATTCGCCTAGATCGATATCGGGGAAACTGTTCGCCACCGGATCGAGCCGGCCGATCGTCACCGCGTCCTTGGTGAGCGGGAAATACGTGCGCGGCTTGCGGTCGGAGCCGTAAAGGCACAGGCACATCGTCCCCGCGGGGGGCCTGGGGACTTCCGGCGTCAGAGCCGGCATTTTGGCAACGGGCACGATGTTGATGACCATGCCGCAGTTCGGGCACAGCTTGACCGTCGGCAAGACCAGTTCTTCGCAGAATTCGCACGGGATCATGGGACACGCTCGTTGTTTCCGGAGTTGAGCGAGAACGAAACTCAAAAAACGAGCCACAGAGGTCACAGAGAGCACAGAGGAAAACACACTTCGCGGTTCTTGCTCTTTCTCTGTATCTTCTGTGACTCTGGGGCTCTTTTTTTGGCCTTATTCTTGCTTGCGTCTCTAACTATCGTATCCCCCATGCGAAACATCAAGCTGGTTCTGCGCTACGATGGCTCGGATTTTAAGGGCTGGCAATCTCAGCCCGGCGTTCGCACCGTGCAGGAAACGCTGCAGAAAGTGCTCGCCGAATTCTCCGGCCAAACGTTGCGTCTGCACGCCTCCGGCCGCACCGACTCGGGCGTGCATGCGGTTGGTCAGGTGGCCCATTTTCATTCGACACTCAAGATGCCGGCGGACGCGTTGGTGCGGGCCATGAACTCGAGATTGCCCGACGACGTCGCGGTCGTCTCGGCGGAGGACGTGCCCGAGTCGTTCGACGCCAATCGCGACGCCGTTCGCAAGGCATACCGCTACGTGATTCACGACGGCGCCACGCGCAACCCGTTGCTACGGCACTACTGCTGCCGGCATCATCAACGACTCGACGCCGCGGCGATGAAGGAGGCCGCCCAGGTGCTTTTGGGAACGCACGATTTTCGCAGCTTCGAGACGGAATGGCCCAACCGCAAGAGCAGCGTGCGGACCATCACGCATCTGGGGCTGAGCCGTTTCGGCGATTATCTTTGGCTCGACGTGGAGGCGGACGGTTTTCTGTACAACATGGTGCGGGCGATCGCGGGGACGCTCATCAACGTGGGGCGCGGTTATTGGCCGACGGGCGAGGTCGGGCGTATCGTGCAGGCCCAGGACCGGACGCGCGCGGGGCCGACGGCGCCGGCGCAGGGGTTGTTCTTGATGCGCGTGAGTTATCAGGAGGCGAGTCATGAAGTCGACGGTTGACGAAATCCGCGCCCGCTTCGACGCCGACGTCGAGCGATTCTCCAATCTCGAGACGGGGCAATCGGCGACGGTCGATGCGCCGCTGGCGCTGGACCTGATTTCGCACGCCGCCGCCGCGAGCTGTCCGCAGGCGCGCCGCCTGCTCGACGTCGGCTGCGGCGCCGGGAATTTCTCGCTCAAGATTCTCGAACGACTCCCCGGCCTCGAAGTGACGCTCGTCGATCTCAGCCTGCCGATGCTCACCCGCGCCCAGGAGCGAGTGCCCGGCGCCCGCGTGCTTCAGGGCGACATCCGCGCGCTGGATCTCGGCGAGGCGACGTTCGACGTGATCGTCGCCGCCGCGGTGCTGCATCATCTGCGCACGGACGCCGAATGGCGTGCGGTCTTCGCCAAGTTCCATCGCGCCCTGGCGCCGGGCGGGTCGCTGTGGATTTTCGATCTGGTCGAGACGGAACTCCCCGCGCTGCGTGAGATGATGTGGCAGCGTTACGGACAGTATCTGGAGGGGCTGAAGGGGCCGGAATATCGGGAGCACGTGTTCGCGTACATCGCGCAGGAAGACACCCCGCGGTCGCTTACGTTCCAGCTCGAATTGTTACGGCAAACGGGCTTCGCGGGGATCGAGGTGCTGCACAAGCACAGTTGCTTCGCGGCGTTCGGCGCGGTCAAGCACGCCGGCTAGGGATTCGGAACAGGTCCTTCGCGGCGCCGCTTGTCGTGGGGCACGTTTGTAACGTGCCGCGAGAAAGACACGGCACGTTGGAAACGTGCCCCACGTCGAACCAGCCTTTTGTGGGGCACGTTTGTAACGTGCCGCGAGAAAGACACGCCACGTTGGAAACATGCCCCACGTCGAACCAGCCTTTTGTGGGGCACGTTTGTAACGTGCCGTGAGCAAGACACGGCACGTTGGAAACGCGCCCCACGTCGAAACAGCCCTTCGTGGGGCACGTTTTTAACGTGCCGCGAGAAAGACACGGCACGTTGGAAACGTGCCCCACGTCATTGAATTGTCAGGCTTTTCACCCACGCGGTCTCCTGGGCGATTTGCTCCTCCGTGAGCCCACTGGTGCGGTGGATCTCGGCGCGGACGCTCTTGCCGCTGGTGACGTCGGTCGCGGTCACTTCGATGAGGCCGTTGCTGCCGACGCCGCAGCGCACCTGGATCGGCGAACCCTTGGGCAAGTTCAGCGGCAATCCCTGGATCCAGCATTCCCCGATCGCGATGCATCCTTCCGATTGCGGCGCCTCGCCCTGCAGCACCTTCACGCGCACCTTCGACTGACTCTCGGCAATGGTGCGGTACGTGCGCGTCGCCGACGTCGGAAGCTGCGTGTTCTTAGGGATCAAGATATCGTTGAGCCGTTGGTCCTTCTGCTTGACCTCGATGCCGAGACTGTGCGAGTTGACGTTGATTTCGACGACGTCCTCAAGGATGTCGAGCACGCCCTCATCGTCCCCCTGCTCGGCCATTTGCCGTGCGACGAGGATGCCGGCGTGCAGCGCCGCGCCGCGGGCAACCACCTCGCTGACGGCGAGTGAATTGTCGGGAACTTTGCCTGTCAACTCGCGCAGCATGGCCGCGGTCATCGGCATGTGCGTCGAACCGCCGACGAGCAGCACGCGGTCGATCTGGCCCCAACTTAAGCGCGCCTGCAGGAGAACTTGCTGCGTCGTCCAGCGCGTGCGCGTGAGCAGATCCTTGGTCATCGTCTCGAACTCGCCGCGCGTCAGCGGCTGAGTCAGGACGTTGCCGGCACAGGAGCAGGTGATGTTCGTCTGCTGCAATTTGCTGAGCGTCCGCTTGGCCCGCTCGGCGCCCGACTGCAGCGTCGCCAGCGCGATCGGGTCTTTGCGGGGATCGTCGCCGAACTTGGCCGCGAACTTCTGCGCGACGAAATCGACGATGCGGTCGTCCCAATCTTTGCCCCCCAACCGCACATCTCCTTCGATCGCGAGGGTCTCGAAGCGGCGCGGCGACAGCTTGACCACGGTGACGTCGAAGGTGCCGCCCCCCAGATCGTAGACGAGCACCGTCTGCTCCTGGATCGGCAAGAGATCGCTGGCAGCAGGTTCGGCATTGGAGAAACTATACGCGAGAGCGGCTGCCGTCGGTTCGTCGAGAATGTCGACGACGTCGAGCCCGGCGATTCGGCCCGCGTCCTTGGTCGCCTTGCGGCGCGTGTCGTCGAAGTACGCGGGGACGGTGATGACCGCGTGCCGGATCGGCCCCAGACGTTTCTCCGCATCCTGGACGAGTTTCTTAAGAATAATGGCCGAGAGCGTCTCGGGGCGAAATTCGCGGCCGGCAACGGGCACGGCGTGTTTGTCGCTCCCCATCGAGCGCTTGATAAGCAGGGCGACGCGGTCGGGCATTTCCAGCGCCACGTCGCGCGCCGCCTGACCGACGAGGGCCGAGCCCTCTTCCAGGAGCACGGCGCTGGGCGTGAGCATTTCGCCGTCGCCGTTTGGCAAAATGTTTGGCTGTCCGCGCTCGTCGAGCGTGGCGATGGCGCAAAACGTTGTCCCCAGGTCGATGCCCACCACGTTTTTCATTCGGTCATTGTATGCGGCACACGCCCGCCCCGGCGCGTTGTGCCGGTCGTGCCGACTTTACCTCTGGGGCAAACGGGGAAGCATGGGAAAACGCCGCGGTTCGTCTCGATCTTTCGCTCGCCGCGGAGTTTACTGGAGCAGACACGCCAATGCAGTCGCCCCTCGGGAGTCCGTTTCATGGTCCTCAATCAAGGTTGCCGCGTCATGGTGGCAGTGTCGGTTCGGCACAAGGAATTCGTAGATCTATTCACGCGCGATCCGCTCGAGCAATGGACGACAGTGTTCGCCGACGATCTGAGCAAGGCGCGCTGCTCGCTGCAGCATAACCCCTGCGACGTCCTCATCGTCCATGAAGAGTTACTCGAGAAAGAGGGGCCGCAGGCTTTGGGTTGGCTCGCGTGGAAGCAGAACTTCCCGGTGGTATTTTTGGGGGACATGCCGGAGAATTTCAGCCGTGCCTACGAGATCGGCGTCACCACGTGCCTGGCGCGCGACATGGCCATGGCCCATCCGCCGCTGCTGGATTTCACGATGCGCAGCGCCCTTACCATGCACCAAACCAAGGCGGCGCTCGAGCGCACCAAGGAACAACTCAGCCAGACCCGCAGCCACATCGATCGACTCGTGACGCTGCTCTGTCGCACCGGCCTGCAGCCGAATGACCATCTCTGGTATCCGCAGCCGTACATGATGGAGCGTCTGCAAGAAGAGATCGCCCGCGCCGAACGACACAAGATCCCGCTGAGCCTGGCCATCGGTGAACTGCAGTCCGACGACGAGGTTCCGTCGGAGGAGACGCCGGCACTCTTGCCGGACTGGTCGACGGATCTGATCGTGCGCGAGAAGCGCCGCTGCGACGTGGCCGGGCAGTATGGCCCGCAGAATTTCATGCTCCTCATGGTGCAGACGCCCAAACACGGTGGCATGACCTGCCTCAAGCGGCTGCAGCAAGTGATCGAACATCCGCCGGAGAAGGCGCGTTGGCCGCATGTGCGTGCGTTCTTCGGGCTCACGACGATGATCGGCGAACGCCTGCAACCGCAGACGCTGCTGCGGAACGCGGAACAAAACCTCGAAGTCGCGCGCGCCGAGACGAAGCTGCGCATCGTGGCGGACTGACGCCGGTCGTCCCGATGAATACAATGGAAGCGCCCCCCTTCCACTGTCCTCTCGGGAAATCCGCCATGGCTCATCCACGCATGCTCAAGGTCCGGCAAAAATTTCCCCGGCCCAAGATCGACAACATCCCCGTCGCCGTCCGCGCCGCGCTCGCGCCGCTCAACCTGGCGACGCGCATCAAGCCGGGGCAAACCGTCGCCCTCACCGCGGGGAGCCGGGGCATCGCCAATATCCCCGTTGTCCTCAAGAGCGTCGTGCAGCACCTCCGCGATCTCGGCGCCCAGCCGTTCCTCGTCCCCGCGATGGGCAGCCACGGCGGCGGCACCGCCGACGGGCAACGCACCGTCCTCGAAAGTTACGGCATCACCGAGGCCTTCGTTGGCGCCCCGATCCGCGCGTCGATGGAAGTCGTCGAACTCGGCAAGACCCCCGAAGGTTGGCCCTGCTATCTCGACAAGATCGCCAGCACCGCCGACCACATCGGCGTCGTCGCCCGCATCAAGCCGCACACCAGCTACGACGGCCCCGTCGAATCGGGCTGGATGAAAATGATGATGATCGGCCTGGGCAAACACGTCGGCGCCGCCTGGTATCACCGCGTGTTACTCGAACAGCCGTACGATCCCGTCGTCCGCGCCGTCGGCCGGCTGATGCGGCAAAAGGCCCCGATCGCGTTCGGACTCGCCGTCGTCGAGAACGGCTACGACGAGACCGCGCTGGTCGAGGCGGCGCTCCCCGACGACTTCGAGCCGGTCGAAGAACGCCTGCTCGTCAGCGGTAAGAAGTGGCTCGCCCGCTTGCCGTTCCACGAAGCCGATCTGCTCATCATCGACGAGATCGGCAAGGAAATCAGCGGCTCCGGCATGGACACCAACGTCGTGGGCCGCAAGCGGGCGCTCAAGACCGCGGTCATCGCCAATCAGCCGATGATGCGTTTCATCTTCATCCGCGGCCTCTCGGCCCACACGCACGGCAACGCCGCCGGCATCGGCTTCGCCGACTTCACCACCGCCCGGCTTGTAAAATCGATGAACTACCAGGCGACCGTCATCAACTGCTGCACGTCGGGCTATCCCGAAGGGGCGAATCTCCCCGTCCATTTCGAATCCGACAAGGAAGTGATCGACAACGCGCTGCGCATCATCGGCACCCGGCCGGAAGAGTCGGCCCGGGTCATGCGGATTCGCAACACGCTGATGCTCGAGGAAGTCGAGGTTTCGGAGCCGTGCCTGAAGGAACTGAAGGCGATGACCGACTTTGAAGTGTTAGGCGACGCCGACTGGACCTTCGACGCCGCGGGGAATTTGCCTGCGCTCGCGGGGGGCCATTAGGGCGAAAGCCCCGGGATGGCTATCCCTGGGGAAGCGCCAAGAAAGCGGAATTTTCGACCGCGCGATTCGGAACAGGAATGACGATTTCGGGCGCTTCCCCAGGGATAGCCATCCCTGGGCTTTCGCGCGACGCTTTCACGGGACGTACTGAAACGAGTTGAGAAACTCATTCGCTTCGCTGGAGTTGATGAACTTCTCGTCGCCGAAGACGCGCATGTTGAAGAGGCGATTCTTAACCAGATAACTGCGTCCGCGGATGTGATGGTTCTTGGAGTTCGTGAACGTGTAGTCCAGCCCCGGATGCAGCTCGTTGAGCTTGATCGCGGTCGAGGAAGTCAGTTTCCCCTGCGCGTCGCGGACGGTGACGTCGCGCGAGTTCTCCAGGCGTTTCTGCTTCTGGGCGAACGATTCGTCCTCAAGAATGTTCTTGTCGTCGTGATAATCGAGGAAATAGCCGCGATTCGCCGCGGCGTAGGCGTAGGTGATGAGAACCGAATCGGTGTTGAATTTCTTCGAATCGACCTTGTAATCCTTGGGCATCTTGACCTTGAACTGACCGTCTTTCGGGCTGATCTCTTGCAGCGCGTCGCCGCCGCAACCGACCAGACAGATCGGCAACAAATACACCGCCAGACGAAGGGTTGGGCAATCCATCATCCGTTCTCCATGGACCAGTAGTTTTCCCAGTCCCTAATTCTACTCGGT
>JBBQPM010000254.1:0-8097 GCA_038217425.1 Gemmatales bacterium
ACCGGGATGTCGTCGGTTGGCGCCGATGCCGCCGACGCGGGCCGCCAGGTGGATGACGACTTCCGGTTGATATTCTTCGAGCATGGCTCGGACGTGTTCGGGCTGGGTCAGATCGTAGCGCGTGCGCAGGGGCGTGGTGAGCCGCGCGAGCTTCTTTTCCTGAAGAAGCCGAACGACGTGTTTGCCCAGGAAGCCGTGACCGCCGGTCACCAAGACGCGTTTGTTCGCCAGATTCATTGCATGTCCTCCATGACTGGGTTGCGTTTACCAAAGTCGTCGGCCGAGAATCAAGCCCAAATGAACTTCGGAGTTCCGATCATGTCACTACTCCTGTTCGATGCCGTCGGCACGTTGATCCATCCGCAGCCGAGCGTCGGCGCGGTCTATCACGACATCGGCCGAAAGCATGGCTCCCTTCTCGAGCGTGACGAAGTTCGGCGCCGATTCCATGTCGCGTTCCAGCGCGAAGAGGACCGCGACCGCGCCGCCGGTCATCGCACCGACGAAGCCCGCGAGTTCCGTCGCTGGCAAGCCATCGTTGCCGACGTCTTCGGCGACGACCGCAGCTTCGCGGAACTCTACGCCTGGTTCGGCCAGCCGCACGCCTGGCGCTGCACCCCCGGCACGGCCGAGCTGTTCGAGGAACTCCATCGCGCCGGGCATCGCCTGGCAATCGGCTCGAACTTCGATCGGCGTCTGCACGACGTCGTCGCCGGGCTCCCCGAGCTGAAACGCCTCGAACGCGTCTTCGTCAGCTCCGAACTCGGCGTGCGCAAGCCGCACGCCGACTTCTTCGCCGCCATCGGCCACGCGCTCGGCGCCCGGGACGTCGTGGTCGTAGGCGACGACCCGGTCAACGACTACGAAGGAGCAACGCAAGCCGGGCTCCGGGCGGTCCTGGTCGAGCGCGACGATTGGCCCGCTCAATTCCCGGGGACGCTGACGAGCTTGGGGATCCGCAGCAAGCCGTGACCGGTCTGCGCATCGGGCCCGGGTTCCGAGAGGTCTTCCGCCCACGAGAGTAGCCGGGCTTTCACCTCGCTGGGCGACCACGTCGGAACTCTCGACCAGACCAGCGCGGCCAGGGCGGCGCCTTGCGGCGACGCGGACGAGGTTCCCGAGAACGGCTCGACTCGGCCGGGCGTGAGGAACGGCGCCTGGGCCATCAGGTCGGGCTTGAGCAAACGCCCCGCCTCGCCGCACGAGCTGTACGCCCAGCGTTGCTTGCGGGCGTCGACCGCTCCCAGACTGAGCACGCGCTGCCCGTCCGCCGGGAAGACGATGCTCCCCTGCGACGTCCCATGGCGCAAGAAGGCGCCCAAAGCGACAACGTGAAACGTCCCTGCGCCCGCCTTCGCCTGGATGCGCAGTTCCGGCTTGCCGTCGGCGAGAGGCGTGAACGAAACGACCGCCTGGCACCACTTCGGCCCGCGATGGATGCGCGTGCGTGCCAGGATGTGGGCGCCGTCCTGCACGATCAGATCCATGTCGGCGGAGCTGTCGCCGTAGACTTCGATGGTCACCGGCTCGCGCCCCCATGGCTCGATGGGATTGCCGACGACGCCGGGACTCCATTGATGTTGGCCCTGGGCGTCGGGATCGGCGCTGCCGCGCCAGTGCCGCTGGGCGAAATTCCCGACCGAGGCGACGAGGAGCATATCGCCCGGTCGTGTGCCGTCGCCCAGCAGCTGGCGGAGTTCGCGATGGACGGGCCCGCCGCCGGCGCCGTCGCTCCAGTTCGGCATGTTCAGCGAACACGTCAGAATCTGCGCTCCCTGTTCGCGCGCCCAGCGCACCGCCTGCAAGAACGTCTCCGGCTCGTCCGGTTCCCAGTTGACGAACAGCAGCTCCGCCCGGGGCGCCAGCTGATGCACGATCTCGGCGCAGCGGATGCCGTGCTGGCTCGGATGGGCTTCGAGATTCGCATCGGTGCGGAACGAGCGCACTTTCACGGCGGCCGGCAGCGTCTTGCCCAGATACGTGCGATAGCCGAGAAAGCCGCGATCCAGCACGACGACTTTAACGCCCTGCCCCTGGATGCCGGCCTGATGCCAGGCGGCGACGTCCGCACGGGCGGCCAGACACGCCGTCAGCAGCCAGACGAATGCGAACTTCCCTGGATTTCCCAGAATGCGAACCATAAAGTCCCCTGGAGCCGGCAAATTCCGGCTTAGGGGAGGTATCGGTTCGAGCGGGAAAAGGGCGCAAGCCGAAGATGTTGAAAAGGCCAGCGAGGCCTGGCAACCTTGCGGGCTGTTCGGGATCGGCAGGAAATGCCGGTTGTGCGGGAGATTCGAAAGCGAGTCAAGAAAACTCGCGCCGGCGCGGGGCCTCCATTCACTTTCCGGTGTTAAATGGAAGTTACCCGGCACTCCGCCGACGATTCCGCTCCCCGAATGGTTAAGAATCGCCCGAGCGGGGCAAAATAGTGCGTTTCTTTCTGGACGACGGCCGATCATCTAGTTACGATTGAAACCAAGCCAATTGGTTTTGTCGAGTTTGTGGTGGCCCCCTTCCCCAAGCGAGCAAATGACATGATCCGCGGAATGCTATGCTGGATGGTGCTCGGGGCTCTGCCGGCCGTCGCTTCGGCGCAAGCGGATATGTCGGCCAAGGTCGATTTCTTCGAACGCAAGATTCGTCCGATTCTCGTCGACAACTGCTACAACTGCCACTCCGCGAACACCAACTCCAAGGGGGGACTCCGCGTCGACGATCGCGGCGGCCTCACGGTCGGCGGCAACAGCGGACCGGCCGTGGTTCCGGGCCATCCCGAGAAGAGCCTTCTCTTGAAGGCGGTGCGGCACGTCGGCGCCAGCGTGAAAATGCCCCCCAAGAAGAAGATCACCGACGAGGAGATCGCCGACCTCGCCGTGTGGATCAAGGACGGCGCCGCCTGGCCGCAAGATCAGCTCCCCAAATCGGTCGGCAAGTCCGCCGCCCATTACGCGAAACTCAAAAAGGAACACTGGGCCTGGCAGCCCCTCCAGAATCCGCAAGCCCCGGCCGTCAAGAACCCGAATTGGGCGAAGAGCGACGTCGATCGCTTCCTCCTCGCCAAACTCGAAGAAAAGGGGCTCAAACCCGCTCCCGATGCCGACCGCCCGCAGCTGCTGCGGCGAATCACCTTCGACCTCACCGGCTTGCCCCCCACCGTCGCCGAACTCGACAATTTCTTGAAAGATACGTCGCCCAAGGCATTTGAAAACGTCGTCGACCGTCTGCTCGCTTCCCCCGCCTTCGGCGAACGCTGGGGTCGCCATTGGCTCGATGTCGCACGCTACGGGGAATCGACCGGCTCGGCACGCAACCTGCCGTTGCCGCACGCCTGGCGCTACCGCGACTATGTCCTCGACGCTTTCCAGAACGACATGCCGTACGACCAGTTTCTCCGCGAACAGATCGCCGGCGACCTGCTCCCCGCCAAGTCCGAGAAGGAACGCGAACGGCAGCTCGTCGCCACCGGTTTCCTGGCGCTGGGCGTGAAGGACGTGAATCAGCGGTTCAAAGTCCGCTTCATCATGGACAACATCGACGAGCAGATCGACGTAATGACCCGCGCCATCCTCGGCCTGACCGCAAGCTGCGCCCGTTGCCACGATCATAAGTTCGACCCGATCCCGACGGCCGACTACTATGCCCTCGCCGGCATCTTTCAGAGCAGCGATTTGTGCGCCGGGCTGCGCAACAAGATGGGGGGCGGCGGCATGGATTACTACGATCCGGCCCTGCTCATCACGCTCGGCGGCTCGGTCAAGTCCGCGTCCAAAGAACAGCTCGACAAGGCCAAGGCCGCCCTCGCCCAGGCACGCTCCGAGCTGACCATTCTCACCGACGACCCGACCAAGAACGCAGGCGGCCAGGGGGGCGAGAAGAAGCTGAAGGCCGCACGCCAAAAAGTCACCCAACTGCAGGCGGCGCTGCTGAGTCTCAGCGACCCCGCCTCGCTCGGGCCCGTCGCTTACGGCCTGCGCGATAGCAAGACCGTTGCCGACACCGAGATCCGCATCCGTGGCGAAGCCGAGAAGCTCGGCCCCGTCGTCCCGCGCGGCTTCCTCACCCTCGTCGACGTCGAGGGCGCCCCCAAAGTGAATCCCGAGCAAAGCGGACGTCTCGAACTCGCCCACTGGCTCGCCAGTCCGAAGAATCCGCTTACTTCCCGCGTCATGGCCAATCGCGTCTGGAAGTATCTGTACGGCAACGGCCTCGTCTCCAGCGTCGACAACTTCGGCGTCACCGGCGACGTTCCCTCCCATCCCGAACTCCTCGACCATCTGTCTAACCAATTCGTCGCAGGCGGCTGGTCCGTCAAGAAACTCATCCGCAGCCTCGTCCTTACTCGCAGTTACCAGCTCAGCTCCGACAGCCTGACCGAAAACGCCGCGATCGATCCGGGCAACCGTCTCGTTTGGCGGCACAGCCCTCGGCGGCTGGAAGCCGAGGAGATCCGCGATGCGATGCTGGCGACGTCGGGCAAGCTCGACCGCACGCGTCCCGCCGCCTCGCCCGCTGCGAATCTGAGAGTGACCGAGATGCAAAACAACGGCGCCGAGGCTCAGAACCTCGTTGCCAATGCGAATCTCAGCCTCAAGCGCAGTATCTACCTGCCGCTCGTCCGCACCGTCGTGCCGCGCTCGCTCGAGGTTTTCGACTTCGCGGACCAGGGCCTCGTGGTCGGCAGCCGCGACACGACGACCGTGGCGCCGCAGGCGCTCTACATGCTCAACGACCCGTTCGTCGCGGAACAGGCGAAAGCCTTCGCGCTCAACTTGCTCAAAAGCGACCTCGATGCCGAGGGCCGCATCCAACGAGCGTTCCGCGAGGCGCTGGGCCGGGACGCGCATGCGAAAGAAATCGAGCGTACGAAAACATTCCTGGTACAATATGCGACGGACTTCGCAAACGAGAGTGAAGCGTCGTCCGATCCGCAGACCGCGGCGTGGATCAGTTTCACGCAGGCGCTCCTGGCGTCGGCAGAATTCCGGTACGTTCCGTGATGTGACTCCCCAGGATAGCTGCCCCTGGGCTTTCGAGAGATGAACCCATGATGCGACCCGCACTAACGCGACGTCAGATCCTCCAATCCGCAGGCGCCGGCTTCGGCCACCTCGCCCTCGCCGGGCTTCTCGGCCAAAGCGCCCGCGCCAGCGCCCCGGGCCCGCTCGCGCCCCGCGAACCGCACTTCCCCGTGAAGGCGAAGAAGATCATCTTCATGTTCATGCAGGGCTGCATCTCGCAGATGGATACCTGGGAATACAAGCCCCAGCTGCAGCGCGACGGCGGCAAAGTCAGCCCCGGCGGCGGCATCCTCACCGCCTCCAAGTTCCGCTTCCGCCAGTACGGCCAAACCGGTACCTGGCTCTCCGACCTTTATCCGCACCTCTCCAAGCACGTCGATAAGATGTGCTTCCTCCGCGGCCTGCACACCGACACCCCCGCGCATCCGCAAGCCGTCATCCAGCTCCACACCGGCGCCGCCGTCGCCTCGCTCACCCGCCCCTCCATGGGCGCCTGGCTCATGTACGGCCTCGGCACCGAGAACCAGGATCTCCCCGGCTACATCACCATCAACCCCGTCCCGAACTTCGGCGGCGCCATCAACTACGGCTCCGCGTTCCTGCCGGCGCACTTCCAGGGGACGCGCCTCAACGACGCCGGGCAGATGCCCAACCTCCGCGGCTCCGTCCCCGCGCCGTTGCAGCGCCGCCAACTCGACCTCATCCAGGCCATGAACCGCGACCTCGCCGCCCGGCCCAATGCTCCCGATCAAGTCGACGGCGTCATCGAATCCTTCGAACTCGCCTTCCGCATGCAGGAACGCGTCCCCGAAATCCTCGACATCAGCCGGGAACCTCGCCACGTCCAGGACGCCTACGGCATCAAGCCCGGCCCCGCCGGCAGCTTCGCGCGACAGTGCCTCATGGCCCGTCGCCTCAACGAAGCGGGCGTCCGCTTCGTGGAAATCACGCACCCCGGGTGGGACGCGCATAGCAACCTGCATCAGGGCCTGATCAACAACTGCGCCGCCACCGACCAACCCGCCGCCGCCCTGCTGGCCGACCTCCACCAGCGTGGCCAACTCGAAGACACGCTGGTCCTCTTCGGCAGCGAGTTCGGCCGATTGCCGACGGCTCAAGGCCCCGACGGCCGCGATCATAACATCACGGGCTACACGATGTGGCTCGCGGGCGCCGGCGTGAAGCCCGGCTACAGCTACGGCGCCACCGACGAGTACGGCACCCACGCCGTCGAGGGCCGTATGCACATGACCGATCTGCACGCGACGCTGCTCGCGCTGATGGGCCTGGATCACGAGCAGCTGACGTACCGCTACGCCGGCCGCGATTTCCGCTTGACCGACGTCGCCGGCCGCGTGGTGAATGAGATTTTTGCGTAGACGAACTGCCGACTGCGGTAAGCCCCCCGGGTCGCGTCGGCGCCGGGAGCAGCGAGCACTTGCAACTCGCTTGTCCTCCGGGCGCTAACGCGGCCCGGCTCGCTGTTTCGGAGTCCGCACTCAGCTCGGCGGGAATGTTTAGCCGCGACGCATTCGCGGAACGCGGCGATCGCTTCGAGAATTTGGGCTGTTGAAGTCTCGGCATTTTTCGGGTAGTCTCAATTCTCTGCGTGTACGCCCCGCCCGATTCCACTTCCCCCTTCGAGACTGCCGACATGCGTTGGATAAATTCCCAAGCAATAATACTTCTAACCCTCGTGCTGGCGTTGCCGTCCAACAGCCGAGCAGAAAACTGGCCCGGTTGGCGTGGGCCGACGGGGCTGGGCTACACATCGGAAAAAGACCTCCCCCTCACCTGGGACGGTAAGACCGGCAAGAACATTCTCTGGAAGACCCCCATACACGGCGGCGGCAAGAACAATCCTGAGTTCGCCACCCCCGGTTGGTCGAGCCCGATCGTTTGGGGCGATCGCATCTTTGTCACCACCGCCACCTTCCCGGCCGGGCTTGCCGAGAAAGAGCGCCGAAGTTCGATCGCGCAACACCATATCCTCTGTTTCGACGCCAAGGACGGCAAGCAGCTCTGGGATACGGAGATTCCGGCAGGCAAGATCGTCGTCGATAACTTCTACCATGGCTACGCGGTTCCGACGCCCGTCACCGACGGCAAGATGGTCTTCGGCCTCTTCGGTTCGGGCGTGTTGGCGGCGGTCACATTCCAGGGCGATATCGTCTGGCGTGAAGAACTGCCGCGGCTGAAAGACAGCGATGCCGGCGTGTGTTCCAGTCCCATTCTTTACGAAGACACGATTATCATTCCTGGCCTTCAAGAACTGGGACTGCGAGCCCTGGAGAAAAAGACGGGCAAACTAAAATGGGAGCAGCAAACCAAGGCGCGCAACACCATGTCGACGCCGGTCGTTCTGCAAATTCGCGATAAGCTTCAACTCATCCATTTCGCGGGGGGGATTCAAAGCCTCAATCCGGCGACCGGCGAACTGCTTTGGAACTGCAAGACCCCGACGGCTCAATCCTCGCCGGCCTTCGGTGGCGGGCTGATCTACGCGGACGTCGGTCGAGGCGGACAGCAAGGCGCCGCCGTCGATCCGACGGGAACGGGCGACGTCTCGAAAACGCACGTCAAATGGCAGACGCGCATCGAAGGCGCCGCCGGCAGCTCGGCGATCGTCGTCGGCACGCAAATCTATCGCGGCAGCAGTTCCGATTTGCTGCGCAGCCTGAGTCTCGCCACGGGAGAGCTCCTCTTCGAAGAAAAGCTCGCCAAGCTCTCTCCGAGCTCCAGTCCGATCGCGACGCCGGAAGGCCGAATCTATTTCGCGAGTTCGGGAAGGACCTACGTCATCCAGGCAGGCCCCAAGTACGAGTTTTTGGCCGTCAACGACCTGGGCGACGGCCCCGACTACGCCTCCGCCGCCGTTTCGGAAGGCCGAATCTACATCAAGGGCAAATCGTATCTGTGGTGTATCGGCACGAAGTAACGAGGGCGCGCCAATCCTTTCCGGCACTCATGCGGCATTCCAGTATGCGGCCCATTGGCTGCTGTAGTTGAGACAGCAGAGTTCGCCCATTTTGTTGGCGTTCTCCACCTTCCAACGGGCGCCCGTCTGTTTCAATCGCTT
>JBBQPM010000255.1:0-8086 GCA_038217425.1 Gemmatales bacterium
GGTCACGTCTTTCCACGGGTTGCGCTGCGCTCCACCCGTGGCTACAACCCTTTGCCCCATCCGGGGCAAGATCGTGTTTCGCCCCGGATGGGGCGGCGGAAGGTAGCCACGGGTGGAGCGCAGCGCAACCCGTGGTTGCACGAGGAAATTCGACTGCCCCGCAGGGGCAGAGCAGACAACGTCCATGTCGCACCGGATTCCTTCGCTCCTGGGGAGCGATCGGGCGGTCACGTCTTTCCACGGGTTGCGCTGCGCTCCACCCGTGGCTACAACCCTTTGCCCCATCCGGGGCAAGATCGGGTTTCGCCCCGGCTGGGGCGGCGGATGGTAGCCACGGGTGGAGCGCCGCGCAACCCGTGGTTGCACGAGGAAATTCGACTGCCCCGGCAGGTGCAGAGCAGACTACGTCCATGCCGCACCGGTTTCCTTCGCTCCTCCGGAGCGATCGCGTGGTCACGTCTTTCCACGGGTTGCGCTGCGCTCCACCCGTGGCTACAACCCTTTGCCCCATCCGGGGCAAGATCGTGACGTTTCTGTGCCGGTGTCAACCGCCTGGCGGCGCGACTTCATTCGCTACCGTACCAGAATATCGGGCCGAACGTAGTCCTGCCCCTGGATGCGGATGCGCTTGAGGGGCCAGGCCTCCGGCGGCGTCACCACCTTGGCCCCCTCTTCCGAGATCAGAAACGTGTCGCAACTCATCGCGGCGCCCACCAGGGCGGTCCACACCACCGCCTCGTGCGCCTGAAATAACTCCTCCGTCCGCGGCGTGATCGGCGCCTCCACCGGATCCCGGCCGATCAGCTTCCCCTGAGGCGCCTGGTAGAACTCGTGCTCCACCCCGACGAACTCGTAGATGCGCTTGCCCCCCGCCAGCACCAGTTTCGGGATCGCATCGGGCCAAGTCGCCGCCATGTACGTCGCCGACACCTTGCACGCGGCGTCGTGTTCCTTGCGGATCTGCGCCTCGGGTCCGCCGAAGTGGACCGCCCGGCTCGCTTCCACGCACACGCCGTACTTCCGGGCGACGCACGTCAGCACGCAGTAATTCTTCACCGCCACCGACGTGTACGACCCCTGACGATAGAGCCGCAACCGGCCCTCCGCCGACACTGCGATCATCACCGGTTGGGCGCCGCGATGCAGCAGGCGGTGACTGATCTGCCCCGCGATCTCACGCTCCGTTTCGCCCGGCATCAGCGTTCGGCCCGTCGCCTCGAGCGCGTGGCTCACGATTTGCCCGACCGTGCGCAGGCAGGCGCGCTCGTACTCCGTGTGCACGCGCCGCGCCCGCTTCAGCCGATCGCCCACGATCGGCGCCTCGCCGAAGGGGACGTCGCAGCAGACCGATTTGCCGTCGAGAAAGGATTCCAGGAACGCCTGCCGACCGACATGCCAGGGCCATTCTTTGAGCTGAAAGCCCAGGCCGTCGATCTCCTCGTCGAACAGCCGTTGCGTGTCGACGTTGCTGCACAGGAGCCAGCGATTCTCGGCCGTGAAGTACAGGGCAGGCATGGCGTCGGCGCCCAGCACGCCGCGCGCGGAACCGCCGGCGGTCAGCCAGGAGAAGTGATCGGGATGCAGAACCAGCAGTCCCTCGCAACCGATCTCGTCCAGGAGACCGGCGACGAACGCCTGTTTGGCGCCTAGCTCTTGCCGACGGTCGGCGTTGGGCGACGGTTCCGCGGTTACAGGATTGTTCATAGGGATACTTGGGACGCGAGCAATAAATAAAATGAGCCGCAGAGAGCACAGAGGACACGGAGAATGCAAAAGCCGGGCGAAGATGTTATTGGCAATCCGCCTTTTTTCCTCTGTGCTCTCTGTGTTCTCTGTGGCTCGTCTTGTATGCCTTATTTTCGCTCAGGATCTTACTTGGCAAGCCAGGGAGGCGGAAACTCGCCCGCGGCGTAACGCTGCGCCAGCTCGAAGTAACTTCGACAAATCCGCCTCGTCCGCTCCAATTCCTCTGCCGTGATTTCCCGAACCACCTTCCCTGGGATTCCCATCACCACCGAACGCGGCGGAATCCGCTTCCCCTCCGTCACCACCGAGCCCGCGGCGATCAAGCATTCCGCGCCGATGTCGGTCCCCGAAAGGACGCGGGCGCCCATCGCCACCAGCGTGTCGCGCCCGATTCGGCTGCCGTGCAAGATCGCGCCATGCCCGGCCACGACGCCCTCTTCGAGCGTTAGCGGCACGCCGAAATCGGTATGCACGATGCAGCCGTCTTGCAGATTGACGCGGGGCCCCAGCGTGATGCGCGCCAGGTCGCCGCGGATGACGGTCTGAAACCAGAGATTGACGCCGGGTCCAAGAACGACGTCGCCGGTGACGATGACGCCCTGGGCCACGTAGACGTCGCCGATCTGCTGCATGAGCGGAGTCATGGGCTGCCTTTCCGTTCTCGTCATGGTATCATCCGAGCATGAAAACGCATATCGTCGTCTTCCCATTCGAACTGTTCGGCCATCCCGGTACGCGTCAGGGCGCCGAGCTGCTGGCGGAGGCGCTGGGGGAAATGCTCGAGGAACAGCGCCGCGAGAAAGTGCCGAGCCGAGGGAAAGCCTATGCGGGTCAGGTTCGGCTTGCGGAGATCCAGCTCGAATGCCTCGAGGATTATCAACACTGGCGAAGGGACGCGCGGGAAGCGATTGCCGAGAAGTTGGGCCGGGAGTTGCTCGTCTGGATCACCGGCAATCACCTCGGCGCCCTGCCGCTCTACGATGAGTTGGCGCAAGATCCCGAGGGGACGCTCGTCGTGCACTTCGACGCCCATCTCGACATTTATCATCTCTCCGGCTGCACGGCGGAGCTGTCGCACGGCAACTTCCTACGGCACGTCGACGGCCGGCTGCCGACCGTCGCGCACGTCGGGCATCGCGATTTGTTCTTGCGAAAGAAAGACGCGGCTCCGTTCTTTCCGCATCTCTTCTCCGCCGTCGACGTCGCCCTGCGCCCAGAGGGCGTGTTGGCGGAATTGACGCGCCTGGCAGCGACCGCGAAGCGTCTCGTCATCGACGTCGATTGCGACGTCTTCGATCCCACGGCCTTCCCCGCCGTCGCGCATCCGCAGCCGATGGGGATTTCGTTCGCGTTCTTCCTGCAGTGCCTCCACGCGATCGGCATCGAGCGGATCGAGGCGCTGGCGCTCTCGGAATTCGATCCGGCGCACGATCGGCGCGACCAGAGTTTAGCCTGGCTCCTGTGGCTCCTCGAGCATCTGCTGCTACGCCGTTACGAACGCTGACGGATTTTTCGAGCCACGATCCACCGATTATCGCCCCGGATGGGGCGACGGAATGTAGCCACGGGTGGAGCGCAGCGCAACCCGTGGTTGTACGAAGAAAATTAGGCTGCCCCGGTAGGGGCAGAGAAGACAACGACCCTACCGAATAAGGTTCCCTTCGCTCCTCCAGAGCGATTCCTTCGCCCCCCTTTCCACGGGTTGCGCTGCGCTCCACCCGTGGCTACCTCCCTCAGCCCCATCCGGGGCTAGATTGGCTGGTCACTGGGCTCGTGTCAATACGCGAAAGGTAATCGGCCCTGGGCATTTCGTTCAGCAAACGATGCTCGCCGAATCTTCTTGCAATTCCACGAGGAGTCGACTAAATTCTAACGAGTCGCCTCTATTAAATTCAACTTCATCCCGTTGGGCGACAGCACGTTCCTGTATCGGAGGTCGTCCATGGCTGCGTTATGCAATGTGAGAATTGGTTGGTTGGCAGTAGGGTGCTTAGCTGCCCTTTTCGCCGTGGACCCGGCATCGACCTGGGGCCAAAAGAAACCCGGAGGCGGCGCACCCCCGCAACGCACGCCCGTTCAACGCTTCGACACGGCACAGAAGCCCCAAAAATTAGGCCAGTCGGCTCCTGGCATCCCTACCGGGCCAAGGCTCGGCCAATCAACCCCAGGTATCGTCGTACCTCAAAGGCCCAATTTCCCTTCCGCTCCTGCTCAACCGCCTAGAATTAATTTCACCCCTTCCTTCAATCCCCTTCCCGGCCCGGGCGCCGGAACCAACTTTCGGCCGCAAAACAACTTCGTTCCCTCCGGCAACGTCGTCGTGCCGGGGAACAACGTTCCCACCTTCAGGCCGAACCCCACGTTCGTACCGGGAAGCCCCGCCAACACTGTCCCCAGCAACACCGTCCCGGGGCTGAACCTGACCAACAACACGCCTATTCCGCCGGTGCGAGCGAACGAGATCGACATCCCCGTCGAACCGATGGGGAATGAAGTCAGCGACCAGGTCTATTTTCGTTTCACTGAGGAGCAGCAAAACGAACTGTTAGAGGATATGCGCAAGGCGGAACAGGACCAGGCGGCGTCGTTCGACGGAATGTTTCAGAATATCGTCTTTACCGACCCCGCCACGCGGGCCAAGTTCAAAGACGCGCTCGCTCAGGTTGACCCTGACCGAGCCGACGCAATTGATCAAACGCTCCAAAAGATGCCCATCGATTTGACGAAGTTAAAGGAACAGCTGCAAGGCATGCCTGATGCCGGTAACCCGGCTGGAATCAGACGCGACGCGGCGATCATGGATATCGCCAAACTCACCAACTCCTCCAACGACTACAAAAAGGCGGTGGCGGACGGGGCTTCTTCTGCCGACATTCTGACGAAGGCCGAACAGGTTAGGAGTGATTACCAGATCGCGCAGGCCCGGGCATCCATCACGGGCGGTTCCGCCGCATTCAACGACACCCTAAATAAAAATTTGGATCAGCAGGTAAACTTGGCCAAAATGCGTGAAAAATTCAAGGACTCCCTGCAAATCTCCAACGCAAACAATGGCGGAGCTGCCATCCCTTCGCTGATCGACGCCGGCAACAGCGTGGTCGGCCCCGGACAAACCCTCCTGGTCAATTCCCCCCATCTCGAAAGCGAAGTGGTCGTCGTGCTCAGCCCCGACACCGTCGTCCAGGGCGTCGGCAACGCTGGCGCCTTCGCGATGTCCGTCGAAGACCGCCCCAACCTCGCCGGCATTCCCTTCATTCCCGGCAAACCGTTGCCCGTCACCGACCCCGCCAACGTGGTCACCTCGGGCATCGTCCTGCTCAACCCCGAGGACACGGGCGGCGCGATCTCTTACTCTCTCAACGGGGAATCCTGCTCGATGGAACCTGGCTACTCCCAAAACCTCGGGGCAGGCAAAACCTGGCTTCTCGAGTTCGACCGTGGCAACGGCGCCGACCAGGCTCGTTACGAACTCAAAGGCGACGCCACCTACGAGTTCGGCATCGACCCCGCCAAGAAGGCCTGGGACATCTGGAAAAAGACTTACAAGGTCACCCTCGACAATTCGCGCAACGGCAAGGACTTTCACCTCGTGTTTAACGGCGAACAGATGACCGTCCGCGCCAAAAAGGGGTTGCAGCTCGAGTCGACCTTCCCGATCGTCGCGACTTTCGACCAGGGCAAAGGAGGACCTGCGGCCGTCCGACGACTGACGTCCGGCGCCTACCAAGTCGGCGTTACCCGGACTGGCCTCGACATCTTCCCGCCCCGCACGTCGGCGACAGCCGCGGCGGCGCCGCCAGCACCGACGCCGGCGCCGGCACCGGTGAAGAGCAGCGACTCCAAGGACGACAGCGGCAGGCCCAGCCTATTCGGGGACTAAGATTTATTCCTAGTGATGACGTTGGGGAGTCCCGCCGAAGCGAGCCTCGGCGGGGCTCTTTTTGCGCGCCCGTGGAGACGTAAGGTATGTGCAGCAAACATTTCGTTCGAACGGCGAATTGCGGTTGTACTCTCGAGAATTTTCGGTAAAATTACGGATGGCAACGACATTTTGACGGTTTCATTGAGCGGCTGCCCAGCGGCGTCTCATCCAGAAAAGCCGAGGTCGTGGGATCCTTTCGCGGGTTCCACGACGTCGGCTTTTTTGTTGTCAAGGAAAAGCACCTTACCGAAACCGCCCATCTTCTTGCCACTGTCCCGGGAGTAATGCAGCTATGTCTACCTCACGTGCGATCGCTTCGGAAACTCTCCTCCGCTCGGAAAAGAAAATCGAAGCCATGGAGCATCAGGCCAGCGAGTTGGCGATCTCCGTGGAAATGGCACGTCATCTCACCCTCTCCCAAACCAACGAGCGGATCGAGGCGCTGGAACAAAAGGCGCGCGATCTGGCCTGGTTCGTCGAAACCACCCGGCAACAAACGCTCTTGCAATCGGATCGGAAAACCGAGGCTCTCGAACAGAAAGCACGCGATCTGGCGCATTTTGTCGAGGCTTTGCGAAGTCAAACGTACTTACAATCCGACGCGGAGATCGAAGCGCTGGGGCAAAAGGCCAGGGATCTGGCGCAAACGGTGGAGATCGTGCGCAAAGAGACGCGTTTGCAGTCCGAAATGGAGATCGCGGCGCTCGGGCGCCGGGCGCGCGACCTGGCCGTTTCGGTTGAAGCGGCGCGGGAGGAGACGCTCTTGCATTCGGCCACGGAGATGAAGGAACTCAAGCAGCAAGCGAGCGACCTGGCCGTTTCGGTTGAAGCAGCGCGGGAGGAGACGCTCTTGCATTCGGCCACGGAGGTGAAAGATCTGAAGCTGAAAGCGACCAACCTGGCCCTCACGGTGGAGATCGCACGCATCAAGACCCTGGTGGAATCGGACAAGGTGATTCGCAAACTCAACGAAGAACTCGAGCAGCGCGTGCTGGAACGGACGGGACAGCTGGAAGCGGCGAACAAGGAACTAGAGTCTTTTTCTTACTCCGTCTCCCACGATCTGCGGGCGCCGCTGCGAGCGATCGACGGCTTTTCGCGGATCGTGCTCGAGGATTTTGCCGATCCCTTGCCCGATGAGGCGAAGGTTTACCTGAAACTGATACGCGACAACACTCGGCAGATGGGGCAGCTGGTGGACGACCTGCTCGCCTTTTCGCGTCTGGGCCGGCTCGCGCTCACCAAGCAAACCGTGGACGTCGGCAGCATGGTGCGACTTTGCCTGGGCGAGATGAAAAAGGAACAAGAAGGAAGGCAGCTGGAGATCGTGCTGGGCGACCTGTCGACCTGTCAGGCCGATCCGACGCTGCTCAAGCAGGTCTGGCTCAACCTGATTTCCAACGCTCTCAAGTACACGCGCAAGCAAAAGGCCGGGCGGATTGAGATCGGTTCCCGAATCGCGGCGCCGCCCCTCGCCGACGGGAATACCGCACGTCCCGCCGGAGCGGGTTTGGAGAAGATCTATTTCATCAAGGACAACGGCGCGGGCTTCGACATGAAGTACGCCCACAAACTTTTCGGCGTTTTTCAGCGCCTGCATCGGGCAACTGATTACGACGGCACGGGCGTCGGCCTCGCCATCGTCCAGCGTATTATCAATCGGCACAGCGGCCGGGTCTGGGGCGAGGCTCAACTCAACCTCGGTGCAACGTTTTCATTCACTCTGGAGCCAGGAGACTCGCATGTCTGAGAAGAGCGTTGAAATTCTGCTGGTCGAGGACAATCCCAACGACGAGTTGCTCGCTTTGCATGCGTTCAAGAAGCACAATCTCGCCAACAAAGTCTATGTCGTGCGCGACGGCGCCGAGGCGCTCGAGTACCTGTTCTGCACCGGCGCCTACGCCGAACGCCGGTGCGAGAATCCGCGCGTGATCCTCCTGGACAAGAAACTCCCGCTCGTGGACGGCATGGAGGTACTGCGGCAAATCCGCGCCGACCCGCGCACGCGGATGGTCCCCGTCGTCATGTTGACCTCGTCGTCGGAAGATCGCGATGTCATTGAGAGTTACCAACTGGGGGTCAACAGTTACATCGTCAAACCGGTGAATTTCGAACAGTTCAGCGAAACCGCCCGGCACCTGGGTTACTACTGGCTGCTCGTCAACAAACAGCCAAACGATTAATTCGACCGCGCAACCCATGAGCCTCTCCTCTGGACGACTGAACATGGCCAAGCCTCTTCGCCTGTTACTGCTTGAAGATAGTGTCGCTGACGCGGAACGATAAGGAATCTATGCTGAGCCGCCGCTGACGGCGGCGGCCCCCGCTGGCGCCTTGAGGGCGGCTCAGCATAGATTCCCGTTGGACTGAACCGCGCATCCCCTCGCTATGGGCTTTCCATCCGGGCGGGATGCCGAG
>JBBQPM010000256.1:0-8074 GCA_038217425.1 Gemmatales bacterium
CCAGCTGCGTCTCTATGTGAAACGCGACATTCGGCTGGAGAATAGCGATGAAAACGGGTCGACCTCTGAAGGAATTGGTCTTGTCGAACGACGAACGTATCAAGCTTGAGCAGTGGTCTCGTAGGCCCAAAACTTCGCAGCGTTTGGCGCTTCGGTCGCGGATTGTTCTGGAATGCGCCTCGGGTTCGACAAACACTCAAGTTGCGGAGAAATTGAAAGTCACGAAGCCGACTGTCGGCAAGTGGCGCGGTCGCTTCGTCGAGGACCGTCTGGAAGGCCTGGTCGATGAACCGCGCCCCGGCGCGCCGCGTACGATTACCGACGCCAAGGTCGAGGAAGTGATAGGCCGAACGTTGGAAAGCAAGCCCGAAGCGGCCACCCACTGGAGTACTCGGGGTATGGCCAAGGCGATGGGTCTGTCGCAAACTGCCATCGGACGGATCTGGCGTGCTTTTGGTCTGCAACCGCACCGGACCGATACGTTCAAACTTTCTACCGATCCCTTGTTTGTGGAAAAAGTACGAGACGTCGTCGGCTTGTATTTGAATCCTCCGGACCGAGCGATTGTTCTGTGCGTCGATGAAAAATCGCAAGTGCAAGCGCTGGATCGCACCCAACCCCTTTTGCCCTTGGGGCCTGGGCAAGCCGAGCGCGGCACGCACGATTACCATCGGCACGGCGTGACCTCGCTCTTCGCCGCACTCAATGTAGAAACGGGTGAAATCATCGGTCAATGCTACAGCCGGCATCGCCAGCAGGAGTTCATCAAGTTCCTGAATCAAGTGGACGCCGCCTTGGTCAAAGAACCAGGCGTCAGCATTCATTTGATCATGGACAACTACGGCACGCATAAAACCCCAAAGGTCAAACGGTGGTTCCAACGCCACCCGGACTATCACCTGCACTTCATCCCCACCAGCAGTTCGTGGCTCAATCAGGTGGAACGATTCTTCGCCGAAATCACCGAAAAGCGAATTCGTCGAGGAGCCTTCCGCAGCGTCAAGTCTCTCGAAGACGCCATCATGGAATACCTTGAAAAACACAACCGAGAACCCAAGCCGTTCGCGTGGACAGCCTCTGCGGATACGATCATTAACCGAGTAGCCGGGGTTTGTGAACGAATTTCTAACTCAGGACACTAGCGCTGTAGCGCTAAAAGATCTTACGCAATTGTTATGGCAGGAACCTCCGCGACACGCTACTGTACGGTGATGGGTTCGACAGGCGTTGGCCGACCGCGCAAGGACGTGGGATCGCGGAAACATTTCGGACAAGTCGCGATCGGGGTTCCGCCGGTGGTTGGGAGATGATAGCTTATTATTGTTCCGGAACTTGGACCGAACAGTCCTCGACCCCGCCCTCACTCTCGTGCCGGAGAATGACCGTGAGCCGAACGATCTATACCGCAGTCTTGATAGGGTGCTCGATGTTTGGGCCGATCGACTCGGTTTTGGCCGGTCCGCCAGACACGCGTTCGGTTGCAGAAAAGATGGCGAACCGGCTTCAGTTCTTTGCTACCCGTGAATTCCTTTACGACCGACAGGAATTTCGCGAGTTTCCCCTGGAGGTAGTGAAGGAGCATGTCGCCGCCCTGACTCCTCTTTGGGACGTGCGACACACGGTCGATTCATGGGTCGCGCTCCTCGAGCATCCAGATGCACGAGTGCGAACTCTGGCTTTGGCTGCCTTGTTCGCGCGTGAAGATCCGAAATTGCTGCCGCATCTTGCGTCGCGACTGGAGGACAAGGCACAGACGTTTCCCCATCCGTCGGAACCACTCAGCGCTCACTTCCTTCCACCGAAGTTCGATGCGAAAGCCCTGAAGACTCAGTCGGTCGGCGAGGCGGCGGCTTCGATGATCGCCTTCTACATGGAACATGCCGACGGTCACGCACCGCATCTCAAGCCGACGCTCGCGGATTTTAAGGTCTACTGGGATGCTCGCAAAGATCGCTCGCACTGTGCGAGCTGGTATGGAGTCAAGTTGTCGCGCGCGTCGCAAGGCAGCTGGCCTTTGGGTAAAAGTCGCATCGAACGTGTTCGAGCCGTGCGCGCGGAGATCGACAAACTCCCGGATGTGGAGCGCGCTTGGGTATTGTTGTCCCTCCTCGAGCGACAGGGACGCGAGCATCTCATTTCGGATCAAGAGCTGGAAGCCGCGGCGAAACATCTGGGTCGAGATCGTCTTCTGGGATTGCTTCGCCGGCAGGCGAACACGGACGACCCGGACTGGACTATTTCGCAGAGAACAGGAACCTGGGGATACATACTTGCCGTTCAATTCGTGCTGACCCACGCGGACAAACTGCTCCGACCCGAGGATGGTCTGACGCTTCTACACTACGAGGCCGCGGAAATTGCATCGATCCGCAAAGGCAACAGCAATCCCATTCAGACGGCGTCCTGGGCGATAGGGGCGGCCCAACTTCAACCGGACAAGGCTAGCGCCATCCTGCGCGACGCATTTGACCGTTTTCAAGAAAAGCATCAGACGCGAGATCGCGCTCAGTTGGCCCTGGCGCTTTGGCGCGTGCGAGGACCTGAGGAAGCCCAATTTCTGCTCGATTGGTTCTACAAGGAGGAGCCAGGGCTGGGCGAGATTGGCTTCGGCCGCCCCGGCTTCTTGGCGTCATTACCGGGCGTCCGCGCCCCCGACGATCGCAAACTTTTAGCCGCCATCGTTGGAGATGATCGCTTTGAAACCATGGACTGGCAGTCTTTGAGGCAGCTCATCGAGGTGCTAAACGGCTGGACTCAACAACCTGTCGTTCGCCGAGAAGAACTCGAAAGAGCCTCGCATCCCTTCGGGATGTCCCACTTCACGAACGCCCGGCGACAAAAAGCCATGGACCAATATCCGAAGGAAACGCAGACGCTTCTGGATACTCTCCATACCTGGCGCACTGCCGTGCGCGCTTCGCTTCCTCGCTGGAAATAGACGCCAATGATTGTTTTCGAAAAAAGCGGTCCGTGGCTGCGGACGTCGCACCTAGTTCCTCTGGTGGCGAGTTAGCCCATTGATTGCCGCTGACAGTCCGAGTCCCCCGAAATCCCTTCCGACTCGGAGTAGCGAGCCCGACCAGGAAGGCGTCGAAGTAGAGTACCGCCTGAGCCCAGAGCTCGTAGATCGACCGGTCGCATTCGTCAACGATGACGACGTCAAAGAACTCGGGCGGGACGCATTGTGCATCACACAAACACGCTTACTGCTTTCTGCCGAAGAGAGCTCCCTCGACGGCCAGTCCCGGACCGAAGCCAAGCGCTACGCAGGGGAGCGGAGCCTGACGCTCACGCAACCGTTCGAGTATGAACAAAACGGTGGGGGACGACATGTTCCCGTGCTGGGTAAGGACATCCAGCGAAACGGCCGTCGCCTCGTGTGCCAAGCCGAGCGCCTCATTGACCGCCGTAAGGATGCGAGGGCCGCCCGGATGAATGGCCCACGAGCGGACGTCTTCGATGCGAAGGTGATGTTTTGCCAGCCAATTCTCGAGCCAGGGTCGCAGATTTCGTTCAATGAGATTGGGGACCTTGGTCGACAGCGTCATATCGAAGCCGTGATCGCCGATATTCCAGGTCATGGCGAATTCGCTATCCGGAAAGAGACCCGCTCCGCTGGCAGTTACCTGCCAGTGTTCATCCTGGGGCGAGGCTCGGCGACCGACCAATGCTGCGGCGCCATCGCCGAACAGGGCGTTCGCGACCACCTTTTTCGGGTCCCAGCCGTACGCGTAGTGAAGACTGCAAAGTTCGACGGCACAGAGCAGAACGCACGCTTCCGGTTCTGCAGCCGTGATGCCTCGGGCGACGCGTAGACCATTCAAGGCGCCATGACATCCCATGAAGCCGACGTGCGTTCGTTCCACCGTCGATGATAGACCGAGCTGCTTGATCAGTCCGACATCGACTCCCGGGGCGCTGAATCCGCTGCAGGAAACGGTGACGAGGTGAGTGATGTCGTTCGGCGAAGTCTCCGATTGCGCGAGTGCATGACGGGCTGCCCGTAGCGCGAGCGGCAGAGCTTGGGCGATATAGACTTCCATGCGCTCGCGGGTCGTCGGGCCGCGGTCGTCATCGGAGCCGTCCGGAAGAAAGGGCGATTCGGACGTGCGAGTCCCTTCCAGGACGTCCTGGACCAGGCCTTCGCCCAGGATGAGATAACGTTGGTCGATCTCGGTTTGCCGATAGAGGACTGGCACCAACTGCTTTTGACGCGGATCGAGGCACAGTACCTGAGCGACGCGCGCGGCGTCGTCGCGTGTGAAGACGAACTCCGGCAAGGCGGTTCCAATCCCCAAGATTGCGAAATTCATGTCGGTTTCCCCGTACGTTCCTCTAATTCGCAATCACGCAGTTCGCTTTGCCGCTCAGCCGGGCGCCCCAGGTCAGGAGCCGAGGCCAAAGGCGAAGCATCGGCAGCGAAAGGGTTACCAGCAGGGGATTCATTGCCCACTGCGCCAGTGCCGCCGCCGCGTACAACCGCGGAGCAAAGTGACGTCGCCAGGCCCGAGCATAGTTGGCCGCCGTTTGCCGGAGCGTCCCGGTATTTTGTCGTCGCCAGGTATTCAGATGCGATGCCAGCAACCAGCCCGATTGCATCGCCATGCTGATTCCCTCGGCGATTACGGGATGCGCTTCTCCCGCAGCATTGCCCACCACGAATAGCTCATCGCGGCGCGGCACGCGAATTCCGGGGCGAATCGGGCCTGCCGCCAACCAATCGCTTTCCATCTGCGCATTCGCGAGAACTTGCTCAACGCCAATGCACGACGCCCGCACATGAGCAAGAACCGCCGATCCGGCCTCGCTGCCATAGCGTCTGCGAATGCGGGTCAGTTCGTCGCGTCGAACGCAGCACGACAAGCTGACTCGGCCCACATCGCAGTGAACCATCCCGCCGTACCCGCCGGGAAAGCAGAGAAGCGGCATCAAGTCGTCGGGCAACGCGCACTGGTGAAAGTGAGCTTTGAAACCCAACAGATCCTCGGGACGGGGCGTTCGCCGGCGAACTTGCGTGGGCAAGGCGCCTTGTCCCCATGAGCCATGAGCGCCCACTACAATCGACGATTCGACTTCGTCTTCACGCTCGTTTTGAACCACTCGACAACGCCAGCCCCTGCGATAGCGCGTCAGTTCGGACGCTGAGCACGGCTGACGAACCTCGACTCCCGCCTGGATGGCCTGATGTAACAAAAGGCTGTCGAGCCGATCGCGCCCCAAGGCTTTGCCCCATCCGGTCGAATCGGTCGGCCGCGGCAAGTCGGCGTGCAACTGGATGGCGCCGGCGAACAATCCCACGCGGCGCACTTCGGGGCCGGCGAGTTCGCCGAAAACTTCGGCGATTCCAAGATGCTCTAAAAGCGGAAGGTTTGTCGCCGAAAGATATTCGCCGCACACTTTTCGGCGAGGGAATTGCTTGCGTTCAAGAAGGACTACCGACCAACCGGCGCGTGCCAAAAGAAGCGCCGTTGCAGCTCCGCCCGGGCCCCCGCCGATCACCAAAACGTCGCAGCGCGAAATCATGTCGCCCTATTCCACGAAAGTAAGTATCGACATGGCCAACACCGGCGAACGTTGGCCCCTTCAAGTCCCGCTTGCTGCGCCAGCGTTAACGCCTCTGCTGCGGTAAAAGCTCCTTCGACCGAGCGAGGTCCGTCAATGCGGGCCACCCACGATCGAGACAAAATCCGCGTCCCCATCCAGGCCAGCGCATAGCCGAGTCGGCTCCGTACCAGATCGTTG
Organism: Gemmatales bacterium; assembly: GCA_038217425.1. Classification (GTDB taxonomy): domain Bacteria; phylum Planctomycetota; class Planctomycetia; order Gemmatales; family Gemmataceae; genus JAIEPT01. Next base: position 5,743 of record JBBQPM010000256.1, read on the forward strand.
ATAAGTACGCCCCGTCGCGCCGATCGTCCCATAGCTTGTAACAGCCGAAGGGCGTCGCCTTCCTCCAAATGATGCAGAAATAAAGAGCTGGTCAGCACATCGAAGTCATCGGGGAGCGAATCGCGGAGAACGTCGCGTTGCACAAACGTGACTTCGGCGCGAGCGGCCTGTGCACGCTGCCTTGCATGGGTCAACGCCGTTTCGCTGACGTCGCAGCCGACGATCTGAACGGCAATCCCGAGGCGCTTCGCCTTGAGCCACAGACGCAAAGGGACGTCCCCGGCCCCGGTCGCCACATCGAGGATGCGCAGCGGCCTTGAGGAGGTCTGAGCCCAAGCGCGAATCGTCGGCCAAAGAATGCCCGCGCTGCCGCTCCACCAGTTGATGCGTACCAAGGCATCCAGAGCGGAATCGTGCGATTGTCGATCGAGATCAGGGCGATCCATGATCTCGGTTTGGCGACGGCGCTGACAAAGCGTGTTGGGAGGAAGCATGTCGTTAAGTTACGGATTCGACCGAACCTCCGCCGTCTGTCGAATAAGCAGAAACACTTCGCCGCTACGGCCGAACCAGGCGCTCGTCCCTGGAAAGGTCCCGTTCCCATAGGATATTTTGAGGCATTTGTGTCCGAAACGAAGCGACCCACTTTTTACCAAGTGAATTCATTCCTCCGCCGCGGGGACAAAGAGCTCATGCGACGGCGGCCAAAGCTTGACGCTTGAGCATTACTAACGATCAGTCGTCTCGCTGCGCTTCTTTCGATTACCGGCCAAAGATTGCTCCAACGCGTGTTGTAGCTCGAAAGGATGATTAAAATCCGGCGGCAAACCGCAACCGTCTGGGCAATCGTCGATTTCTTCGGGTTCTTTGAGCAATTCCAAGAAGGCGTCCACGACCGTGGGATCGAAGTGCGTTCCTCGGCAGCGCCGCAGTTCCATACAGGCCTCGTCTTCGGTCATCGATTCCTTATAACTTCGCTTCGAAATCATGGCACAGAATGCGTCGGCAACGCAAATGATGCGCGACGCCAGGGAAATCTGCTCGGCGCCAAGTCCATCGGGATAGCCGGCCCCGTCGTAGCGCTCGTGATGGTGGAGCACGACGTCGGCAACTCGGTGCAGCGCGGGGACGCGGTCTAGTAGATCGCGCCCTACTCGAACGTGCGAGCGCATCAGTTCCCATTCCTCGGGCATCAGCTTCCCGGGCTTATTCAAGATGCCGTCGCTGATGCCAATTTTTCCGACGTCATGCAAAAGGCCGCCGAAGCAGACAATGCTGCGCTCGGCTGCGGTAAGTCCCAAGCGCTCCGCCGTACGGCGAGCATAACGCGCGACCATTTCGCAATGGCCGCGCGTATAGGGATCCTTCGCCTCTACTGCGTCGGCCAATACGCTTACCACGGAGAAATAGGCGCGTAGCAATTCATCCTGAAGGCGCCGGTTCTCGACTGCAATAGCGCCCTGCTTTCCTATTCCGAGCACCACGTCGACGTCTTCCTCGTTAAAGGAACCGTCAAACTTGTCAGCCAGCAGCACGATGCCATTAAAATGCTTCATCAACACGACAGGCGCTACGAGGAAATTCTGAAACTGTTCGCCCGGCCGTTCGGAGGCGGGCAAATCAATTTGATCTTCCGGACCATTACACACGATCGTGTCGTTCGTTTGAGTAGCGCGTCGGCAAAGCGCGCGGAGAAATTCCGATGGCGGCTCCTTTGGATAGCCGTCTATGTCGATCGCAGCGCGAATGCGAAGCTTGTCGTCCCATGCGGTAAGGTATAAGCCCCGCGTGGCCCCGGTGATTGTCAGGCAGGCTCGTAAAATCAGGTTATAGATGTTGCCTTCAAGAAAAGATCTGTGAAGATCCTTGATCGCTTCAGCAAGCTGCCGGGATCGCGCTTGTTGACGCGCCGTCCGCCTTTTCTCGAGAGCAATTTGTTCCTGCAATTGCTGAAGCTCTGCAGCCAAGCGTCGTTCGGACTCAATCGCCGCATCTCGATCCAAAGCCGCCTGTTGAAGCGCTGCGGTTTGGCGAAACCAGGCATCGCGCGCCTGGCGGTAAGCCACGGCTGATTCCTCAATCGCGCAAAGGACTGCATCGTCCTTTCCGTCGACGCCTACGCCGGCGATTGATCCTTCATCCAAAACCGCATTAGCACTCAATCGCGATGCCATGGACGTACCCTCCCCGCCGAGTGAAAGGCGAAGCCTCTCGTTCAAGGTTTGTCTTGCATTGGAAATGGCGCACACGCCCTTCTTTTGAGGAAGTCGTCTCAGGAGTGGTGCGACGATTCTTCCGGTCCGACGCCTTCCTCCACCCGGTTTCGACCCAG
>JBBQPM010000257.1:0-8031 GCA_038217425.1 Gemmatales bacterium
CCAGAGCGGGCAATACCGCGTCCCGGCTCGCCCGCCGCATCAAGAGCGCCTTGAGCGGGAATACCAGCGCGTAGCCCCAGAACAGGATCACCAGCGCCATCTCGCGCGTCAGCAAGATGATGAACGCCGCCAGGATCACCTGGATCAGATGTCCGACGTGCCGTTTGCCGCGCAGGATCTGCTTGGTGGCATGCGGAAACGGCACGTTGGAGACCATGAGAATGGCGACGATCAGCGCCCCCATCGGCGACAAATTGATGACCGCCGTAGCAACGCCGGCGCGGAGGCTGTCCATCTGCTCGAAACCCCAGGAATGGGCCAGGCGCGTGAGCAACTCGCCCGGAAATTCGCCGCGCAGGATGGCGAGCGACGCCACACAGCCGGCGGCTCCCGGTGAGGGAAGTCCCTTGAAGCGTTTGTGGGCGGCGGGATCGGGGGTGTTCTCGACGTTGAAGCGCGCGAGCCGCAGGATCGCGCACATCATGTAGAGGGCGGCGACTCCCGCGAGGAGCTGGTGGAAGAATGGATCGTCCCATGACGGCCCCATTTTCAGGAGCAGGAACGCGGGGGCGACGCCGAAGCTGATGCCGTCGCACAGGCTATCGAGTTCACCGCCGAACTTGCTCGCGGTCTTGGTGAGCCGGGCGACGAAGCCGTCGAGGACGTCGAAGACCATGGCCAGGAAGATGAACCACCCGGCCATCGCGAAGTAGTGGCTCCAGTTGGCCTCGGCTCCGGGATAGATCTTGCTGGCGTAGGTGATCGAGACGAAGCCGCAGACGGCGTTCCCGAGCGTGAGCAATGTCGGCAGAACCGCGATTTTCTTCACAATTGCTCCGGAGACGTTTAGGGTGTGAGGATGGGTAAACTCTTTCCCAATATACCCTTCGCAATCGGAATCTTCTACGGAGTCCATGGGTTTTTCTGTGAAGAATTTCCTCGACATCAGCGGAATATTACTGCAAGCGGACCGTACAATGCGAAAGCCCAGGGATGGCTATCCCTGGGGAAGCGCCAGGAACTCGATCCAATTACCACGTTGCGGGCGCGCCCCCCAGGGATAGCCATCCCTGGGCTTTCGCCCGGATGATCTTTCATGAAAACCCTTTCCTGTCTTCTCCTGCTCCCCGCTTTCGCTTTCGGCCAAAGCGACGCCCCGCGCCTGGACGAACTCGCCCAGGCGCTGCGGCCGCTCATGATCCAGGCGATCCCCGCGCCCCTTTTCGTGCAGGATCAAAACTGGGGCCACACGACGAAGGTCCCGCACGCCCTGCACTGGAAGGGCCTCAAGCCGAAAATCATCAAGACCGATCGCAACGACGGCACCTGGCGCAAGATCCAGGTCCATCCCAATAACCTCGCCGGCACCCTCGACCTTCGGCTCGGGGATCTTCGTCAACTCGATGACAAACACACGTTCAAGGGCTTCCTGGCGTTCAACGTTGAGTTCGAGTTCGACCAGGAAATCTGGGAATCGGGCGTCCGCCTGTACGCCGGCAGCGTCCGTGGCCGCATGCGCGTGCAGCTCGACATGGACCTGGAAACGACGGCCCGTTTCGATCTCGGCAAATCGGGGGTGCCGGAATTCGTGTTTCGCCTGCGCATCGCCCGGGCGAATCTGACGTACCGCGACATGGTCATCACGCATGTCCCGGGTCTGGGGGGCACCGCGGCTCGGCTCATCGGCGAGGCGAGCCGCTCGGCGCTCAAGCAGTGGCATCCGTCGCTGGAACGTCGGCTTCTGGAACGCGCCAACGCCGCGATCGTGAAGGCGGCCGACACCAAGGAGATCCGCCTGGGCATTGGCGGCGTGGCCAAGAACAAGTAAGTTGACGGCGGAGGTCGTCATGCTTACAGGTTGGTCACGAGTCACGATTGCCGAGCGCGCCGCCGACGTTTTCACGCCGGCCAAAAAGCCGCGCTCGGGGCTCCTCTTCCTGCACGGCCTCGGCCTGGAAACCCTCGCCGACAATCCGGTCTACACGAATCTCCTGCTGCAACATTCCTTCGCCTGCGTCTGTCCGCACGGCGGCGCTTCGTGGTGGCTGGACCGAGCCGAGAATGCACAGATCTCGCCGGAACAATATCTGTTGCAAGCGATCGTGCCATACTTTCGGGAAACCTGGAACCTGGCTCCCCCCAACCTCGGCGTCTTCGGCATCAGCATGGGCGGTCAAGGAGCGCTACGGCTCGCGTTTCGGCATCCCAAGATTTTCCCGACCGCGGCCGGCATCTCTTCCGCCCTGGACTTCCACGAGCTGCATGGCCAGGGTTTCGTCCTCGACGCCCTCTACGACAGCAAGGAACAGGCCCGGCAGGACACCGCCCTGATGCACGTGCCGCCGTACGATCCGCCGCCGCATGTGTTCTTCTGCATCGATCCCGAAGATGCGGCCTGGTATCGCGGCAACGACCGCCTGCACGAAAAGCTCGGCGCCCTCGGCGTCGCCCACACGATCGACTTCACGACGACCGCGGGGGGCCACGGGTGGGAGTATTTCAACCGCATGGCCGAGCCGACGCTGAAATTCCTGGCCGACGGCCTGCACAAGGAAAGCCGACGTTTGTTGTGATAGGCCGTTCGCGGCAAAACTAACCACAGAGTCACTGAGAACACAGAGGAAGAAGAAGGAAAAGCGGAATCTGATTTGCAAATTCTCTCCTCTCCTCTCGTTGCCTTTCTCTGTGCTCTCTGTGCCTCTGTGGTTAGTCTTCTCCTTCCTGAATTGGTCACCCCAGCAGCTTCCCCAGGCGATCCATCAATTCCTGCTCCGCCACCGGCGACCACAGGAAATCGTCCCCCGCGGAACGGAAGCCCCCCTCGCCCGTGAACTCCGCGGTCGGCGCCGGCAGGATCGACGCCTGGCCCAAATGACGCGCGCCGAAATAGAGGTGAAACAACTCGACCTTCCCCAGGTCCGCCCGCGCGAACGTCCCCGGCGCGATCGGCGTCAAACCGTCGCTGAGCCGTGCCTCGGGCCGGGCCAGCGCGATGGGTTTTAACTGTCGGCCGCTGGCGCGCACCTCGAACGTGCAGTCGGCGGCGATCCCCGGAATCAAACACTTGACCAGAAACACCGGCCCCACCCGGGCCACGTCCTCCCCCAGCGCGGGCGGAAAATGCCAAAGTTTCTGCTCGCCGCTCGTGCTCACCGTCAAGAAGCGAACCGCCGACAGATGCAGCGCCTTGCTCAGCTGCCCCGCCGTCGCCACGCGCACCAGCACCCGCGCCTGCTCGCGCTCGTCGATCAGCCAGCGCACCCGGTAGTGTCCCGTCTTCCGCGGTCGCGGCAACTCCAGCGCGACGATCGCCTGGCGAGCGCGCAACTGGCTGCTGCTGAGGCGAATCGTCTGTGGCCGAGGTTCCTCGTCCGGCGCCGTCACGACCGCGGAAATCTGGAAGTCGGCGAGCGGGGCGAGGGCCACGGGCGAAGAAATCTGCGCCGATGCGTAGAGCCCCCGGCATTGCGGCTTCAGAAACGCCTGACACGCCTGCGCCCCGTCCGCGAGTTGCACGAAGACCGCGGCCTGGTCGAAGCGCAATTTGGCGAGAAACTCCTCGGCCGAGACGATCGGTAACGTTACCGAGCCGAGTGAGCGTTGCCGCCAAAAGAGTTCCGCCTGCGTCGTCTGCGTCGGCACGGGGAAGCGGAAGATGAGCCGGGCGACGCCAGGCTCCTGCGTGCTGCGAATGTCCTCGAGCGCGGCCGGCGTCTGATTCGCGAGGCGCAGTTGAAACTCGTCCCGGCTCCGCGCCTGAAACTGGGCCAGGCGCACCTGCACTTCGATGAGGACCGAATCGGCATTCCAGGGAATGGGCTGATTGACGACGATCAGCCCCGCCTTTTCGTAGCTGTAGTGAAAGACCTGCGACGCGGCGGTAATTTCAGACATCGCCGGACACCCGCTTCAGCGCCGCCTCGAGCGCGTCATCCAGGTCCGCGGGCGCGGCCGATTGGCCGCACATCAGGCACGACGGGTTGCGTGCGATGCGAAACCGATACGGCCGAAACGCTTCCTCGAACACGGCGGGAACGCGCTCGAGCGTCCAGAGTAGGGACGTGAATTCCAGATCGTAGGTTGCGCCGCGCAGCAGCTGGAGCGTGATCTGGGCGTGCAGCCCGGCGATGATCGCGATCGACGTCTTGCTCGCGGGGACGGTCGTTTCCGCGGGCCCTTGCGGCTGCGAATAATCGGGCGTCTTGGCAACCTCGATCGTGACGTGCCGCTGCAGATGGCTGGCGACGCAGCCGTAACAGGGCCCGTCCGGCACGAACCCGTGGACGAACCCGCCGATGCCGCCGGAGAGGACTTCGCCGAGCGTCCACGGTTTCCGATGGCGCAGCATCAAGGCGTTCCAGTGAATCTTGGCGGCTTCGTTGTCCGCGGCGCAGATGCCGAAATCCGCGGCAGCGACCGCAGCGTCGATGCGCGGAGCGAGCGCGGGATCGCACAGGTCGCCGACGACGATTTGGACGTCGAGATCGGGGCGCAGCTCGGCGAGCCAGCGCTGGGCGAGATCGGCCTTGAGTTTACCGACGTCGCGGTCGGGAAAGAGGTGACGCTGGACGTTGTGCGGCTTGTAGACGTCGGGTTCGATCAGGGTGATTTTGCGGACGTCGGAGTCGCGTGCCAGGAGATCGAGGACGGGCATGCCGCCGCTGCCGGCGCCGACTTGGATGAGGTGGGTCATAAAAGCCCCGACCGAAGTGATAACGTTTAGCGAGGAAAGCCCAGCGGGTGAGGTACTCCGAACTCCTGGGATCAACCCACCGGCCGCTCAATCCCAAGGGTTCGGAGTACCTCACCCGTTGGGCTTCACACCGCGTCGGGGAGGGGCCATTCGTCGGTGCTGAGCCAAACTTCGTAGCACGCCAACCAGCGCCACGCCGCCTGCACCGCGAAGACCGACGTGAACTGGGCGGGATCCCATCGGCTCGTCTGTCGGCGGCTCCCTTGCTTCCACAAACAGAGCGTCTGCCCTTCGAGCAAATGCGGACAGGCTTTGAGCGAAGTCACGACGCGCGTCTCGGGGGGCGTGGCCGGGTACGTCGATGGCAGTCGGGTTTCGAGTTCGTAGACGTTGTGCATCGGCTTGAGGCGATACTCGAGCACCAGGCCGCCTGCGTGTTTGTGCAGGCGAATCTGGTACGGGGCGTCGCGCCCCTGGTTGTAGCGCTCGATGATCGGGATTTCGACGGAAAGGAGCCGAAGCTTCCCGGCCTGGCTATCGAGAAGTCCCATAAGATCTGCCCTGATCGTGGGGCACGTTTCTAACGTGCCGCGTTTGGGAGTGGCACGTTACAAACGTGCCCCACGGAATCGATCCTATCGAGAAGTCCCCTGAGATCTGCCCTGATCGTGGGGCACGTTTCTAACGTGCCGCGTTCGTTCCTTGCTTCAGACCTTCTCTGCAACTGGCGCGTCTGTCGTAGGGCGAGCGGCCTCGCTTGCCTCTGCGGAGTGAGCACGCGAGGCCGCTTGCCCTACGATCGCAGCTTCGCCGCGTTGGAGACGGGCACGTTACAAACGTGCCCCACGGAATCTATCGGAGCGGAATGAACATCTCGTATGTGTTGTAAAACAGCAGGCCCTCTTCCGGTTCCGCGGGGAGCTGGAACGGGAAGTTCACCGGAAGCATCGGGTTGTACCGCAGCGCCTTGGCGGCGATTACCGTTTGCGGCGTCGACCACACGTAATAATTCTTACGAAACTCGCGTGTCCGCCATTCGTTCCCCTTGCGTGTGAAGTTGCTGAGTTCGTCGAGCAGGAACTCGCCGAGCTTCAGCGACGGAGCGAGCAGATTGGAGCCGACGAGCTTGTTGTTGGCGTCGCCGACCTCGACGGTACCGGTATTCTTGAGGCGTTCCTTGTTGTCGGCGGTCTTCTTCCAGGAGCCGAGGATTTCGCCGGCGATCGTCCTGCTTTTGACGTCTCCCTTGGCGAAGACGAAGTTGATGGGCGTCGCGTTCTTGAAGCCGGGGACTTCCAGCACCGAACCGACCTTCATGGTTCGGCTCCCCAGCGTGGGGGAGATCGACAGCCAGATGGCGGCGGAGATGTCCTTCCCTTCGGGATACTGGTCGAGCGAGCCCTGCATGCCGAACATGAAGGCGGGGAGATATTTGTAGCGGTGGGCTTCGGAATTGAGCCAGATGGCGCCGAGGGTGGCGCCGGTGTCGCAGCCGATGACGACGATGTTGCTGACGTTGCAATCGCCCTCGTCATTTTTCTGTCGCTCGAGCCAGGCGCGGGCGGCGGCGATGTCGTTCACCAGCACCGGGAAGTAGCTCTTCTCGAACTTCTTGAAGTCCAGCGCTGAGCCCTTGGCCTTGGCCGACACGTTCTTGGCGAACTTGTTGAACTTGGCCGGCTCCATGGTCACGCTCTGCCCGTGGCCGCGAAAGTCGAACGCCAGCACGCAGAATTTTTCCTTAAGAATCTCCGCGAGATCCTGGTACGGCTTCATCGAACTCGATTCGCCCAGGGCGTGCAGCAACAGGACGACCGGGGCTTTTTTCGACTTGGCCTGATAAAAGACGCCGTTGAGTTCGACGCCGTCGATCGAAGCGAAGGTGACTTTTTCTTGAGCCGAGACTGTGCCGCCCGCGAGGAAAATGCAGAGGATCGCGCCAAGGGACCGCGTCATGTTGTATCTCCTGAAATGAATGAGCCCGACGATTCGATCTTAAGGCAGCGGCTCGCAAAAAGAAAGAGAACTCCGGGAAAAGTTGAGACGAAGGCGCATGAAGAGCGGAACGAGCTCCGTACGAAGACTCCCCGGATGGAATCCCCGCCGAATGCCTCGAGAATTGCCCAATCGCCGATTTATGGGACAAAACTTTTCCGCTGATCCACAACAGGCAGGAGGGACTCCGCTTTTACGGCTTTATCTTGCTGATTTCACGACTTGTCCAGGCCTGCCAAGATCTGCCGAATAGACCCTAAATGATAAGCCGTGTGTGCCGCGCTCGCCAAGGCTCCCGCGGCCGAGAGGCCGTTCCAGTCCGAACGCTGCGTCGCGTGCTTGCGCCAGGCTTCCGATTGGCAGCGAAGCTCGGCTCGCAGTTTTTGCCATTGATCCTCGTTCACGGCGGAGCGTTTCCAACTCGCCTCCCAGTCGGCGCTGGCCCAAGGATTCGCTTCGCCGTCCGACCAACGGTTCAACAGCGATAGTCCGTAACAGACATGATCGACGTGCGAGGCAATCGTTGTCTTACCAGGCATCGGACGCGTCGAAGCCGCGCCAGCGTCGATCGCGTCGAGTTGCCGCAACAGGCCCGGGTCGCCGGGATTGAGCAGAAATGCTTCGCCGCCCGGCGGCCCATCAAATATCTCGTCGAGCACCTTGGCGAGAGCGCCTTGAAAGATCGTGTCGTTCGCGTTCATTGCGTGATCCCTTTCCGCGCACTGAGGCCGTCTATTGGGAAACTCTCCCCCTCATTCTATTCCGAATCCGAAGGCGTCCGGCGACTCGGTAGAGTCGGCGTTTGCCTGTCCGATCGCGACCCGACGAGGCAGTGACGGACACGTCGTTCCGCCTCATACCCGGAACCTCGCATGCATCCTTCTCGGCGCCTTGACCCGATGGATGGCAGACTTTCTGCCAACGACCATGTATTCTACGGGGAGAGGATTTGCGGCCCGCGTTCCAGGTCAGTTGTTGTGTTCCTTGCCCTTGTCTCCTCTACACACAAGGAAAAAGCATGTCCGATTCCAAGAAGCCTACATCCGTTGCGGTGACTCGTCGTTCATTTATGGCCGGAACAGCGACTGTCGCCTTACCGCTCTTGGCATTGCCGAACGGCCACGACAAAATCTTGGCTCAAGGTCCAGGAAATCAAGTAAGGGCAGCATTTCCGGGAATGATCTTACGGGAGAAAGAACCGCAAAACCTCGAATTCCCCTTTTCTTCGCTCGATAGCTTTATCACCCCAACGGAGCGGTTTTATATTCGCAACCATTTCCCCGTCCCTCGGCTTGACCAGAAGACTTGGAGGCTGAGGGTCGAAGGGGCGGTCACAAAACCAC
>JBBQPM010000258.1:0-7977 GCA_038217425.1 Gemmatales bacterium
AAGCCCCGTCCTTACCGCGTGGAGCCAAGAGTGCTAAAGCGGAGAATGAAGGAGTACGCACTGATGAACAAACCTCGAGCCGAACTTCGTAAGCAGCTATCCCAGCAGAATGTTGCGGCTTAACTTGATGCCATTCGTGCCCGTCCCCTGTTTAGCGTGCCAACCGCCGCTGCGCGTCTGTATAATCCATGCGGAGAACCAAAAATGAAAATCGCTGAAGAAATCGCGGGCATGGATCCCGAAGTGAAGGCCCAGCTGCACGATGCCCTCGACCGGCAGGCAAAGGGCATTCCTTTCACGCGCGAAGAGAAGGCGGAGGCTCGCAGGCACATGGACCAACTCCGCGAGGAGAATCGCAGGCTATTCGGCGAGACGAACATCGCCGTCGAACTCATCCGCCGGACCCGCGACGGAGCATGAAGTATATCCTCGATAGCAGCGTGGCATTGAAGTGGGTTTTACCCGAGGCGGATTCCGCAAAGGCGATCCAGCTTCTGGACGACTATCAGAATGCAATTCACGAACTCCTTTCCCCCGACATCTTCAATTCGGAGATCGCCAACGGCCTCGCCTCCGCGGAAAGGCAGGGGAGAATCAAGAAAGGAGAAGCGGGAAGTTTCTTCAACGTCGTCGTCCGTCAAAGCCCGTTGATCGTTTCGGCATCTCCCTGTCTCGTGCGTGCAATTGATTTGGCCGTGGCGACGCGGCAAGCCGTCTACGACTGCACTTATCTCGCCATGGCCGAAGCCGAAGGATGCGAGATGGTGAGTGCAGATGAGGCCTTCATCAAGAAAATGCACGTGCATTTTCCGTTTCTGATCCGACTGAGCGACTTGACCTGACGAGAAACCGGTAGTTGGCTGCGACTGACGCCGATCGACTAGCGACTTCGCCCTTCGCGAATGTTTTGGCGGGACTGCTTGACACCGGTTGAACCTGCTGCGAGATTAGGGCGTCTTTACGAGAGCCAAACTCCGCATCCGACGACAAGGAACTTATGACGCACAAATTCCAGGTTCACCTGCACGGACTCATCGAGCTCCTTTCCGATCACCTCTACAGTGAGCCGAAGGTCTTCGTGCGCGAGCTGCTTCAGAACGGCGTCGATGCCATCCGCGCTCGTACCAAGATCGATCCCGAACACGTGGGCGAGATCGTCTTCGAGGTCATCGCCCCCAAGGGGAAGATGCCGACCCTCATCGTCACCGACAACGGCATCGGCCTGAACGAAGAGGAAGTCCACAAGTTCCTGGCCACCATCGGGGAGTCGTCCAAGCGAGCGGCGCGCGGGCAGGGGCCGACCGATTACATCGGCCAATTCGGCATCGGGATTCTTTCGTGCTTCGTCGTGAGTGCCGAGATCGTCGTCATCTCGCGTTCGGCGAAGGAGGGCTCCGCCGCTCTCGAGTGGCGCGCCCGCCCCGACGGCACCTACGATCTCAAGAGCATCGACCGCGATCTCGCCCCCGGCACGCAAGTCTGTCTGACTGCGAAGCCCGAACTCGCAGAGTTGTTCGACGCCGAGACGCTCATCGCCGAAGCGACGCGGTACGGCGGGCTTCTACCTTATCCCATCCGCGTGGTCGCAGGGAAGCGAAGCCAGATCGTTAACGACCGCCCCGCCCCCTGGCGGCAACGTTTCTCGAGCGCCAAGAACCGCGAGAAGGCCCTCTTCGAGTTTGGTCGAGAGGCGTTTCGCATCGACTTCTTCGACGCCATCCCGATTCGCTCGAAGGTCGGCGACGTCGACGGCATCGCCTACGTCCTGCCTTTTGAGGCGAACCTGGCCGCCCGGCGTGAGGACCGCGTGTATCTGAAGAACATGCTCCTTTCCGAACGCGCGGACAATCTGCTCCCCGAGTGGGCGTTCTTCGTAAAGGCGGTCGTGAACGCCAACGACCTTCGGCCCACCGCCTCGCGCGAATCGTTCTACGAAGACCGCAAGCTCGAGGCCGCCCGCGTCGCGCTGGGCGATTGCCTGCGCAACTACATCGTCGATCTCGCCGAGAAACGGCCCGAAAAGATGATGGAGTTCCTGGGACTACATTCGCTCGCGCTCAAGGCGCTCGCGGTGCAGGACGAGGAGTTTTACAAGATGATCATCGACTCGCTGCCGTTCGAGACGACCGCGGGGGCCATGACCTTCGGCGAATATCGCCGCGAGAACGAAACGGTCTCCTTCGCAGCGACGACGGATCAATTTCGCAATCTCGCGCGCGTGGCCGCGGCCCAGCAGCGCTGCATCATCAACGGCGGCTACACGTACGACTCGGATCTTCTACGTCGGGCGAGCGACCTGCTGGGGCTGCACGTCGCGGAAGTCGAATCGCGCGATTTGGCGGAGGAGTTCGAAGAACTCGACGTGGAGGAGCACGACCGCCTGTTCGCGTTTCTGGAGGCGGCGGCCGCAGCGCTGCGGCCGTTCCGCTGCGAACCGAGCGTCAAGAAGTTCCGTCCCGCCGAGATCCCGGTCCTGTTCAGCTCCAGCAAAGAGACGCGCTACTTCCGTTCGCTCGAGCAATCCAAGGAGATCGCCAACCCGCTCTGGGCCGGCGTTCTCGACAATCTCGGCTCGTCGCGCAAGTCGGCGGGGACGGGCTCGCAGCTCATCTTCAACGGCAACAACCCCCTCATCCAGAAGCTCGCGCAGGTGAAAGGAGAGCCAATGCTCCGCCGGGTCGCCCAGATGCTCTACGTGCAAGCGCTGATGCTCAGCCAGGAGCCGCTGACCTCCAAGGAGTTGCAGCTGCTCAACGACGGTCTGCTCGACTTGATCGGCTGGGGCATTGCCGACGGAAAGGGGGCGCCATGAGTTCGGTCGAGCGCGACGTTCGCAAACTGCTGAAGTCGAGTATGGGACTGCCCAACGGCCCCGGCAGAATCGCGATCTGCGAGGAGGCGGTCCGCCTGGCCGACGCACATGGCGATTATCGTCTGGGCTTCAGCGCCCGCAACGACCTCGTCGAGGCAACCCAGTTCGGCGGCCGGCCCGATCTGTCGCTGGTTGCTTTCGCCTGGTGCCTGGCTCAGTACGACGCCCATCCCGGCGAGTTCGACTCGTTCCAGCTCCTTTGGCGCTACAAGTGGATCGCGACCGATCTCCCCTCGTTCCCGCAGATCAGCCGGGAGAAAATCGAGGAAGTGCTGGCCGACATGGAGCGTCGGTACCTGGCGTACGGCAGCACGACGCAACCGATCTGGCACAAGCGCCGGGTGGTCGCGCAAATGATGGGCGACCTCAAGATCGCGAGCGCCGCCCATCGCGAGTTTCGCAAGTTGCCGCGGACCATGCTGAGCGATTGTCATGCGTGCGAAGTCAACGGCACCGCGAGCTACTATTTCGAGATCGGCAAACAGGCGCTGGGGCTGAGCACTTCGGAACAGGTTCTGCTGGGGGGCATGCGCTGCGCGTCGGTGCCGCACACAACGTACGGCATCCGTCTGCTGCCTCTGCTCCGCGCCGGCCGAGGCGCCGAGGCGATGGAACATCACCGCGTCGGTTATCCCATGGCCCAGTCCAATCACAACTGCGTGAGCGCCTGCTCGCAGCACATGACGTTTCTCGCGCTGACGGGGAACGACGCCAAGGCGCTGCGTCTGCTCGAACGGCACGTCGCCGATGCGATCGACGGTTTCGATCCGCATCGCGAGTACAATTTTTGCCGGCAAGCGTGGATCGCGCTCGAAGTGATTGCCCACCGCCGAACGCAGGCGAAGCTCCGCTTGCCTCAGATCTCCATGGCGTTGGGGGGCGCGGGAGAGTTCATGCTCGCCGACCTCGCCCATGCGTTTAAAGAGCGTCTCTTCGCGCTGGCCGAGCGGTTCGATCGCCGAAACGGCAACGATTATTACACCGATCTGGCGAATAAGATGCGAAGCTGGAAGAAATACGCGACGCCCATCCCGCTGGACGGCGGAGGAACCGAGCCATGAAGGACGAGGGGAGCTACGTCTGCGACGCTTGCGGGGAAGAGATCATCTTGCCGATCGACATGTCGGCCGGCGCCGAGCAGGAGTACGTCGAGGATTGCCCAGTCTGTTGTCGGCCCAACGTCATCCACGTCGAGGTGAGCGATCGCGGCGACATCCGCGTCTGGGCGGAAGGCGAATGAGCAACTACCTCGCTGGCCCCACGCCCGACACCGTCCGAACGGCGACCGGCGCCGTGCTCAAGGCGCCCGCCGACTGGACGCTGCTGCCCCCCGGCGATCCCGGTCTGACGCGGCGTGTGAAGGCCGCGGGGGATCACTGGACGGTGCAAGAAAAGAAGGGCCGCAAGGTCTTCTCGCGCGGCGTCTGGGCGCCGGCCGCGACCATCCAGCGCATCGAGTCGGAACTTGAATCCGAGCGCGCGACGCCTGGTTACGCCCGTCGAAAGCAAGCCGACGCCAAACGCCGGGAGGCGGTGCAGGCGGAATACGTCGAGGATTTCAGCGCCGCCGTCCGCGCCTTCCTCGCCTTTCATGCGACGCATGGGGATCTCGCGGACCGCCTGGCGAAGCTCGTCGCCGATCACGCCACGCCGGTCGGCAGCGGCACGGTCGCCCGCACCAAACGCATTCCCGTGCAGCAGCGCGCGGAGGCGGCGGTCATCGCCTGGATGCGCCATCAGACGACCGGCTACGACGCGATGCACATTCCCCGCGTGAAAGGTAAACGCCGGGAGGTGCGTCGCATGCTCGCCCAGCGATCCAAGGAACTGCTGCACCGATACCGGCAAGGCGAGCCGATTCCGGAAACGTGTCCGCTCCAGCGAGCGCTGCGGACGTAAGTCGCTGCCGCAAACAATCGCTCGATTGACAGCATTCTGACAGAGCCCGCAGCGCAAGCAAGGTTCGAATTTCGGCCTTGCTTGCGCTGCGGGCTCCCGAACGGTATTTTGCGCGCGGCTATTAACCCAAGTTACGCTGTTCAACCCCTGCACCCCTCGAAAATCCGGGGATTTTGAATTTCGAGAGCCAAAGTCTTCACTACACGTCCGGCATTTGGGCCCGGCACTTCAGGCGGCGCGGCAGGGTCAAGCCCAGGCGATCGAGCAGGATCTTTTGGGCGGGGTCCGGCTCGTTGACGCAGCGAAGGCGCACCGTGCGCGGTTCGCCGGACGGGCTGCGAGCGGGCAGCACGACGTCGCCGCTTTTGATCTTGGCGAACTCGGCCACCAATGTGCGCGGGGCGTCGCCCAGCCGCGCGTGGCGCATCCACTGGGCCAGCGTCTTCCACAAGACGTACGCCAAAAAACAGACCAGATGCCAAGCCTAACGCTGTCGCCGTCTGTTTCTGCCAGACAACTTCGCCGAAGGGCGCGCCGCAAGCGACGGACTGACGTAGGGCTGAAAGTTCCGCCTCGGTTTGGGCTTCGTTGACGCGTTCAATCCAATTCGCCGGTAGCGGCAGAGGACCGTCGCCCAGCCAGGGAACTCCCGTCGCCTGACAGCGATGCCACAGACTCGACCACCGCCAATTCTCGGCCCGTTTGACCAAGCGTGCACGCCGAGCGTTGCGCTCGGCGTAACGGCAGACAGCGTAATAGTGTTCGTCCTGTTGAATGGGAAACGACTTGAATCGACCTTGATAGATCGGGCCGGTCCCCTCCGTGTGATAGTGAGCATGCCAGCGGCGCACGTGGGTGACCGTCAGCCATTGCAAAGCCTCGTAATCAGCGGCCTTGTTGAACAACGTCGCCCGTCCCGCCGCCCGATTGAGCACATGGTACACGTATCCCGCATCGGAACATCGCATCCGCCTGGACATGCCGTTAATCGTATCGTAAGCAAGCGAACCGTCAAGAATATCTAACCTGCCCCTTTTCTTTCCTTTTTTTGAGCATCTCCGATCTGGGCTCGCTGCCTGAAACGTCGGATAGATCAGTCTGATTGACCTTGACAATCAATTCTGTTCGACATCTATACTACTGCCTGCGCCGATGCCGAAATTGCGACTTCCATAGAACACCACATAGTCAGTGTTAACATAACCGTCGTCGGTTTGATTTAGTTCAGCTTCGACTCCTGTGTCGCAAAATACCTTTAGCGTAGATCCGTTCTCGAACTCGATCGAGACATCCAAAACATCACCAGCGGTTGGCAACAAGACGTCGCTCACTAGCAATCCTTCAATCGCGTAGGCCTTAGTAAACACACTATTTGCGTCACTAAATGAATCGCCCGAACCCGCCAGCACCGCTCCGTCACGTTGCAATCGCCAAGAACATTTTATTAATAGCGACACGTCTACTTCGATGGTTTCTTGGCCCGGCTCCAGTGATTCTTGAGCCAATGACTTGATAGGCGAAAAACTAATGTCTAATACGGAACCAGTGGATTCTCCACAATAAATCTTGAGTACTCGTCGCCCAAGTAAGCTGTTTAGGGCTTCGACTAATTGAAGAAGCTTCATCTCATTTGTCATCATTGTCCCCCTGAAAATATGTTTTTTGGCGACAAATTGAACTTCGTTTGGAAAAGAACAGGCGTCGGCAGAGCTCGAAGTGGAGCGTGACAAGGTGGTCGCTGCTTTTAGAGGCCGTTCGATGCGTTGGTTTGTGACTTGTGAGGGTCTGTTTTCACTAGACACGACTCAGATCCCACAGGAAAGTTACGTCAAGAGTTTCAACTGAACGAAAAGTCTTTTTGGGGTGTCGGCGAAAAAGCGAGAGTCAAAATAGTCACGATAGAGTCTTCCAGTCATAGAGCTTCCGCCCTGGACCCCCCACACTTTCCATCGATAGGTGAATGCGTTGTCGTCTTGGTCCACTAAATCCAACACCACCGACGCACCGTAGAAGTCCGTGTCTGAAAAGACCAATACAAACTCTTTTCTTTTCTCCGGAAAGGAACGAGCGGCAAAGTCGATGATTTCGGACATACCATCGACAAATGGAACCTGTGTCGCGTCCAGCCGAGTGTACCAATTCCCCTGAAAGTTGTGGATCGGCTGTTCGTGTCGATTCGCTTCATGATAGGCATGCCAGACGGTCTTCAGTGGCAGCAAGAGGTGTCTGAAAAACTGCTTAATTAAATACCGATATCCACCCCCGACTCTCTTGATTTCGTTCTGTTTGACCTGAATGAACGTAGGGATCGCTTTTTCTCTGCCGTACTCTTTAACCATCACGCTGGTTTGCCTAACGAGGTTATTGTTGAGCCAGAATGCTGGCGAGAAGAGATAAGCCCAGGTATCCAAGTTGGAGCCGGTTAGCTTGTGTTTGGCGGTAAAGACGGATGCAAAAGCAAAGGAAAGTGTGCCGAAGACCGTGAATGACAGCAAGAAACGAAGGACCGAGACAGCGAGCGTTGCGAACGCATGTTGTGGATGGATTGGAGAAGGCGATGCGAGCAAATAATCAAGGGTATTGTTCGACAAAATGCCGCAAAAATAGCGCACCCATTCCGGACCTGAATGAGTGTTGCCGTCCACGACACCCAAGACGGCAATCAGGTACATGGCTATCGACAGGATAAGGAAAAGATAGCCGGAAATGATCTTTGAAACCACGGGGTCAGAGTTATAAAAGGAATCGTCACTCCAGTATTTGCGATAAATGAGGCTTCCCAGTGCAACATTCAGGATAACCATAAATACCAGGGATAACCCCAGCGTAATTCGGTGGCTGGTAGCTTCTCCAATGGCCCAGAAAACCAAAAACCCCCCGAGTATCAGGCACGGGATCGCGAAGCATGCGGCGAGTGCCCTGCCGGTTGCCGACCAAACGGAACCCCGATCAATCTCCCATTGAAAGATTGTTGGATCGAGAAGATTGATCTGGCTCGGAGTATCGGGCGACGTTTCGCGGAGCATATCTGACTACCTATAGGGGAAAGAAAAGGGGTCGGGCTTGAATGGCATCAAGTTAAGCCGTAAGCCGTTGCCTTTTCTAGCTTTTGAGTTTGATTGCAGTTGAGGAAAATCCGGCCTCCTGTCAGAATACGGGTGCTTACTACCTCTTCCGACAGGAGGCCAAGGATGGCTCTGAGTATC